>JBEIJQ010000198.1:0-4778 GCA_040380145.1 Lewinellaceae bacterium | reverse complement strand
GGAACCTCGACATGCGATACGAGATTTTCCCGGGCTCCAACCAATTGTTCGCCGTGACGGCTTTTTACAAGCACTTCGACAATCCCATCGAACAATTCACCGATGCGGGCACCGGAGGGTTGACCCGTCAGTTCACCTTTGCCAATGTGCGGGGCGCCTACGATCTCGGATTGGAGTTGGAGGCCCGCACCCGTTTCGTGCTCGATGAAAACAATCTGCTCACGTTGACCGGCAATGCCGCCTATGTGGTATCCAATGTGGATGTGAGCGGTATTCCCAACGTGGCCAGCACCAGTCGTCCCTTGCAGGGACAATCGCCCTTCGTGATCAACCTCGGTCTCGGCTACCAACAGCAGAAGATCGGATTCGGCGCCAATATCCTGTACAACCAGATCGGGCGCCGCATTTGGCAGGTCGGCTATGTCGGATACAACGACGTTTGGGAATCCAGCCGTCCGATTCTGGACCTGCAGCTTTCACAAAGGATCGGAAAAAACGGCGAGTTCAAAGTGAACATATCCGATCTGCTCAACCAAAGTCTGAATTTCTATCAGGACATAAACGACAACGGCCGATACGACGAGGCATCCGATAACCTGATCCAAAGCTTCCGGTTTGGCACGAACGTTTCCCTAAGTCTGTCTTATCGATTTTGATTGTTTTCAAGCAATTCAAACATATTGTGCTGGTTTATCGAGATTGAAGTGCGTTTTTGATTGACGTTGGGGCCGGAGCTTTAGGGCGAAGGCCCCTTCTTTATGCCCAAAAGGGCTTTTTTACTTTTTTTTCACAAAAAAAGCATATAAAAAAAATCCCTGTCCCGGCACCCATGAAAAGTCATATAAAAAGCACCAGAAAATTAAACTTCCCGCAACCTAAACATAAAGTAAATTGAGGATTCAACTACTGTTTAGGCCATAGTTTTGCATCCGAATTCATCTATTTATCACCCCAAATTTTTTCATTATGAAAAAAACAGTTTCCCAATTGTTTTTCATGTTGGTTTTTGCCTTTTGCCTACAAGGGCAAACGGTGGTCAATGTGGCGGGCAACATCACGGCCAGTACGACCTGGACGGCCAACAACGTCTATGATCTCAGCGCCGGTTTTCACTATGTCACCAACGGCGCCGTCCTGACCATTGAACCGGGCACTTTGATCAAGTCCGTCGGCGGATCGCTGGTGATCACCCGAGGGTCCCGTATCGTCGCCAACGGCACGGCCACGCGTCCCGTTGTGATGACCTCCGGTCAACCGGCCGGACAGCGCCAAGCCGGCGACTGGGGTGGATTGTTGGTGCTCGGCAATGCGCCGATCAACGATCCGGCCGGACAGCGCTTGGCCGAGGGGGGCATAGATCCAACATTGGGTCTGTACGGCGGCAACAATGCTGCCGACAACTCCGGCACGATCCGTTATGTCCGCATCGAGTTTGCCGGCGTCCCGTTCCAACCCAACAACGAGACCAATGGCTTGACCATGGGCGGCGTGGGCAGTGGCACGACCATTGAAAACGTGCAGGTATCTTTTGGCGGCGACGATGCGTTCGAATGGTTCGGCGGTACCGTGAACTGCCGCAACCTGGTTGCCCATCGCAACCTGGACGACGATTTCGACGCCGATTACGGATTTTCTGGAAACGTGCAATTTGGTCTGGTCGTGCGCGATCCCCAGATCGCAGATATTTCCCGTTCGAACGGCTTCGAAGTAGACAACGATGCCACTGGCACCACAAACAGTCCCTTCACCGACGGCAACTTCTCCAATATCACCGTTTTTGGACCCCAGCAAACGACGGGTGCCGCTGGCATCAACGCCAACTACGGCCGGGCCCTCCACGTGCGCCGCAGCAACAAGGTGGACATCTTCAACTCCGTGTTCACCGGCTATCCCACGGGTATCTTGGTAGACGGCATCAATACCAGCAACTATTTCCTGAACGGCGAGCTCAAATTCAAGAACAACATCTTGGCGGGCATGGCGACTCCGTATTCCGTGGCGGCCGCGCCGGCCGGTTTCACGGCCACGACCGTTCAGACAATTTTCCTGAGCAGCGGCGGTACCAGCTTGGCCAACCCGACCGACGTTCAATATGCCAATCCCTACAACTTCACGGCGCCCAGTTTCCTTCCCGGGGGCAATTCTCCCGTATTGAGTGGTGCAGATTTCACTGACAGCGAACTGCAGAACGGATTTTTCCAACAGACCTCTTATCGCGGTGCTTTTGGCTCGAACGACTGGACCCGCTGCTGGTGTGAGTTCGATCCGCAGCAGGCGTCCTACAACTCTACCAACGACATCAACTACACACCTGCACAACTTGCCATCACCGGAACCGCGGTCGTGTGTGCCGGTACGTCTTCCACGCTGACCGCGACCGCCGGCTTTGCCTCTTACAACTGGTCCAACGGAGCCACTTCGCAGACTATTTCTGCCACTGCCGCCGGCACCTACACCGTCACGGTTGCCAACGCCCGCGGTTGTTCTGCCACTGCATCTTTCACGGTCACTCAAAACCCCGCTCCGATCGTTACTATCTCCGGCACGACTGCTCTGTGCCCCGGCCGCAGCACCACGCTGACTGCCACCGGCGGCGGCACCTATGCTTGGAGCAACGGAACCACCAGAAATACCCTGACCGTCACTCCGGCGGCCACGACCACTTACACCCTGACCGTGAGAGGAGCCAATGGTTGCACTTCCACGGCCAGCGTGACGGTTACGATCAATCCCGTGACCGCCGCGATCACGGGTGCCTCGCCAGTTTGTGCAGGCACCAGCACGGTTCTGACCGCAACGGGCGGAGGCACCTATGCTTGGAGCAACGCTGCCACCACCAACACAATAACTGTGGCCCCCACTGCCAACACCACCTATCGCGTGACGGCCACCAACGCTTTCGGCTGCACCGGTACCGCTACCTTTACCCTCAGCGTTTTGGCTCGCCCGACCTTGGCGATCACCGGTTCCACTTCTATCTGCATCGGAACTTCCGCCACGTTGACGGCCACGGCCAATTTGCCCAGTTACCTTTGGAGCACGGGAGCCACGACGAACGTCATCACGGTGTCCCCCCAAACGACCACCACCTACACGGTGACCGCCACCGGAGCCAACGGATGTACCAACACGGCCACCCGCGTCCTCACCGTCAATCAGTTTCCGCAAACCCCGGTGATCACCGCCAACGGACCGACCACCTTCTGCCAAACGGGAACAACGATCCTCAACCCAACGACCCTATCCACCCAAGCCGTCCAAGGATTGACCATTCAATGGTTGAAAAACAACGTCGCAGTGACCGGAGCAACCAACCCGACCTATGCCCCCACCACGGCCGGTTCCTATACGGTTAGGTACACCAATGCCGGTGGCTGCTCCACTGTTTCGTCTCCCGTGGTGTTGACCATCAATGCCCAGCCAGCGGCCACTTTCTCCGGCGTTTGCACGGGCACCCAGGTCAACTTGACGGCCAGCCCCTCCAACCCGGCCAACAACCCCAATATGTACAGCTATCAGTGGTTCCTCAACGGCCAAGCCATCAACGGAGCCACCTCCCGTACCTTTTCTGCAACGTCCACGGGCACTTATGCGGTTTCGGTGACCAATACGACCACGAACTGCGGCCGACTCTCCACCGCGAGCACGATCAACAGCTTTACTGCTCCGACCGTGGCCACGATTGCTGCCCAAGGCCCCGTGGCCATTCCCGCCGGTGGTTCGGTGGCTTTGGCCGTCACGGCGCCCAACCCCAACTTCACCTATCAGTGGTTTTCGACCAATACGGCGATCGCCGGTGCAGTGAATACTACTTACACGGCGACGGCCGCCGGCACCTTCCGGGTCAAAACGAAGAACGGCCCCTGCACCAGCGGCTATTCCAACTCAATCATCGTGACCGTGACGCCCGGCCAAACGAATATGGTCCAGCAAGATCTGAACGTGCTTGAAGCGGCTACCGAACTGAAACTGTTCCCCAACCCCGTCAACAACGGCCACGCCACGCTTGCACTGGACTTGGATCAGGATGCTGAAATCGTGATTTCGATCGCGGATCTGACCGGTCGCACCGTATTCAGCACCCAAGTCAACCTTTCGGCCGGAAACCAGCTCATCAACTTGGACGCGAGCCAACTTGCCCAAGGCACTTATCTGGTGAACGCCCAAGGAAATGGCCTTTTCCAAACCATCAAGATGGTGGTGACTCATTAAAGGTGTGTTCCCTATAGAGATTCGCTCCCCCTGTTGAAAAACAGGGGGGAGCTTTTTTTTGAAAAAAAGCTCGAAAAAATGGAAAAAAGCGGGCCGATCAAACACAGCCCCCTCTTCCTCCAACGACGAAACCCGGCCCGGCGATCAGTTCTTCACCAACTTGGCCACGCGCCGAGAGCCGCCCTCGTCCACCGACAGCAGATAGAAACCCGCCGGAAGCCCCGACAGGTCCAACTGGACGGTCGGTTCGGCGCTCAAAATGCTTTTCAGCAACACGCCCGTGCCGGCAAACAGCGAAATCCGCCGCACCCGCCCCTCCGGAGAAGCCCCGCCGAAACGCAGGATCGCCTCCGATGCGGTCGGATTGGGCAGCACCTCGAAGGCGCCGTTGTTTTCGGCCGTCAACGCCCCGAGCTGGTTTTCGTGGCAAAGGTTGGCATACGAAATACCGCCGGTCGCGGACGGGGCCAAAACGGCGCCGGCATCGAAGCAGGTACAGCGGCCGTTCGCGGCATCGTGGGTCATGTACGGCGCATCGGTCTCGAAAGCCTTGAAGGCGCACTGCT
>JBEIJQ010000197.1:0-5018 GCA_040380145.1 Lewinellaceae bacterium | reverse complement strand
TCCCTGAGGTCCGATGGCAAAACGGTGATCTTGGTCAGCCACGACTTGGTGGGCATCCAGCACTACTGCAACAAGGCCCTGGAACTCTGCGAGGGCCGGCTGGTGCAGTTGGGCGACAAGAACGACGTGCTGAACGGCTATCTCCGACGCGTGGCGGCCCAACTCGAGACCGCCGATCCCGAGCAGCAGACCCTGCCGGCGGGATATTCGTTCGTGGATTTCCGTTTCGAGGGCGGCAGCCCGGTCGAGGGAAAAACGCGCTACGAAGGCCGTGAACCCATCCGCGCGGTGTTCGAATACCGGTTGGAAAACCCTTTGCTACCGGTCTGCGTGGGCATGTGCGTCTCGGATCCCTTCCACCGCTACCTTTGCTACGAGATCAATCCCAGAGAGCTCAACGCGCTGCACTTGGCCCGTTCGGGCAATTATCGCGCGGAATGGACCATCCCCGGCGGCATGCTCTCGGACGGGGACTATTACTTGGACATTGCTCTGTTCGAAGCCGATGTGCTGAAGGCCAGTTTCGTTTCCTTGGGCAGTTTTTCGGTGCAGTCATCGGAAAAGCCGCCTTTTGCCCCGCCGGTGTTCATGCCGCTGCGCGCCTTTGGATCGCTGGAGACCACTTGTATCGAATGAGCGCGGGCAACCCGGCCGGGGCCGATATTTTTTTCGGATGGCTCGTCAGAAAACCATCCCCGCGCAGATTTTTTTCTTTTTTTCTCCCAAAAAAATGGAAAAAAAGAGGATTTGAAGCTCGAAAAACGCTTGAAAAAGCGGAATCCCGTTGGACACTACTTCAGTTTTTCGCGGTAGTACCGGTACGTTTCCACTTGTCCTCGGCGGGCATCTTCCTCATCGATGGGCCGGCGGTACTGGTTGACGTGACCGGCGCGCAGTGAGCGGGCCTTGTAGGTGTCGGAAAACATGATGGCCAGGTAATCGAGCACCTCGCGGCGCAGGGCCGGAGCCGTGACGGGGAAGGCGCATTCGATGCGGTGGAAAAGATTGCGGCCCATGAGGTCGGCCGACGAGAGGTAGATGTTTTCCGTGCCCCCGTTGTGGAAAACATACACCCGCGAATGTTCCAAGAAACGGTCCACCACGCTGTAGGCCTCGATGTGGTCGCTGACGCCCTCTATGCCGGGCATCAGACAACAGATGCCGCGCACCAAAAGGCGCACGCGCACGCCCGCTTGGCTGGCCTCGTAGAGCTTTTCCACTATGGCCGCTTCCTCCAAGCTGTTCACCTTGAAGGTGATGGCCGCGTACAGTCCTGCCCGGGCCGTTTCGATTTCCCGGTCGATGCATCGGCAGATTTCTCCGAAAAGGTTGAAGCGGCCGACCAGCAACTTTTGGAAGGGCATCTCCGGCCCGTTGCCCGTTTCGAGGTAACGGAAAATCTGGCCGACCTCCCGGCAGATCTCGGCATCGGCGGTCATCAGCCCGAAGTCGGTGTAGATACGGGAGGTGTTCTCGTTGAAATTGCCGGTTCCGAGGTAGGCGATTTCCCGCAGTTCGCCACCCGTTTCGCGGGCCACGAGGGCGAGTTTGGCGTGTACCTTGATGCCCGGCATACTGTAGATCACCTTGGCCCCGGCTTTTTCCAAGCGGGCGGCCCATTGGAGGTTGGTGTCTTCGTCGAAACGGGCCTTCACCTCCACGAAGATCGTCACGGACTTGCCTTTTTGGACGGCCTTCAGCAGGGCCTCCAAGATGCGAGAGCGCTTGGCCACCCGGTATTGGGTCAGTTTGATCGCCCGCACCGTCGGATCTTCGGCCGCCTCTTCGAAAAAGCGCAGGACATACTCGTAGTTCTGATAGGGAAAATGCAGCAGAATATCGCCGTCGGTCTCGGGCGCGAGCAGCACCTCGGGCCGATGGCGCAGTACGGGATGGTGAAGCGGCGGCAGCGATGGCTCCCGGAGGCCGGATTTGCCGCAATCGGGAAATTTGATCAGGTCGGAGTTGTTGTGGTAACGCCCCTCGGGAATGAGGGCTTCGCCGGGGATGCTGAACAGGCTGCACAGGAAGCGCAGTTTTTTGCGGTCCATGCGGCGGTCGTGCACAAAGCGGGTGGTGGGACCGGCGTTGCGCTTGGCCAAGCTCTCCCGGATCTTTTCGATGAGATCTCCCTTGAACTCGTCGTCGATGTGCAGTTCGGCGTCGCGGGTGAGCTTGAAGGAATGGGATTCTTTCACCGCAAAGCCCGGAAACAATTGCGGCAGACAGCAGCGCACCACGTCGTCGAGCATCATCAAACAGCAGCGGGAAGGATCCTCGGAGGGCAGTTGCACGAACCTCGGCGTGTCGGCCGAAGGGATCCTGGCCAGGGCATAACGGGTCTTGCCGGTCTTTTCTTCCAAGGTGGCGGCCAAATACAGGGCGCCGTTGATCAGAAAGGGGCGGATTTTTTGCTTCACCAGCAGGATGGGTTGCACGAAACGCGAGACCTTGCTCTGGTAATACTGCCTCACGAAAAGAGTCTGCGCCTCGGTCAATTGCTCAGGCCGGATCAAATGGATGCCGTTGGCGGCGAGTTCGGGAACGATCTTTTCGGAAAAAACCCGGCTGAAAGTTTCCTGTTGGCGGTTGACCGCGGTGATCAGTTCTACCAAAATTTCATCGGGGTCGAAATCCAACTGGCGCCGGCTCTTTTTGCCCGAATGGGCCAACGAGCGGAGCGTGGCCACGCGCACGCGGAAAAACTCGTCCAGATTGGAAGAATAGATGGCCAAAAACTTGATGCGCTCCATCAGCGGGACGCGGTCGTCCATCGCTTCCTGCAAGACGCGGTAGTTGAACGCCAGCCAACTGACGTCCCGGTGGGTGTGGTATTGGGTCAAACTCATAAGAAGCAGAGAGGGAAATCCCCCAAAGATCAAAAATGCGCCGCATTGGCCGGGAATCCGTCAAAAGTCGCCTTTGTTCCGTCGCACACAAGACAAATAAAATTTTATTCCACAAAAAAACAAATTTGGCCCTTCAGAAGGTTTTTTGGGGCAAAAAAATTTTATCTTTGTTCGCCTTATCGCATTTTCCCAAATTATTTTTTGTACCAAAATTCCTCTTTTTTTCATGAAAAGAATCCTACTCCTGTCGTTTTTAGCCTTAGTGGCCTTTGCCGCCAACGCACAGCGCAACTGTGCGGCCATGGACGTGTTGGATCGCGATCTCCAACTGGATCCGGGCCTCCAGCAACGGATGGACGCCATCGAGCAGCAGACTCAGCGCTTTGTTGCCGAGGGAGCCGGTCAAGGCCAGCGCGTGGTGGTGACCATTCCGGTCGTGTTCCACATCGTTTGGCGCACCAATTTTCCGTCTGAGAACATCACCGACGCGCAGGTGATGTCCCAGCTCAATGTTCTGAACCAAGATTTCCGCCGGCTCAATACGGATGCCAATCTCGTGCCCGCCGATTTTGCCGGCTTGGCCGCCGACTGCGAAGTCCAGTTCTGCATGGCCCAGCGCACCCCCGCTGGTGCGGCCTCTACGGGCATCGTCCGCTATCAATCCCCCCGCACTTCGGACTGGGGCACCAGCAATGCTGTGAAACTGCCCGCCCAGGGCGGCATCGCCCCATGGGACGCCAGCAAGTACCTCAATGTGTGGGTGTGCTCGATCGGCGGAGGCATCCTCGGCTATGCCCAGTTCCCGGGCGGCAGCCTCTCGACCGACGGCGTGGTCTGCGACTACCGCTATTTCGGCACCACCGGCACGGCCACCGCCCCCTTCAACAGAGGCCGCACGATGACCCACGAAGTGGGCCACTGGCTCAACCTGCGACACATCTGGGGAGATGCCACCTGCGGCAGCGACTTGGTGAACGACACACCGACGCACAACACCTCCAACTACGGCTGCCCCGCACAACCACACTACAGCACCTGCACCGGCTCGCCCCGCGAGCAGACCATGAATTACATGGACTACACGGACGATGCCTGCATGTACATGTTCTCGACTGGACAAAAAGCCCGTATGCAGGCCTTGTTCGCCGCCGGTGGCGCCCGCGTGGGTCTCACGACTTCCAACGGATGCCAAGCGCCCGTTGCGGGGGCCTGCACCTCGCCGATCGGGCTCACGGCCACCAACATCACCCAGACGAGCGCCACGCTCAGCTGGACGGCCGTGGCCGGCGCGACCGCCTACAACCTCCAATGGCGCGTGAACGGCGCCGCCACTTGGACCACCGTCAGCAACTTGGCCAACGCCACGTATAGCCTGACCGGCCTCACCGCGGGCACTACCTACAACTTCCAAGTGGCCACGGTCTGCGGTGCCACCACGACGGCTTATTCCACCCCGGTGAACTTCGCCACCCTCACGGCCTGCACCGACGCCTATGAGTCCAACAACACCCGAGGAACGTCCCGCACCATCCCCGTGAACACCAACATCACGGCCCGCGTCGGCACCTCTACGGACTTGGACTGGTTCATGTTCACCACCACCAATGCCGCACCCAAGGTCAAGGTGGATCTCACCAATCTGCCCGCCGACTACGACGTGCGCCTGTACAACGCCAACGGAACCCAACTGGCGATCTCGCAGAACACCGGCACCACGGCCGAACTGATCCGCTACAACACGCCGACCGTTGGGGCGACCTATTTTGTCCAAGTATATGGCTACAACGGTGCGTTCAATGCCTCGGCCTGCTACAACTTGCGCATCTCCACCCAAGCGGCCAACTGGCGCGACGGCGGAGATTTCGAGGCAGAAAGCGAAATCGTGGAATTCGGCCCGATCATGGGCGAGAACAACTTCTCCTTCCGCGTGTTCCCGAACCCCGTTTCCGATCAAGCCACGATCACGTTCGATGTGCAGCAAGACCAAGAGGTGCGCCTCAGCGTCACCGACCTCACGGGCCGTGTGGTGCTGATGCAGCAAACCCTCGCCTCCACGTCCAATCAGCTCCCCTTGGATCTCTCCTCGCTGCCCCGCGGACTGTACTTCGTCCGCATGGAAAACGGCCGCGAGCAGTTCACGCAAAAAGTCGTTTTGGAGTAAGCCAACTC
>JBEIJQ010000196.1:0-5032 GCA_040380145.1 Lewinellaceae bacterium | reverse complement strand
GTCGGGATTTGCTCGAAGGCCGGCTGGGCCGTAAGAATTTCTTACAGGTCGTTCATAGATTTTAGAGGGCCTGAATCGTTTTTTATAGAATGTATTTAAATTTTTTGCAAATAGAAATTTCCAATGACAATTTTGAAAAAAAACTACTCGCCCAACTGCTTTTTGATCGCCACATACGCCGCGAGTTCGGGAAATTGTTTGACCAGTTCATCGGCCTGTACCCTTGAAAGCCGCTGGTTGCGGAGGTAGGCGACCACAACGGCCTCGCCGTAACCCTCGTTGCGCAAACGGTCCATCACCGCTTTGGCTTGGCCGAACTGAAAGAACAGCCCTGTACAGTATTGGACCGTTGCGGCGCCGAACTCGGCCTCGGCGAATGCACCCGGAAAACGCCCGAGGGCAGGATCCTTGTACTCGCCGGCCACGTTGCCGAGCTGTACCCGGTAATGCAGGCGGGCCGTGTTTTCAGTGAACTGTCGGCCACGGGGGTCGGTGAGCTGCGGCACGATCTCCGGGTATTGGCACTCCAGGACATGTCCGTCGCCGGTCGGTTCGGGCCCTCGGCACCAGATCTCGACGCGGCTGTTCATCATGCCGGCCATCGCATTGCGCTGTCCATCGGCCGCGGCATATCGGGAAAAAGGATAAAAGGGGCCGACGCCGTTCAAAACCAGGCGTTTTTTTTCCACGCCCGCATCCACCAATTTTTGGGCCACCAACTCGGCTTGTTTGAAGCACAGGTATATCTCCCGGTTCAGGGGATCCGCCGTGCTGTCGGAATGGGCCACCACGACCAGTTGGGCCGCCGGGTGCTGTTTGGCCCATTGGGCGACCTGCGCGATGGCCGCGTTGGAGGCGGGATTGATGTTGGAGGTTTTTTTATCGAAATAGATCGGGGCGTATTTTGTCGCGACGGTCGCCGCGGGTTTTTCGGGCGTTTTGGCCGGCGGTTGGGGCGCGGGCGTCGGCACCGGGGGCGGCGCGGGCCGGGGGGCCACGGGCGTTTCCTGCGGATCGGGCGGAATCGGGAGCAGCACATCTGCGAAAGAAGGCGGATCCGAAAGGGCCTGTTGCGCCGGACGCAGGGGACGAAAATAGATCTCGTACAGGTCGAATCCGCCGTAGCCTCCCGTTCGGTCAGAAGAAAAATAAGCCGTGGAAGCCTGTGGGAACAAGCGGAAGTCCCGGTCGTCCGCGGGCGAATTGATCGGAAAACCGAGGTTTTCGGCGGATTGGAAAATCCCCTTTGCGTCGGAAAACACCGCCCGGAAAATATCGTACCCGCCCACGCTTTCGGGTCGGTCCGAACTGAAATACAGCGTGCGGCCGTCCGGGCACAGGAACGGACAGTCTTCGTTGGCCGGGGTGTTCACTTCCGGGCCGAGGTTTTGGGGATCCAGCCAAGTCCCGTCCGGGTAGCGCCTCGAAAACCACAGGTCACGGCCCCCGTAACCGCCCGGCCGCTCACTGGAAAACAGCACGGTGCGCTCGCCGAACAGGGCCAAGTTGCCCTCGAAAACGCCCAACGCGTTGAACGGCAGCGGCGCGACGGCAATGGAGTCCGGCATTTTCCGATCGGGCACTTCCGGGGCGAACCAGTCGCCTTGGACCGGATTTTTTCCCCGAAAAAACCAAGCGGTCGAGCCTTTTTTGCCCCCAAATCCGAACAATACATCCTCTTCGACGGAATTGAGCCCGAATATGCCGGCCGCGGGCGGTTCCCAAACCCCGCGCTCCAATTGGGTCCGGAACACATCCGCCGTATAGCAACCGCCGATGTGGCCCGGGCGTTCGGGGCACTGCACGGGACCGTAATTGCCGGCCCGCCGGGAGGTGAAGTACAGTGCGTTGGGCTCTGCCAGATGGAACACCGGCATCCATTCGTCGTAGCGGGTGTTGATCCTGGGGCCGAGGTTCTGCACCAGATCGGTGGACGGGCTGACCCGCAGGTCGCGGGCGTTGATGTATTGCAGGATCCGGGCCTTGATCGCCGGGCGCTCCGGCGATTTGGGGTCGAGGGCCGCCAGATACAGTTTCACATAGCGGGCCGCCGTCTCGTAACTGTCTTTGGACGCATAGCACTTGGCCAGGTACAGGTAAACCTCGTCGGGGGTATCCTCGTCTTGGAGCACATACCGCAAGTAGGCAAGGGCGCGGTCGATGCTGTCCATGTAAAAATAAGAAATGCCGATGTTGTATTTGGCCCCGAAATCCTCCGGTTCCGCCAACTGGTACTTCAAATAATACGGTACCGCCTGTTGGTATTCGCGCTGCCGGAAATAGAAATCGCCCGACTTTTTCAGGTCCTTGGGCTTGGGATCGGGCGCGGGCTTTTGTCCGCGGCCGACGGTCGGCAGGCAAACGAGGAGGAGCAGGGCGAGCGCAGCGGCCAAGCCCCGCACCGCAAGCGCAGGGGAGGGCCGTTTTTCCAAGATGTTTTTCCGAGCGTTTTTCATGAAGGCGATCGACTGCCCGTTTTTTTCTTTCCCCAAAAACCTTCCGCAAAGCCCTTCGGGCATTTTTTTTGGAAAAAAATATGGGAAAAAAATTTTTGACCGAAAAAAAAATTCCAGTGGCACGGAAAACCATTTCCGCCCGGCAAAGATAACGGCTTTGGGCTTGTTTTATCTTTCGTAAAAACTCCGGCACTCCCCGCACACGCAGCCGCCGTATTGTTCGCGGACGAAGCCGGCCGTGAAAGCCGTCATCTTGGATTCTTTGCACGGGCAGTTCAGAGGATTTCCCTTACAGGAAAAAGTTTTTTTGCAGCGCGGGCACTCTTTGCAGAAATCCGCTTCCAGCAGCACGCTGGCCCGCCCCAACTGCCCCTGCACCGGCGGCTGGATCTTGCCGATGCGCAGGGAAAGGCCGTCCATGGCGGGAAACTGCCCGATGAGGTTCTCGCGGATGCGGGAGGCCACGCGTTCGATCAGCTGCGCCCGAACGGACATTTCGTGGGCCAGTACCGTAAAAATATGTTCGTAGTTCAGCGTGTCCGCGATGTTGTCCGATTCGGCCGCCGCGCACTTGTTCAGCACGGCCGAACAATCCAGCGAATACCGGTTGCCCACCGTCTCCTCGCCCTCGTACAGTCCGTGCAGGGCAAAAAAGCGGGCGTCTTCCAGTCCCACGCGGGTCTTGCCCTCCAGGTCCATTTCCACGAACGCTTTGCCCACCGCTGCCCGCAGCGGCGGGGCGGGCACTTCGATGCGCACCGTCGCCGAGGCGATCTCCGGCCGGGTATCTTTGAGCGATGCGAGGATCCTGCCGCAGGCGTGCTCCAGGGTCCGCGACGGCACCCGCATGTGCATGTCCACCAAGCGGTGGACGGTAGCGTAATCCACCGTGCCCTGGAGCTCGTCGTGGCCGGAGGCCCGCGAAAAATCGGTCGCGATACGCACCTGCACGAGATGTTCCCGGGCGGGGGGCGGGGTTTCCCGATCGCCGCCGTGCCGGGCAAATACGCGGATATTTTCGGCCAGAATGAACAAGAAATTGATAAATTTGCGGCGCGTTTAACGGTCGAACACGGCCTTTGAAGAAGGTGTTTCGCTTTTGGGCGCCCGTTTGGGAAGCGGTCGGGGAAAACGATTTTCCCTTCCCGTTGTTGTTGCAGCGGAAAACCGCATTTCCAAAAGGCAAATCTATCCGATTTTCACCATTTCCATCCCTTTTTTCCGATCATGTCCAATCTCTCGCACGAATCCCTGAAACGGGCCGCCAAGGCCGACCGCTACCAAGGCCACGATTACTATCTCGTGGACGATCTGCTCTCTCCCGAGCACCGCATGGTGCGCGAGTCCACGCGGGAGTTCGTGAAGCAGGAGGTGAGCCCCATCATCGAAGACGCTTTCGAGCGCTGCATCTACCCGTCCCAATTGGTCAAAGGCCTCGCCGAGCTGGGCGCCTACGGCCCCAACCTGCCCGCCAAGTACGGCTGCGGGGGAATGGACGAGATCGCCTACGGCGTGATGATGCAGGAACTGGAAAGGGGCGACTCCGGGGTCCGCTCGATGGCCTCCGTGCAGGGCTCCCTCGTGATGTTCCCGATCTACAAGTTCGGCACCGAGGAGCAGCGCCAGAAGTACCTGCCCCTCTTGGCCAGCGGCCAGATGATCGGCTGCTTCGGCCTCACCGAGCCCGACCACGGATCGAATCCCAGCGACATGATCACCAACATCAAGGACGACGGCGACCACGTGATCCTCAACGGCGCCAAGATGTGGATCACCAATTCACCCGTCGCGCATGTGGCCGTGGTCTGGGCCAAAGACGAGTCCGGCCAGATCCGCGGCCTGATCGTGGACATGGACACTCCGGGCGTGAAAGCACCCGAAATCCACGGCAAACTCTCGCTCCGCGCCTCCATCACGGGCGAACTGGTGTTCGAGGACGCCCGCATCCCCAAGTCCAATCTCTTTCCCGAGATCCGCGGACTGAAAGGGCCCCTTTCCTGCCTGTCCAAGGCCCGATACGGCATCGCTTGGGGAGCCGTGGGCGCCGGTCTCGATTGCTACGACGCCGCCCTGCGCTACTCCTTGGAACGCGAGCAGTTCGGAAGGCCGCTCGCCGGCTTCCAGCTCACGCAAAAGAAACTGGCCGAGATGATCACCGAACTGACCAAGGCCCAGCTCATGGCTTGGCGCTTGGGCACCCTGGCCAGAAACTCACGCAGATTTTATCAATCCTGGTGGCTTGTTTCGTTCTCAATTAGTCTATGATGCCAACAAAGTGGTGAAGGCGATTTTATTTGCTCAGAAATCGGGCTAATCGCTGATGAATCACGAAACAGCCAGTTCATTGCTCGCATTTAGCGGATCATTGATTCTTTTGTTAATCGCTGTTCCTTTCGGATTGTACTTGGTCAGCGAACAGTCGCATCTTCTTCCTTCATCGCAGATGAAGTCGATTTCCGCTGCGGACATGGCAGTCATTGACACAACGCCAGAATATATCGTGCAAGGCGCAGACATATGGTTGCAAGCACTTGAATCAGACGAGAACTCAACCGAAATTTGGGTGGACGGCATTC
>JBEIJQ010000195.1:0-5095 GCA_040380145.1 Lewinellaceae bacterium | reverse complement strand
TGGCCAGTCCGTTCAGCGCGGGCCGGTTTTCGATCATCAGTTGGGTGTAAATGCCCCGCAATCCGAGCATTTCGATCTCCTTGGCCCCCGTCACGGCATCGGTGAAGTTCACGTCCACCGTGGCGTTGGTCTCGAAACTCTCGGACAAGTTGCAGCAGGGTGCCTTGCGCAGCTCGGTCTCGCCCACAATCTCCACGTTGCGGGGCGACATGACCGAAACATAATTGCCCCGGCGCCGGGCCTCGACGTTCACCGCCGCAAGGTCAACGATGCCGCTGACCTGCACGAGAACGCTCTCTTCGCCGGGCATGATGGGCACGATCACCGCATCGTAGCCGACGAACTCCACTTTGAGGTGGCGGGCCTCCTCGGGGCGATAACGGGTGATCACGAACGCTCCGGTGTCGTTGGTAACGGTGCGGAGCGCCACGCTGTCTTCCCAATATACCAAGGCACCGATGAGGGCTTGTCCGCCCTCATCGGTCACCTGTCCGTACAAAAACTGTTGGGCCTTGGCAGTTTGAAAAAACAGCAGCAGCGATAAAATCGCAAGGCACTTGCAGTGGATTTTTTTTTGAATAAAAGATAAAAAAAGCATAAAAGAAGACAGGGATTGGTAATGAAAATCCCTGCCTCCCGCCAATGTTCGTCAACTACCCTTTTTTCCAGCCCTGGGTACGGTAAAATGGCCCCAGATAGCCGCGTACTTTGAGGACATTGCCCTCCATCCACATTTTGCAGCGATACTCCTTGCCGTTTTCAGGATCCAAGATAAAGCCACCGGAATACGCCGAACCGTCCCAGGTCAGATCCCGCAGGATGATCATCCCGTTGACGGGCTTCATGTAACGGGCGTCTTGGGGATCGCATTTCTTGCAGTTCGGGTTCAGATCGCCCGTGGGCGAATACAGGATCTTCTCGATCTTGGCAAAATACTTTCCGGACCCTTGGTCCTTCCAGATGTGCACGACCGAGCGGTCCTTGCCCGAATTGTCGTCAACGGTGATCCAGTTTCCGGCGATCTCCTGGGCCGAAACGGCCAGCGGGGAAAAAAGGAGGGCGAGCAGCAAAAAGGTGTACGTACGCATAGTAGAAGTGTATGGTTGAGGTGAACAAAAAAAATGCGGAAGGCAGAAGTAGCCCGTTCGTTTTTTTAGAACGGACTGGTGTAGAGAGGATTGCTCAAATAAGCAGTATCGGTCAAAGTATGCAGGAAAGCGATCAGGTCGGCCTTTTGCTGGGGCGTGAACGCGGGCGCCTGTTCCAGTTGCACGAGTTCGGTGGCCCGGTTGGGCGAGTACTGCCCCCCCCTGTCATAGTGGTCGATGACCTCTTCCAAGGTGGCGAACTGGCCTGCGTGCATGTAAGGAGCCGTGAGCACCACATTCCAGAGCGAGGGCGTTTTGAACTTGCCGTTGTCGGCGTTGCGGCCGTTGATGCGGCCGAGGCCGGGATCCAAAAAGTCCGTCAGGGTGGCGGCGGGCTGCAGGCCGTTGTTCACGAAACGGAAATTCGTGAACTGGCTGCCGTTGTGGCAATGGGCGCACTCCGCATCGGGCAGCTCCTGCCCGGTGGTGTCGTTGGCAAAGAACATCATCCGGCCGCGGTTTTCCGAGTCGGTCAGGTTTTCCAAGCCAAGCTGGGCACGGTAATACTTGGAATTGGCCCCCACCACGATGCTCCGCTGAAACTGCGAAAGAGCCTTGGCCACCAGTTGGCGGGTGATCTCGTCGGTAGAGCGGATCCCGAAGGCCTTGCGGAAGAGGGCCGGATAGGTAGGGTGCGCACGCAGTCGGCACTCGATGTCGGGCCAGTTGCCGTGCAGTTCGATGGGATCGTTGGTCGGGGCAAGGGCTTGCACTTCCAGCGACGGGAAACGCCCGTCCCACATAAAGTTGCGGCCTTCTTGGCTGACCTCCGAGGAGAAGCCCACATTCATCAGCGGCATGGCGCTGCGGTGGCCTTCGATACCGTCGATGCCGGTGCTAAAACGCCTTCCGTCGGTGAAGCCGTATCTCGGTTGGTGGCAGTCGGAACAGCCCATTGACAGGTCGCCCGACAAAATTTTGTCGAAAAACAGGTGTCTGCCCAACTGGATACCGTCCTCGGTCAATGGATTGTCGGCGGGCAGGGGCATGGTCGGAAATCCCAACGGGAACTGCAAGGTCACCGGAACCGGCGCATACGGGATATTCTCGAGGCTCTGGGCAGCTTCCGGACAGACGGCAACATGCTCTTTCCCGCAGGCGACGAACAACAACGGGAGGAGCAACAACGAAAAAAAAGATTTTTTCATCGGGTTCCTCAATTTTTCCAACGGATGGCGGATCTGAAATTTTCCATCACAAAAGAGGTGAAGGCAAAATCGGGATCGTCCGGATCGCCCGCGTGGTTGAAGGTGTTGTTCACCAAGTCGAGCGTATCCGTGGCGTTGTAAAACAAGTGCGGCACATCGAGACCGAAATCCAGGCGGGCCGTTTGGCAGGGCTTGACCTCGAAAGGCTCCTCGAAAGTCAGGGTCACATATTGCGCCTGGGTGCCGGAATGGTAGAGGAACGAACTGTTGTCGTCGGCATAATCGCCGTCTCCGTCCAGATCGGACTGTCCTTCCAATTTGGCGAAAATATAACTGTTCCAAGCGTCCCAAAACTCGGAGGGGTTGGACAACGGATGACCCGCCGGAAAATCCGCCGGCGACATCCGGTTCAGATCGCCGGGCACGCCGATCCCGAAGCGAATACCCGTCCAAAGGCCCACGGGCGGGTTGGCGATCCGGACTGTCTCGCCCAGATCCGCCGTGGTTTGATCGGATTGGTTGAGGGAAAAATCCACGTTGTGGATGTCCAACACGGTCGTATCGCCGTCGGGCCCCAACAAGGTGACGTCGCCCAGAAAAAATCGGAGCAGGGAGATGCGGATATGGGTATCACCGAGCGGATAGTCCACGTCTTTGAAGTACCAGATCGACTGCCCTTGCGCTTCGGCCCGAAAGTTCAGTTCGAGAAACGTGTTTTCGGGAATCTGCTCCACCGGACAACGGTCGTCCGAGCAGGCGGACAGACCCAGCACGGCCAACAGGGAGAAAATTACTATGGATTTGTTCATGGCTTTTTTTAGAAAAACAGAAAAAATCGGATACCACGGGATGCAGTAGACAAAAAAGTGTGCGAAAAACGAGTCCGTGCGATTTTTCCACTGAAAAAAACGGAGTTTCAAGAAAAAGGTTTTCCCAAAACTAACAAATCCAAGATCCCAAAAGGACCCGAATCTTTCTGCCGCCGATGGGCGGGCGTTCCCGGTCGATGGGAAAAGGCGTCGATCGAGGGGGGACGGCCTTGTACAAAACGGTGGCCACTTTCCATGATGGCGCTTCGGCCGGCAGGTAAAACAGGGAGAGGCCCCAATCGGTCCGGCTTTCGTGGTAAGGCAGGTCCAGGGCCAAGCGTAGCAGGGTGATTCGGCAGCAGCCCGTGGGGCAGAGCCCGGATGCGTCCCCGCCGTGCAGGCCGCAGGATTCGCCGCAGCACCCGTCATCGGGAGCGGAGGGGATCTTGTGCTCGGATTTGGTCGTGCAACAAGGACGAGCGTCCGTACATGCCGTTTTGGATGGGAACTTGCCAGAGCAGCAGCTTTGCTCGGAAGTGCGCAGGCAGCGGTGCACACGGATATTGGCTCCGATGCTCGAGACAGCCAAGAGCAACGCCAAAAAGAAAGCGGCTAAGGATCGTACCGTGCGCGGCATAGTGCAAAAATAGAACTTGCGGACAAATTTCGAGGGGCATTCTGCATGATGTCCCCATTGTTTTTCTACAAAAATATCCAAAAGAGATTATATTTGTGCCTGAACCACCCGATTTTCCGATGAAACGCAACGTATTGGCCGAAATCTGGCTTTTCTTGGGCGTGGGCATTGCCCTACTAATGCCCTTGATCGTGCTGGTCCTTTTTTCGATGCGGACCCAGCATTTCGATCATCCGTTCGATCTCGACGAAGTGCGTATCCTGCTGGCCAACCTGATAGCGCCTCCCCCGCCCGATACTTCGTGGTGGTCCCAAATGGGGATGATCGGATTTGCAGCCTTTTTGACCAGCTTGGTCTTGGGACTGTCGGCCGCCCTTTGGATGAGCGAGTACACGCCCAAGAATACCCGCCGCTGGCTGCGCAACTACATCGGGGTGCAAGCGGCCGTGCCCGCCGGAATATATGGACTGGGCGTTTTGCTGCTGATGGGCCGCGTTCCCGTGGGCGAGGGAGAAGGCCTGTTCAGGCTCTATCTGATATTTGTTTTAATGACCGTCCCCCTGTGCACCTTTTTGATGGAAGATGCCCTGCGCAACGTGCCCAGATCGTTGCGAAACGCAGCGTATGCGCTTGGTGCCACCAAAGTGCAAACGGCTTTCCGCGTGGTGCTGCCCGATTCGAGCAACCGCATCATCAAGGGCGGTCTGTTGGCGTTGACCCGTGTTTTGGGCGAAGTTGCCCTGGTGACCATCACCGTCGGCATCGTACAAGACATCGGGCTTTGCGCCCTTTTGATGCTCGGACAGACCTTTGTGCTCAATCTGTTCTTCATACTCACCAAAAGCAGCTGAGCCTTTTTTTCTTTTTTAAAAAAAGCCCATGGAACCAATGCTCGTGGCGGACTCCGTCAGCGTGGAATTCGACGACGAAACCGCACTCTACAATGTGTCCATTTCCATCCCCAAAGGAACTGTCACCG
This sequence comes from Lewinellaceae bacterium, assembly GCA_040380145.1. Classification (GTDB taxonomy): domain Bacteria; phylum Bacteroidota; class Bacteroidia; order Chitinophagales; family Saprospiraceae; genus JBEIJQ01. The sequence goes on along the minus strand of JBEIJQ010000195.1, from coordinate 374 downwards.
CGCTGATCGGCCCCGGAGGCAGCGGGAAAACCACCTTTTTGCGCCTGTTCAACCGCATGAACGAAGACAACGTCGGCTACTGGCTCCGGGGCCGCGTGTTGGTAAACGGACGCGACATACACGACCGGGGCTATCGGGCCGAAGACCTTCGCCGAACGGTGGGCATGGTCTTCGAAAAACCCCAGGTCTTTCGGGCGAATATTTTCGACAACGTCGCTTTCGGATTGAGGCTCCGACCGGATGTACCTTCCCAAATCGAATTGACCGAAAAAGTCGAGCAGGCCCTCCAAAAGGCCCAACTGTGGGACGAGGTGAAAGACGATCTGCACAACCCCGCCAAACGGCTCACGGTGGCCCAACAGCAACAGCTCTGC
>JBEIJQ010000194.1:0-5138 GCA_040380145.1 Lewinellaceae bacterium | reverse complement strand
GGTCGAGCCTTTGGAAAGATTGCCCTACGCCAAGCCGTTGGAGCCTTAGGCTCTGAAGGCCCGAATCGTTATTTTTCGCGGAAGAAGATCGCCACCGGAGAGCCCGTGAACTCGAATTTTTCCCGGAATTTGTTCTCGAGGTACTGTCTGTAAGGTTCCTTGATCTGTTTGGGATGGTTGCTGAACAGGGCGAAGGCGGGATATTTGGCCGGCAGTTGGGTTCCATAGCGGATGCGCACGAAGTGGCCCCTGTACGGTTGCGGCGGATTGGCTTCCACGGCCTCTTGCAAGACCTCGTTCAGTTCGGAGGTCGCTATTTTGCGCGTGCGGTTGCGATGCACCTGCATGATCATTTCCACGGCCTTGAAGATCCGTTGTTTTTCCAAGCAGGACACGAACAGGATGGGCACGTCCGTAAACGGGGCGATGCGCTCTTTGATCGCGTTGGTGAAATCCCGCATCGTGTTGGTTTCCTTGTTCGGCACGAGGTCCCACTTGTTGACCAGGATCACCACGCCTTTGTTGCGGCTCTGGGCCAAGCGGAAGATGCTCATGTCCTGGGCTTCGAGGCCACAAGTGGCGTCGATCATCAGCACGCACACATCGGCTTCGTCGAGGGCTTTGATGGCGCGCATCACGGAGTAGAATTCGAGGTCTTCCTTGACGCGGGCTTTTTTGCGGATACCGGCGGTGTCCACCAGCCAAAAATCGTGTCCGAATTTGGAATAGCGCGTGTGGATGGCGTCACGGGTGGTGCCCGGCTTGTCGGTCACGATGTTGCGTTCCTCTTCGAGGAGCGTGTTCACGAAGGTGGATTTGCCGGCGTTGGGCTGGCCCAGAATGGCGATTCGGGGCAGGTTGTCCTCGAGTTCTTCCTCGGGGGCGATATACGACACCACGGCGTCGAGCAGATCGCCCGTGCCGCTGCCGGAAACGGAGGATACCGTGTATAGGTGATCGAAACCGAGGTTCCAAAATTCGTGCGCGGACATTTCGAGCTGGGTATTGTCCACCTTGTTGACCACGAGGAGCACGTTTTTCTTGGATTGGCGCAGCAAGCGGGCCACCTCTTGGTCGAGAGCGGTCACGCCGGTGTTGACATCCACCATGAAGAGGATGACCTGGGCTTCGTCCACGGCGATGCGGACTTGTCGGCGGATGGCTGCTTCGAACACATCGTCGGAGCCGTGCACGAAACCGCCGGTGTCAACGACCTGGAAGCGTTTGCCGTTCCATTCGGAAAAGCCGTATTGGCGGTCGCGCGTGACGCCGCTGATATTGTCCACGATGGCCTGTCTTTCGCCGATGAGGCGGTTGAAAAGCGTTGATTTGCCCACATTGGGCCGGCCTACGATGGCCACCAGGTTGTTCATTTGGTCGGATTGCGTTTTTTGAAGGTCCACGTGACCCAAAAGGTCGATACTATTTCTCCGCCGGCCTGAGTGCCGACGCTTTGGCAGGTCACCGAGACCCCTTCTCCCGTTTCGAGGGCCTTTTTCACGGCTTCGAAGATCAGGTGCCCGTCGCGGCAGACAAAGGTCGTTTCACGGGTCGCTTTTTTCACGAACTCCCCACGGATATCGCCCACCAGGATCGAAATATTTCCCCGCCCTTCGATGGCCATGAGGCCCAGCACGCCGGTGGACATCTCGGCCGCGGCGGCTTGGGCGGCGAAATAAATGGATTGGAAAGGATTCTGCGAACGCCAGCCGTAAGGCACGCTCACCGCGGCTTCTTCCGGGACGAGCCTGCGTATGCGCACGCCCATGAACCAGGCCGCCGGCAGTTTGGCAAACAGGAAAAGGCGTTGCAGCAAAGGGCTCGTCAGGCGCTTTGCGAAGCGTTTGACATGCGGGTTGGTGAGGTCGAAGGGAGCGTGTTCCACGTCTTTTCGGCGTTGGAGATGGGGGCGTATGAGGACTGCCTGTCCTTTTCGGCCTGCAAAGATACGCTTTTTTGCGGGATTGGGGGCATTGTAATTCACCCCGTCGAATTTCAAATGCCCAACCGCGGCAAACGCCCGAGATGTTGCTTTTCGGATCGAGCAATGTGCAAGTGTCGCCCCATTCAACCGTTCGATCGAAGACAATATAACCACTTATTTTTTGGACGCCGAATCATGCGCTCAAAGTGGAGGCCCTTGCCCTGAACAAAATTCGAAAAAAGCGGAGGAAGAGGGATTCGAACCCCCGGTACCCTTTCGAGCACTGCGGTTTTCAAGACCGCCGCATTAAACCACTCTGCCATTCCTCCCGAACGGTTATTGCTTCCGCAAATATCGCACGGATTTTTATAAAAAAAAAGTGGGAGCAAACTTTCCCAAAATCAAAATATGGCCTGCTTACCGATGCTGTGGCATAGGGCAAGAGGCAAAATGGAAAAACTCGGTCGCCGCCTTCAGAGATTCCGCCCCAAAAACGCCCGCACCATGTCGTGGAAAACATCCGGGCGTTCGGCGTGCGGCCAGTGGCCCGCATCGGGGATGGTGGCGAGCTGTGCTCGGGGGAAGCGGGCTTGGATGGCGGGCCAGTCGCTGTCGAGCACATAATGCGAGCGTCCGCCGCGCAGGAAAAGCGTCTCGCCCTCGAAGATCCCTTCGGCCGTGATGTCGGCCATGATGTGGTCGTAGCTTTGATGGATCGCGTCGAGGTTCATCTTCCAAGCAAAGCCGTCGTCGTCGGGCAGGCGGGTGAGATTTTTCATCAGGAACTGCACGGTGGTCTCGTCGCTGGGCAGGTAATGGCGCAGGATCTCGATGACTTCGGTCCGCTCGGACACATTGGCCAGCGGCACGGCATAGAGGGCCTCGAAAACCCGGTCCTGATTGCCCGTGTACGCCTTGGGGGCCATATCGGCCACGATCAGCTTGTCCACCATGTCGGGGTTGGTGAGGGCAAACTGCATCGCCGTTTTCCCGCCCATCGAATGCCCGAGGATATGTGCACGATAGATCCAATGGTGCTCCATGAACCCGCGCAGATCTTCGGCCAAATCCTTATAGCCGAAAGGTCCGGTCACATGAGGTGAACGCCCGTGGTTGCGCTGGTCGATCAAGATGACCATGTACTCGTCCGAGAGTTGGCGGGCCAAGGTCTGCCAGTTGTCCAAGGTCCCGAAAAGCCCATGCACGATGATCAACGGGTCGCCCGTGCCGATCACTTTGAAGTTGAGTTCCATGATGCAAAAAAACGAATTTTCGGGCTTTTTTGGCTCGCTGAAATTCGGATCGGGACGGTACCCCGGAATTGTTTTTAGGAAAAATCGCTGCCCGGCCTTTCTCGGGCTTCCGCCCGGGGCGTGGTCCGAGGAATTTCCCTACCTTTGCGGACATTCCGAAACGACTGTCCATTCAATCCCGTCATGCTGAAGTTTTTCGCTTTTTTTACTTTCGAGCGCTTGGTGATCTTGTTTTTCGCCTGCGTGGGCCTTTTTTTCCTGACCACTTTCACGGCCGGTTTCGCTTGGTCTTGGCCCTTTTTGATCCTGATCGTCTTGCTTTTCATGCGCTACGTGTTTTTCGGCACGGTGGGCGCTGCCGGCCGCAAGTTGCAGGAACAGGATTTCGAGGGGGCGCAAAAAATGCTAAGCTACACATGGAAGCCAGAGTGGCTGCTGCTCGGCATGCATGGGATGTACTACTTCATGCAGGGCACGATCGATTCCCAGAAACGCGACCTCGGCCCAGCCGAGAAAAACATGCTCAAGGCGCTCGAGATCGGGCTGCCCGACAACGATTCGACGGCCATGGCCCAAGTCAATCTCGCGGCGATGTTCCTCAACAAGGGCCGCAAGATCGAGGCCAAACAGATGCTCGACAAGCTCAAGGCGCTCAAGCCGTCCAATCCGATGATCACGGACGCGATGAAGCAGCTCGAACAGGCCCTGAACGCCCCCAAAATAGGCATCCAGCACCAGCAGATGATGATGCGGGGCAAGGGCGGTTTCCGGCGTATGCGCTGAACCGATGGCCGGCCGCTTTCCAACGGCGATTTTTGGGCGGTCTGCGTCCAAAAGGGCACGGCTGTCGGCAGCGGCGGTGGCATTCTTTTTATTGGTTTCGTTGACGGCCGATTTTTTGGCCAACGAAATGCCCCTGTTGGCCCGAAAAGGCGGCCGATGGATCTGTCCGCCGGTGCACGCTTTCTTGGTGGACCGCGGTTGGGCGCGCTGGTACGAGCCGTTCATGGACCGTGACTGGTCGGCCGCAAAATTGGATGGGTCGCTCCGCGCTCCGATTCCGTACGGGCCGAGCAGCCAGGATCTGTCGCTGGCCAACCGTCCGCCTTTTTCCCGCCCGCCCGGCAAAAGCCTGCGCTGGACGCACTGGCTCGGCACCGATCCCTTGGGCAGGGACGTGGCGGCCTGTATGGTGCACGGCACGAGAAATGCTTTTGCGGTGGGCGGACTGTCGGTCCTTTGGGCGGCGGCCATCGGCATCGCGCTGGGCGGCTTGGCCGGATTTTTGGGCGACCGTTCGGTGCGCGTTTCCGTGGGCCTCGCCACGGGCTTGGGCATGTCGATCCCGGCAGCGATTTTTCACACTTGTTATGTCCCCGCTCTGCGCGGCGAAACCGTCGGTTGGTCCGGCGTTTTCATGGGATTGTCGTGCGCCTTTTTGACCGCCTTTTTTTTGGAAAAAGCACTTTCTTTTTTTTCTTTTTTTTCGAAAAAAATAAATCTTCCCTTGGACGGAGCGGTCGGCGGATTGATACAGATCTCGGTAGCGCTGCCCGGCCTCTTGGTGGTGGCGGTGGTGGCCGCGGGTTCGGAAAAAGGTTCCGTCGGATTGCTGGGCGCGGCCATTGGCCTGCTCACTTGGCCGGCGGTGGCCCGTTTGGTGCGCGCCGAACTGCTGCGGGTACGCGAAATGGACTACCTGACGGCCGCACGCGCGCTGGGGTATTCCCGTGCCCGGCTTTTCCTGCGTCACGCCCTGCCGAACGCGGTGGCACCGGCCCTGGTGTTTTTGGCCTTTGCCTTTGCCGCGGCGGTTTCGGTGGAGGCCTCGCTGTCGTTCTTTCAGCTCGGTCTGCCTCCCGAAACCGTCACTTGGGGCCGCATGCTGCACCTCGGCTACGATCATCGCGGCGACTGGTGGCTCAGCGTTTTTCCCGCCCTCGGCCTGATGGCCACGCTTG
>JBEIJQ010000193.1:0-5153 GCA_040380145.1 Lewinellaceae bacterium | reverse complement strand
GGGTTCAGAACGTCGCAAGACAGTTCGGTCTCTATCTGTTGCGGGCGCGGGAATATTGAGAGGATCTGGCTCTAGTACGAGAGGACCGAGCTGGACTGACCGCTGGTGTATCGGTTGTGCCGCCAGGTGCATTGCCGAGTAGCTATGTCGGGAACGGATAAGCGCTGAAAGCATCTAAGCGCGAAGCCAACCTCGAGATGAGTATTCCAAATCAGGGCCGTGGGAGATGACCACGTCGATAGGTCACAGGTGTAATTGTGGCGACACATTCAGCCGAGTGATACTAATTGCCCGAAAGCTTCCCCCGTGCCGTAATTACGGCACAAAAAGGAGCCGGGGGAACCGCCGCGAGGCGGCCCCCGGCGCCGATCCCGTCCCCCCGAGATCCCGAAAGGGAACAAAAAACGGGGACGCCGCACAAAGCGAAGGAAGCATCAAGAAGACTTCAGGTCGGGAGCGTATCCCAAAACCGGCGCAACAAGCGTTGCGAAACAAAACGATCGATCTTCGATCGGCCTCTTCCCCAATGTTCATTGACAAAAGAACAATCGCGCCCACGCCCTACAGGGCAAAGCGCACAAGAGCATGATGGCGGTTATAGCGAGGGTGTTCCACCTCTTCCCATTCCGAACAGAGAAGTTAAGCCCCTCAGCGCCGATGGTACTGCCGAAAGGTGGGAGAGTAGGTCGCCGCCACAACCACAACCCGCACAAGGCCCCAACGTGTATACGTCGGGGCCTTTGCTTTTTTTAACCCCTCCCCTCCTTTGTATCGTATAGCGGATTTCCCAGATGTGGAGCATCAAACCAAACTGGCCTCAAAACCCGCTTCCTCCAATGCCGACACTATGGCCTCGGCCATTGCCGCATCCTCCGATTCGACCGTCAAGATCCGGTCGGGGTGTCCAAGATCCACCGACCAAGCGGGCAGGTTCTCAATAGCTTCCAGAAAAGGTGTCGCCGAACGAAGGCAACTTCCGCAGTGTAAATTGGTCTTGAATTGCACACAAAAAAAATTTGGTTGGAAAATCGAGTCAAATCCGACGATACCGCTCCGCAAAAGCAGCTTCGAGCATGGCCCGATCGTCGGGGTGGGCAATGCCGATCAAAGCCTCGGCCCGCTGACGCAGATTGCGCCCGAATAGATAGGCCACGCCGTACTCGGTCGCCACATAATGCACATGCCCGCGCGTGGTCACCACTCCCGCACCCTCGTGCAGGTGCGGAACGATGCGAGGATCCCCCTTTTTGGTACGGCTCGTGAGCGCAATGATCGGCCGACCGCCCTCGCTGAGGGCAGCTCCTCTCATGAAATCCATCTGCCCGCCAATGCCGCTGTATTGATAGGTGCCGATGCTGTCGGCGCACACCTGCCCGGTCAGATCGATCTCGATGGCACTGTTGATGGCCACCATGTTGGGATTCTGCGCGATTATGGAAGGATCGTTCACCAGATCTATCTCCTGAAAGGCAAAAGCAGGATTGTCGTCCACATATTCGTACAACTTTCGGGTGCCCACGGCAAATCCCACGAGGGTCCGCTCGGGAAAAAACCGCTTCAAACGATTGGTCACCACTCCGGCCTCGCACAGGGACAACAGCCCGTCGCTGAACATCTCCGTGTGCACCCCAAGGTCCCGCCGGTCGTGCAGGCAGCGCAGAACGGCGTCCGGAATGGCGCCGATCCCCATCTGCAGCGTGTCGCCATCACGGATGAGGCCGGCCACATTTTCGCCGACCTTTGCCTCCGCTTCCCCGCAAGCGTCGCCGAAACGGACCTCGTGCAAAGGAAAATCGCCCCATACCATCGCATCGAACCGACGGAAATGCACCAAACTGTTGCCGTGCGTCCTCGGCATCTGCGGGTTCACCTGCGCAACGACATACCGGGCAGAATCCACCGCGGCCCGCGAAATGTCCACCGAAACCCCCAACGAACAATAGCCGTGGCGGTCGGGCGGGGAAACCTGCACCAAGGCTCCGTCCAAGGGCAATATCTTGCGTTTGAACAACAGCGGGATTTCGCTCAGAAATACCGGCACAAAATCCGCGCGGCCCTCGTGAACGGCCAAACGGGTGGGCTCGCTCACGAAAAGGGAGTTCACCCGAAAAGCGCGCGCACATTCGGGCGCGGCGACCGCCACATCCCCATACCAACTGATGCCCACCAATTCCACTCCTTCGAGTTCGCCCCGGCGCCGGGCCAAACCGTCCAACAAAAAATACGGCGTGCAGGCACTCCCCTGCACAAACAACCGGTGACCGCTCTGCACGAGCGACAGAGCCTGTTCTAAAGTTTGGAAAAGCGGGGCCGTTGGCATAGTCATTGGGATTTGCCCGTTGATCGGGCTCTGAAAATATAGGCAAAATTACGCTCTTCCCCAGTCCGCACGGTAATTTTGGGCACAATGCTTGAAAAGATAATAGCGCAATTACAGTTGTTGGGCGACAGGTGGTCCCAAGTCGCTGATTTTTAATTTTTTCTTTTTTTATCCCCCCAAAAATACCCCCTCTGCCGAAAGACAGATTGTCGATGCGCCAAGCGCGCCTCTGACTTTTTGTCATATTTAAAGCCCTGAGGGCTCCCCAAACCGATCGCTTATGAAAACCACACCGCCTCCTTTTTCTTTTCCGTTTTTGATGGGCGACGACGAATCGGGCTTCATGCCGATGTTTTCGATGGATGAAACTTCCGAGGAAGCCGCCAACACCGAGGTGCTGCCCGATCGGTTGCCCATTTTGCCCCTGAAAAACACGGTGCTGCTCCCGGGTGTGGTCATTCCGATCACCGTCGGCCGCGAGCGTTCGCTGGCCGCCGTGTTGGATGCACAAAAGCACGGCAGATTGATCGGCGTCCTCGCCCAACGCGATGCCGACTTGGAGGTCCCCTCCGAAACCGACCTCTACCGCGTGGGTACCGTCGCCCGCCTCGTCAAAATCGTTCGCATGCCCGACGGAAGCCAAACAGCCATCCTACAGGGACGCCGCCGTTTCGAACTCCTCGCCGTCGAACAGGAAAGCCCCTTCATCGTCGGACGGGTGCGTCCTTACGAAGCGCTCCCCCCCGGCGATGCCCGCCGGTTCGAAGCCCTCGTCTCCTCCATCCGCGATACGGCCCAGCGCATCGTAGAACTGTCGCCGAATATTCCCGCCGATGCGGGCATGGTGCTGCGCAACATCGGGCAGGGCGAACTGCTGGTCAATTTTGTGGCCAACAACCTCGGGGTGGACGTACCCACCAAACAGGGCATCCTCGAACAAACCGACCCCATTGCCCAGTCCACCGCCGTCCTCGAAATGCTCAACAACGAACTTCAACTGCTGGAATTGAAAACCCAGATCGAGGACAAGGTGCGCGTGGATCTCGACAAGCAGCAGCGGGACTATTTCCTCAACCAGCAGCTGAAAACCATCCAAGAGGAATTGGGGCAAAACACCAACGAGCAGGAAGTCAACAAATTGGCCGAAAAAGCCGTCGCTCGTTCATTGCCCGCTTCGGCGCGCGAGCATTTCGACAAAGAACTGGCCCGTATGCGGAGGACCAATCCCGCCACCCCGGATTACGCCGTCACGCTCAACTACCTCGAATTGTTTGTGGACCTTCCCTGGGGAGTTTTCACAGAAGACAGTTTCGATCTGAAAAAAGCGGCCGCGATCTTGGACGAGGACCATTTCGGGCTAGAAAAGGTCAAAGAGCGCATTTTGGAGCACCTCGCCGTGCTCAAAATGAAAGGCGACATGAAAGCGCCCATCCTTTGCCTGTTGGGCCCGCCCGGAGTCGGAAAGACCTCCTTGGGGCGCTCCGTGGCCAAGGCGCTCGGTCGGCAGTACATCCGCATGTCGCTCGGTGGGCTGCACGACGAGTCGGAGATCCGAGGCCACCGGCGCACTTACATCGGCGCCATGCCCGGCCGCATCCTCCAAAGCCTGCGCAAGGCCAAAACTTCCAATCCGGTCTTCATTCTCGACGAAATAGACAAGGTGGGCCGAGACTTCCGCGGCGACCCCGCCGCCGCCCTGCTCGAAGTGCTCGATCCCGAACAGAACGGCGCCTTTTACGACAACTACCTCGAGCAGGAGTTCGACCTTTCGAAAGTGATGTTCATCGCCACCGCCAACTCTTTGAGCAGCATACATCCGGCGCTGCTCGACCGCATGGAACTGATTGCGGTGGACGGATATTCTTTGGAGGAAAAAACGGCGATCGCCAAGCGCCATTTGGTGCCCAAGCAGATCATAGAACACGGACTGAAAGAAAAAGACATCCAATTGAGCGACGATGCGCTCGTCGCGCTCGTGAAAAATTATACCCGGGAATCCGGTGTCCGGGAGCTCGACCGCCAGATCGCCGCCGTGATGCGGCAGGTCGCCAAGCGGAAAGCGATGGAAGAAAAATACCCCAAAAAATTGCGGGAAAAAGACATGGAGGGGCTTCTCGGTATTCCCAAATACCACAACGACCGATACGAGCAGGACCGATCGCCCGGGGTGGCCGTCGGCCTCGCCTGGACCCAGGTCGGCGGCGATATCCTCTACATCGAGGCCAGTTGCAGCCCCGGCAAAGGAAAACTCACGCTCACCGGCAACCTCGGAGATGTGATGAAGGAATCGGCCACCACCGCGCTGAGTTTCCTGAAAGCCCATGCCGCGGAATGGGGCATTTCCGCCGAGGCGTTCCACGAAAACGATGTGCATATCCATGTGCCGGCCGGAGCCATCCCCAAAGACGGACCCTCGGCGGGCATCACCATGCTCTCCGCCCTCGCTTCTGCCTTCACCGGCCGGCCCGTCAGGCAGGGCATCTGCATGACCGGCGAGATCACCCTCCGCGGCCGCGTGTTGCCCGTCGGCGGGATCAAGGAAAAATTGCTGGCCGCCAAACGGGCCGAACTGAAAACCGCCATCTTGTGCGCCGACAACGAAAAAGATGTCCGCGAGATAAATCCCTCCTATCTGCAAGGACTCTCCGTCTCGTATGTGCGCAACATGGGCGAGGTGTTGGAGACTGTTTTGGAAAAAGCGGGAAAAAGGAAATAATCCTTCAGGAGGGCATCGGCGTATCGGCATGGCAACGATTTTTTGAATCGTTGCCATGCCTTTTTTTTAATAAAAATTTATATTTTATAAAATTTATATTTTTTAAAATAAAATAAG
>JBEIJQ010000192.1:0-5159 GCA_040380145.1 Lewinellaceae bacterium | reverse complement strand
TTGTTTTTCGGAAAAGCCTCTCCCCGCGCCGCCTTATATTTGTCGCTCGATCACCACCGGCCCATTTCGTTTATGCCCGATTCCTCCAAACTCCCGGCCTCTGCCCACAAGACCGACACCCGCAAGCGCAACCTGATGCTGGTGGTCGGATTCCTGCTGTTCCTCCACGGTTTCGTGGCCATTTTTCTGGAACTGGTGGCCGTGAAAGTGCCTTACCTGCTGTTTTTGGATGCCTTCGGCGCCGGGTTGGGCTTTTTCTTGAAAATCGCCATGGGCATCGGCGGATTGGCGCTGGCGTTTCTGTCGCGCACCGACGACGAATCTTACGACGAACATTTCGACGGCCCCGGCCGAACGCGGCGATAGTCCAATCCCATGGAGAAAGAGACCCTGCCTTTTTGGAAAAACCGCCGATTTTGGTGGGCGGCCGCCGGTGCGGCGTTGCTACTGTGCGTCGGCGCCTATTGGGCTTACGGACGATTGGTGGGCCCGAATGTCCGGGTTTCGGACGAGGGCGAGGCCTTTGTGCTGCTGCCCACCGGCTGCGGGATGGAGCAGGCGCTCGACAGTCTGCGGCCCTTTCTGCGCGACGAGGCCGCGTTCGTGCGGCTCGCGGGCCTGAGGGGCTACGACCGGGTGAAGCCGGGCCGGTACCGCCTCCGCGACGGGATGGCCAACCTCGAACTGGTGGGGATGCTGCGCGCGGGCCGGCAATCCCCCGTGAAAGTGACCTTCAACAACACGCGCGACCTACCCGATCTGGCCGGGCGCATCGACCGTTATTTCGAGGCCGATTCGGCGGCCATCCTCGCGGCGTTGACGGCCGCCCGCGACCGGGCGGACAGTTACGGACTGGATCGGGAGTCCTTTCGGGGCATGTTCCTGCCCAACACCTACGAGATGTATTGGACCGACACGCCCGAGGAGTTCATCGGGCGGATGAAAAAGGAATACGACCGTTTTTGGGACCCCGAGCGCGTGCGGACCGCCGAGGCCCTCGGACTGCGCCCCATCGAGGCCGTGGTGCTCGCCTCCATCGTGGAGGCCGAGACCGCGAGGGGCGACGAAAAGGCCCGCGTGGCCGGCGTGTACCTCAACCGTTTGCGCATCGGCATGCTCCTGCAGGCGGACCCCACGGTCAAATGGGCGGTCGGCGATCACGGGCTGCGCCGGATCCTGAACCGGCACCTCGAAACCGATTCACCGTACAACACTTATCGCTATGCCGGGCTGCCCCCCGGCCCCATCACGATGCCGTCCGTGTCCTCCATCGAGGCCGTGCTGGCGCCCGAAAAACACGAGTACCTGTTCTTCTGTGCCCGCGAGGATTTTTCGGGATACCACAACTTCGCGGCCACCGCCGAGCAGCACGCCCAGAACGCCCGCAAATACCGGCAGGCGCTCGATCGCCGCGGCATTTATTGAAAAAGGAAAACCCTTTGCCATGCAAGTCATCGATCTTCGTTTCCTCGGCCGCGACGATACCGTGGCCGCCTTTCTGATAGAAACCCCGGAAGGTCTCGTCCTGATCGAATCCGGTCCGTACAGCACCTTCGGCTCGCTGGAGGCCTCACTGCGCGCGCTCGGACACTCCGTTTCGGATGTGCGCCATGTACTGCTGACCCACATACACTTCGACCACGCCGGGGCCGCTTGGGCATTGGCGGAAGCGGGCGCGACCGTACATGTGCACCCCTTCGGAGCGCCCCACTTGGCCGCCCCCGAAAAACTCTACCGCTCGGCCAAGCGCATCTACGGCGACGAAATGGAAACCCTCTGGGGCGAAATGCGGCCCATCGCGCCGGAACGCCTGCGCGCCGTGGGGCACGGCGAAAGCCTCTCGTTCGGCGGCCATATCTTCACGGCCCTGCACACCCCCGGGCACGCCGTGCACCACATCGCGTGGCAATGGGGCGACGAGGTCTTTTGCGGCGATGTGGCCGGCGTCCGCATCGGCTCGGGCCCCGTGACCCCGCCCTGCCCGCCGCCCGACATCCACCTGCCCGACTGGAAACGGTCCCTGTCCACGATCCGCGGACTGCGGCCCAAGGCCCTTTGGCTGACCCACTTCGGCCGTGTGGAAGATGTGGAAGACCACCTCGACCGCCTCGAAAACGCCCTCGACGATTGGGCCGAATGGATCCGCCCCCACTGGGCCGCCGGCGAGGAACAGTCCGAGGTGGTGCCCCGCTTCGCCGAGCGGGTGCACGACGGGCTGCGCCGGGCCGGGCTGACGCCTCGGGACATCGCCCGATACGAAGGCGCCAACCCGGCCTTCATGTCCGTCGCCGGCCTGTACCGTTATTGGCAGCAAACGAAAGAATTATAAATTCGACTACTCGTTTTCAACTGAATACATATTTTTTTTTATTTTATTTTCGAAAAAAATTTTTCCTAAAAAATTATCCACATCCGGCCCTGGAAAAGAGCCGGCGAAGCACTCGACGGCCGTTTTTTTTTCGACAAAAAAAACCCGCAAAAACAGTCCTTTCGCGCGGGGCGCAATTTTCCCCCGCCCGTTTTTCCACAAGTTATCCACATCTGAAAGGGAGTTTTCCACAGTGGATTTTGATGGATGAGAGATCCCCGGCGGCGAGAAGTTTGTGCGGGATTTTCCACCGATCTATCTTTGGACCGTTCCCGGAAATCCGCAGGATCCTCCCCTACCCCAACCGTTTCGCCCCATCGGGACGGCGGGGCCCCTGCCGCCTTTGTTTTGGACGATCGGATGCCGGGCGGCGATTTATTCGAACAAACGATTTATCTTTATCCACACCGTTATTTCCCGTTCAAGATCTTTATGAAGCGCGTCGTCAGTTTCCGACAAACCCCGTCCAAGAAAAGCACCGGCGAGCAGATCGCCCTCGCCGCCGGCAAGATGCCCCCACAGGCCCTCCAGCTCGAAGAGGCGGTCCTCGGTGCCCTGATGCTCGACCGCGAAGCGGTTTCGATGGTCGTGGACATCCTCCAGTCCAAGAGTTTCTATGTGGAATCCCACGGCCTGATCTACCAGGCGATCCGCAACCTGTTCGAAAAATCCCAGCCCATCGACCTGCTCACCGTCACCGAGGAGCTCAAGCGGATGGGCGAACTGGACAGCGCGGGCGGTCCGTATTTCCTGGTCGAGTTGACCAACCGCATCGGTTCGACCGCCAACACCGAATTCCATGCGCGGATCGTGGCGGAAAAGTTCCTGCAGCGCGAACTGATCCGCGTGTCCACCTCCATCATCCGCGATGCATACGAGGATACCACCGATGTGTTCGACCTGCTCGACCGGGCCGAGCAGAACCTGTTCGCCGTGGCCGAGCAGAACCTCGGCAAGGGCGTACAATCGATGGGGCAACTGATGACCAAGGCGTTCAAACAGTTGGAAGAGATATCCGGCAAGGTGGACGGTCTGACCGGGGTGCCTTCCGGCTTCACGGCGCTGGACCGCCTGACCTCGGGCTGGCAGTCGTCCGACCTGGTCATCGTGGCCGCGCGCCCCGGCATGGGCAAAACCTCCTTCACGCTCGCCGTCGCCCGCAACGCCGCCGTGGATTTCAAAAAAGGAGTGGCGTTCTTTTCGCTGGAAATGTCGAACCTGCAGCTGGTCAACCGCCTGATCTCGATGGAGGCCGGCGTGAGCTCCGAAATGCTCCGCCAGGGCAAACTCCCCAAAGAAGACCTGGCCAAGCTGCAGCACAAGCTCCACAACCTCAGCGAGGCCCCCATTTTCATCGACGACACCCCGGGCCTCAACGTGTTCGAACTGCGCGCCAAGTGCCGCCGCCTCAAGATGCAGCACGACATCCAGCTCATCGTCATCGACTACCTGCAGTTGATGACCGCCACCACCGACAACAAAGGCAGCAACCGCGAACAGGAGATCTCCACCATTTCGCGCTCGCTCAAAGCCTTGGCCAAGGAACTCAACGTGCCGGTGATCGCCCTGTCGCAGCTGAGCCGCCAAGTGGAAGTCCGCGGCGGCAACAAAAAGCCCCAGCTCAGCGACTTGCGCGAATCCGGTGCCATCGAACAGGACGCCGACATCGTGAGTTTCATCTACCGCCCCGAATACTACAACATCCTCGAGGACGACGAGGGCAATTCCGTCAAAGGCATCGCCGAGATCATCGTCGCCAAGCACCGGAACGGTTCCACAGACACCGTCAAGCTCAAGTGGGACGGACAGTACGCCCGCTTCTCCGACCTCGACCACGACAGCGGACTGTCCTACCTATCTGGCGGCTCCGACGACGACATCTTCGGTTCCACTGGCCACCAAGCACAGAAACTGCCCTCCAAGATGAACGGTGACCACTTGAAAGAGGATTCGGACGAGCCGCCGTTTTGAGGGGGGGTAAGGGGTAAGGTTCGAAATCACAACCAATGGTCGGACGAACAATGGTTGGCCACTACTCAAGTGGACTTGGACTCGAGGGGTTTCCCTTTGCAAGGTCAGGAGCAAATACCGACGATCACACTTCACCCTCTTGCCCCCACCGCGTACACCAACGGCAGTTTCCCCGTATAAACGGCATGTCGGAAGCGGCCTTTTTCCGTTTCCACGAAGTTGGGAAAACAATTGTAGGGGCTGTAGTCGTACTCTTGGAAAAACTCCAATCGGAGCCCCTGCCGCAGCAGTGCACCGATCACATCGGCGAGGGAATGGTTCCAGACGCAGGCACTGCTCCGGATGGGCGCATCGGGCTGGGCATAAGTGCCCTGGACATCGAAAAACAGCGGCCCGCGGTTGAAGTAGGGATAGCCGATCTGCTCGAAGCCGTCGTCGAGCATCATCAGCGCGGGATGAAATTCGGCCAGAAAAAAAAGACCGCCCGGGCGTAGGAATCGCCGAACCACGGCGGCCCAGCGCTCCAGATCCGGCAACCAGCAAACGGCTCCGTAAGAGGCAAAAACCACATCGAAGCGCTCGTCCAGTACATCGGGCAGCGAATACAGGTCGGAGAGCACAAAACGGGCTTCCAGACCGAGTTCTTCGGCGAGGGCCTTGGCCGTATCGAGGGCCACCGGCGAAAAATCCACGCCCGTGACCCGTGCTCCGCGCCGGGCCCAGCAGAGGGTGTCTTGACCGAAGTGGCATTGCAGGTGCAGCAGGCTTTTGCCCTCGACCGGGCCGACTCCTTGGATCTCGATGTCGTTGAGCACATCCT
>JBEIJQ010000191.1:0-5207 GCA_040380145.1 Lewinellaceae bacterium | reverse complement strand
TACCGATGAAAAAGTCTAAAAAAGGCCAAAATTGAGCAGATCAAAAGGAGTCTAATGACAATTTTGGGCTTACTCCTGTCGGTTGAGCAATGGGATCAATAAGCCCAGAATTGTCGTTAGAAGGGTCTTGTCCGCCCCTTTTGTCTGAATCAGGATTTTCAGGATTCAAGGATTTTCAGAGATGTCACCCCGCTGCGATTTTTCCGTTCGTACGGTCATCAACCCAACTTATACGCCAAGCCCCATTTTTCCAATTCGCGGATGAGGTCGTTGCTGACGGTGACCGAAATGGATTTGGAAACGAGGGGCAACTGCAACCCATCTGCATCGAGGGTCATTTTCAGTTTGTGTTTGCCGGGGTGTTGACGGCACATCTTTTCGATCGCGTCGATCAGCTCGTTGTTCAAGACGGCCACGGGCAGGATCAGGGTGATGGATTCGGCCATGGCGGCTCCCAGGCCGGCCAGTTGCTGAACGGACGACACGCGGAACTCCAATTCGTTTTCGTTGCCCCAACGCGGTTGTGACTTTCCCTTGACGAGCAGTACTTCGCTCTCGCGGAGGAGATGTTCGAACTTGAGGTAGATTTCGTTGAAAAGGGATATTTCGGTCGTGCCGCTGAAATCTTCAATTCGCACGCTGCCGAAGCGATGGCCTTTTTTGCTCACCCGGTGGGTCGCTTCGACCACGATGCCGCCCACGGTCACCTCTCTGCCTTTGAAGTGGTCCATCCGCTCGATCGGAGTCGCGAAATGGAGCAGTTCGAGTTTGTATTCGTCGAGCGGGTGGCCGGAGATGTAAAATCCCGTGATCTCTTTTTCGCGAGCGAGTTTTTCCATCGGACCGAACTCTTCGACCACCGGCGGTTTGGGTTCGGGAACGGTTTCGGCCTGGGACATGGTGCCGAACAGGCTGGCGGTGGTGTCCAATTTGTCTCTTTGAATCGCGGAAGCGTATTTCATAAGAGCCTCCATTAAATTGCCGCCCTTTTCCATCTCGGCGAAATACTGCGCGCGCAACAGGCCGAAGCAATCGAGCGCACCGCCGTTGACCAGACTTTCCACTACGCGCTTATTCATGCTACGCCCCGACACACGCCGGACGAAATCGAACAGATCGGTGAAAGGACCGTTTTCGCGGGCACGGAGGATATCCCCCACCGGCCCCTCGCCCACGCCTTTGAGCGCCGAGAGCCCGAAACGGATCTGTCCTTTTTTGTTGACGGAAAAATTCAGCAGCGATTCGTTCACATCGGGGCCCAAGATGGTGAGGCCCATCCGCTTGCAGTCTTCGAGGAAAAAAGTGGTCTTTTCGATGTTGCCCGAATGGGTCAGCACGGCGGCCATGTATTCGGGCGGGTAATTGGCCTTGAGGTAGCCCGTTTGGAAGGCCACGAAAGCGTAGCAGGTGGAGTGCGATTTGTTGAAGGCATAAGAAGCGAAGGCTTCCCAGTCGGTCCAAACCTTTTCGCAGGTTTTCGGGTCGTGTCCGTTGGCCTCGCAACCAGCCATGAACTTGCCCTTCATTTTGTCGAGCACATCCTTTTGCTTCTTGCCCATCGCCTTGCGGAGCGTATCGGCATCGCCTTTGGTGAAGCCGGCCAACTTTTGCGAGAGCAGCATCACCTGTTCCTGATACACCGTGATCCCATAGGTTTCTTCGAGGAATTCCTGCATGGCGGACAGGTCGTAGGTGACCGTTTCCCGTCCGTGTTTGCGGGCGATGAAGTTGGGGATGTATTCCAACGGTCCCGGGCGGTAGAGCGCGTTCATGGCGATCAGGTCCTCGAACTTGTCGGGACGGAGCTCGCGCAGGTACTTCTGCATACCCGTGGATTCGAACTGGAAGGTGCCGTTGGTTTCGCCGCGCTGGTACAGGGCGTAGGTTGGTCCATCGTCGAGGGGGATCAGGTCAGGTTCGATCTTCACGCCGTGGTTTTGCTCCACCAATCGGAGCGCATCCCGTATGATGCTCAGTGTTTTGAGCCCCAAAAAGTCCATTTTGATCACACCGGCGTCTTCGATCACCTTGCCCTCGAATTGGGTGATGAGCAAGTCGGTGTCCTTGGAGGTGAACACGGGTATGATCTCGGTGAGGTCTTTGGGGGCGATGATGATGCCCGCCGCGTGGATACCGGTGTTGCGCACCGAACCTTCCACACGGACGGCTTCCCGGAGCACATCGCTTTCCGGGCGGGCCGTATCGGCCAAGATCTCGCGGAGCCGTTTGCAGTTTTCGAGGTCGTCGCCGCCGAGGTTTTCCTTTTCGGCGAGACTTTTGTCGCCCGTCAGCGGGGCAAACATCACGCGGTTGAGCTCGATGCCCGGCTTTTCGGGAACGAATTTGACCAGGGCGTTGGCGTCGCTCAAAGGCAGGTCCATGACCCGCGCGACATCCTTGATCGACATTTTGGCGGCCATCGTGCCGTACGTCACGATCTGCGCCACTTGGTTGCGGCCATATTTGTCCACCACATACTTGATCACCTTGTCGCGGCCCTCGTCGTCGAAGTCGGTATCGATATCGGGCATGCTCTTGCGGTCGGGGTTCAAAAAGCGTTCGAACAGCAGCCCGTACTTGATGGGGTCTATGTTGGTGATCCCAGTGCAAAAGGCCACCGCACTGCCGGCCGCCGATCCGCGGCCCGGACCGACGAACACCCCGATGTCGCGGCCCGCACGGATGAAATCGGCCACGATGAGGAAGTAGCCCGCAAACCCCATGTTTTCGATGGTGGCCAACTCGAAATTCAGCCGCTCCTCGATCTCCGGGGTAAGGATCTTGTACCTTTCCTTGGCCCCGGCATAGGTCAGATGCCGCAGGTATTCGTCCTGCGTGCGGTAGGTTTCGGGAATCTGGAAGTGGGGGAGCAGGATGTCCTGTTTCAACCGCAGCACATCCACTTTGCCCACAATGTCGAGGGTGTTCTCTATGGCCTCGGGCACATCGGAGAACAGGCGCGACATTTCGGCGGTGGTCTTGAAAAAAAACTGGTCGTTGGGGAATTTGAACCGGCGGTTTTTGACCTGGGTATCGTCGTTCACGAAATCGTCGAAACCCGGAGTGCTCTGTTTTTCGCCGGTGTTGATGCACAGCAAAATGTCGTGGGCGTTGTAATCGTCCTGTTCGACATAATGCGAATCGTTGCTGGCGATCACTTTCACGCCGTGCTTTTTGGCCAAGCGCAGCAGCACTTCGTTGACTTGGTCCTGCTCCTTCATGCCGTGGCGCTGGAGCTCCACATAATAGTCCTCGCCGAACAAATCGAGCCACCACTTGAATTCCTTGTCCGCCGCTTCTTCGCCCGCGGACAGGATCAGCTGGGGCACCCTTGCCCCGATGCAACAGGTGGTGGCGATCAGTCCCTCGCGGTATTGGAGGAGCAGCTCTTTGTCGATGCGCGGATATTTGCTGTACAGGCCCTCGATGAAGCCGAGCGAGCACAGTTTCACGAGGTTGCGGTACCCTTCGGCGTTTTTGGCCAACAGCAGCTGGTGGTACCGCCGATCTTTTTCGCCGCCCGTGAAAGTGCGCTTGTGGCGATTGTCCACCATATAAAACTCACAGCCCACAATGGGTTTGATCACGGTCCCGTCTTTGTTGTACTTCGATGCTTCGGCCACAAAATCGAATGCCCCGAACATGTTGCCGTGGTCGGTGATGGCCAAAGCTGGCATTCCGTCCTTGACCGCTTTTTTGAACAGGGCGGAAATGCTGGCGGCTCCGTCGAGGAGCGAAAACTGGGTGTGGCAGTGCAGGTGTGCGAAAGACATGGAAAAGGAAGGGCGCTGCTGAATGATCTGGGCAAAAAAGAAGTGCGACGGAAAAATTCCCCTCAGGAAGAAAGGATATCGGCGATCCGGAGCATACCGGGACTGAGTTCGAGGTGGTGTTTGATGGCTTTTTCGAAAGGTACATACGCGATAGAGCGGTGTTCCACCCCGATCATCACGCCTTTTCGACCGTCGCGGAGAGCTTCCACGGCCGCGATACCGAGACGGGATGCCAGTACACGGTCGTTGCAGGTGGGACTGCCACCGCGTTGTACGTGGCCGAGCACGGTGACCTTGATTTCGTAGCGGTCGAATTGTTCTTTGACTTTTTTGGCGATTTCGTAAGCGCCGCCCGCATCGTCGCCTTCCGCGACCACCACGATGGTGCCCGTTTTTTTGCGCGCGTAACTGTCCTCCAGCGTTTGTATGAGGGCGCCGAGATCAGTGTGCACTTCCGGTACGAGCACAGATTCCGCGCCGGTGGCGATGGCGCTGCTCAGCGCGATGAAGCCCGCGTCCCGGCCCATCACTTCGACGAAAAACAGTCGGTTGTGGGCGTTGGCGGTGTCTTTTATCTTGTCGATGGCCTCCATGGCCGTGTTGACGGCCGTATCGAAACCGATGGTGAAATCGGTGCCATACAGGTCGTTGTCGATGGTGCCGGGCGTGCCCACGATCCGAATGTCTGGATATTCGCCCATGAAGATATTGGCTCCGGTGAAAGTGCCGTCCCCGCCACAGGCCACGATGCCCTCGATGCCCCACTTTTGGAGATTTTCGTAAGCGAGGCGGCGGCCTTCGGGCGTTTTGAACCGCTCGCTGCGCGCCGATAGGAGGATGGTACCGCCGCGGTTTACGATGTTGGACACATCGCGGGACTGTAGCGGACGGATGTCGCCATCTATCAGGCCTTCATAACCGCGCATGATCCCCATAACTTCCATGCCATGATGGATACCGGCGCGGACAACTGCGCGAATGTGTGCGTTCATGCCGGGAGCATCGCCACCCGAGGTGAAAACGGCAATTTTTTTCATATTTTTTTATAAAAATAAAAATTTGGAAAACGGCGGACAAAGGCCGTGAAAGACCGTAAAATTAGTACGAAAAACGATTGCCGAACGAGCCAAATCGAATCAGAGGCAAGACAATTTTGGAGCAACCCCAAACTTATCGTTGGAAGCCTCGCATCCGCCAGTTTTGTCGAAATCGTCATTGCAGGATTATAGGATTTACAACGTGACCTATGGATTAAGCGGCCACTTTGTCGGTTCGATTTTGGTTTTTGCCTTGTATGTTGAACCTTGGTTTTCCATCCTGGAATTGGTATGCGATGAGTGCGGCCAACATGTGCGCCAAGGCATTTGTGGGCTTCCTGTGCCTAGTATGTTCAATATCGTAAACGGAGGCGAGCAGGTCGTTCACGGTCTCGAT
>JBEIJQ010000190.1:0-5240 GCA_040380145.1 Lewinellaceae bacterium | reverse complement strand
ATGGGCCGAGCAGCGAATACCCGCTGGAAATCCCATCTTTTGTTTCAGGAAAAAATTTCGCAAATTGTGCGGGGCTACAGAACCTGTTCGGCAATTTTCCCAAGTAAATTCGACAATTTATTTTTTCAGAAAAATATCCGCCGTACTTTCTGCCATGGAATGATATATCTGCCGCATTCGCATCGGCCTTGGAAAAGAGTATCGATTTCCAAAAGTTGCCCAGAGTTACTTTTTCCTGCTTTCAGCCTCATGGCTCCAATCAAAACCTATTTTTACCAAAAAAATAAACACCACTCTCAATCAACAATTTAAATAAAATGAAGGAGTACTATTATGCGATCGGCCAGAACCAATTTGGCCCATTCACATTGGATGGCTTGATAAAGGCATCCGTACATCTCGACACATTGATTTGGCACGAAGGCATGTCGGATTGGATGCCGGCACGCAACGTTCCTGAGGTTGCAGCGGCCATACAGGCTGGGAACGGCAATGTCACCCCGACACCTCCCCCATTGTCCGAGTATGGTTTTCCACAGCAGGGGCAACAACCATTCAGGCCCAACGGACCTCTCGATGCCCCCTACTATCAATCAAGCGGCATTCCTCCCAAAAACTGGCTCGTAGAGTCTATTCTGGCCACTTTGTTCTGCTGTCTGCCGTTTGGTATCGCCGGTATCGTGAATGCGTCAAAAGTTGATTCACTCTGGCATAGAGGCGATCACGCCGGAGCACATAGGGCCTCCCAGATGGCCAAGCAGTGGACAACGGTCTCCTTTGTTCTTGCTTTGGTTATTTATGCACTTTATTTCTTTGTTGTTATTATTGGACTCGCTGCCTCATGAACAGCCCCGGCCCCGCAAATGAACAAGATTATTTTGCGCACTTTTTTCTTGCAAATGGCGTGAGATGAGATTTCCAACTTTGATGTATTGGACGCTCGCTTCGATTGGATTGTTGGTGTTTGTGATTATCTACCGATCCTTCGATCCGAGCGTCCATCCTTTTCCGCCCTGTCCGGT
The DNA here is from genome assembly GCA_040380145.1 of Lewinellaceae bacterium. Lineage (GTDB taxonomy): Bacteria > Bacteroidota > Bacteroidia > Chitinophagales > Saprospiraceae > JBEIJQ01. The sequence continues at coordinate 4,218 of JBEIJQ010000190.1, read as the reverse complement.
GTATAAGTTCATCGGAATCCGCTGCCCCGGCTGCGGTTCACAAAGGGCCCTGCACCAGTTGTTGAACGGAGATCTGAAGAGCGCTTTCGGGTACAACCAGCTGCTGGTGTTGTCCATCCCCTACTTGACTTTGGGCTGGTTGACTGAATATACTTTTGTGGGCAAGCGTTACCCGTTTTTGCGAAAAAAAATGTTCGGCATACACGCCGCTGCTGTTGCATTTGTCACTGTCATCGTCTTTACTTTGCTGCGAAACCTGTACGGGTTCTAGACGATCATTTTTGAAACGCAATCCGGCATATCCTTGTCTCTGCTCAGCATTTCCCCAGTGGATGGCCGTTATGGCCGCAAAACGGCCGATCTGGCCCCTTTTTTTTCCGAATACGGATTGATCCGCTACCGGGTGATGGTCGAGATCGCCTATTTCGAGGCACTGTGCCGATTGCCGTTGCCGCAACTGGCAGAAGTACCACAAAAGGCATTGGCCGATTTGCGCAACTTGGGAGAGAGGTTCTCGGAATCCGACGCCCGGCGCATCAAAGAGATCGAGCAGACCACCAACCATGACGTCAAGGCCGTCGAGTACTGGCTCAAAGAACAGTTCGCGCCATTGGGCCTCTCCCCTTTTGCCGAGTTCGTTCACTTCGGATTGACGTCACAGGACATCAACAACACCGCCGTGCCGCTCTCCCTGCGCGACGCACTTTCGCGGGTGTATCTTCCCAAGCTGCGGACCCTGCTGGACAGTCTTCGGGAGTCGGCCCATCGTTGGCGGGCCGTACCGATGTTGGCGCGCACGCACGGACAACCTGCCACGCCCACGCTCCTGGGCCGAGAGTTTCGGGTCTTCGTGGAACGCCTCGAGGTGCAGATCGCCCAACTGGAGGCGATTCCGATACGGGCCAAGTTCGGCGGGGCAACCGGAAACCTGAACGCCCATTACGCGGCCTATCCCGACATTCCTTGGCACGATTTCGCAGACGACTTCGTAACCGAAACACTGGGCCTCCAACGCGCGCGCTACACGACCCAGATCGAGCATTACGACAACCTGGCGGCAATTTGCCATGCCACGGCGCGCATCCACACGATCTTGATCGACTTTTGCCGCGACGTCTGGACGTACATTTCGATGGATTATTTCCAACAAAAGACCGTCAAAGGCGAAATCGGCTCCTCGGCCATGCCCCACAAAGTGAACCCCATCGATTTCGAGAACGCCGAGGGCAACCTCGGCGTGGCCAATGCCCTGCTGGACCATCTCGCCGCCAAGTTGCCCATATCACGTCTCCAGCGCGACCTCACCGACAGCACCGTGCTGCGCAACCTCGGGGTACCGTACGCCCACGGTCTGATAGCCCTCGATTCCATGCTGAAGGGACTGGACAAACGGTTGCTCAACGAAGGCAAACTGCGCGCTGACCTGGAAGCCAACTGGGCTGTCATCGCAGAAGCCATCCAAACCATCCTCCGCCGCGAAGGCTATCCCCACCCGTACGAAGCGCTCAAAGATCTCACCCGTGGAAAAACGCACATCGGCGAAACAGAGCTGAAGGATTTCGTTCAGAACTTGGACGTGTCCCCGTCCGTCAAAAACGAACTGTTGGCCCTCCGCCCTTGGACCTACACCGGCCCGGTAGAACCTTGAGATCCAGCACCGTTCAGCAGCCATCCGATCCAACGACGCCATGTATTTTTTTGTAAAAAAAATCCTGTTCCTTTTTCCCGCCGAAACGGCCCACCGCATCGCGATGTCGGCATTGGAGGCCGTCGTGGCCATGCCCGGAGGGGAAAAATTGCTGCGTAAATGCTTTGCCGTCGCCGACAAGCGCTTGGAAAAAAACGTTTTCGGCATCTCGTTTCCGAATCCGGTCGGCTTGGCCGCAGGCTTCGACAAGGACGGGCGCCACATACGCGCGCTGGCCGCCCTGGGATTCGGATTCGTGGAAGTGGGTACCGTGACCCCCTTGCCACAAGAGGGAAACCCGAAGCCGCGCCTCTTCAGACTGCCCCAAGACAACGCCCTGATCAACCGGATGGGATTCAACAACGCCGGCCTCGAGGCGCTCGTCGATCGGCTCTCCAAACGTCCGCCGGGCATCGTGATAGGTGGCAACATCGGCAAAAACAAGTCCACGCCCAACGAACGGGCCCTCCAAGATTACGAAACCTGTTTCGAAGCGCTCTTTCCGCACGTGGATTATTTCGCCGTGAACGTGAGCTCGCCCAATACGCCCGGCCTGCGCGAACTCCAGGAAAAAGAGCCGCTCGCTGCGCTCCTGCGTTCCCTGCAGCAACGCAACCTGCAAAAAAAATCGCCCAAACCCATCCTGCTGAAGATCGCCCCCGATCTGACGGACGGTCAACTCGACGACATCGTGGAAATTGTCCGCGAATCGCGCATCGCAGGGGTGATCGCCACCAACACCACCATCGGCCGGGAAGGCCTCCGCACATCCGCGGCCCGGGTGGCGGAACTGGGAGCGGGAGGCCTGAGCGGCGAACCGGTGCGGCGGCGCGCCACCGAAGTGGTGCGCTATCTGCACGAAAAATCCGCCGGTTCTTTTCCGATCATCGCCGTGGGCGGCATTTCTTCGCCGGAATCGGCCCGTGAAAAAATGGACGCCGGAGCTTCTCTGGTGCAGGTCTATACGGGATTCGTGTACGAAGGGCCCGGACTGATCAAACGCATTTTGCGGCACTTTTTGAAAAAGTGAGCACAAAAAAAGGCCCCCGAAAATTCGGGGGCCTTTTTTTGCGGGATCGAAAGAGATCACTTGCCGCCATTGGCGGGAGCCGCTTCGCCTTCGAGCACCGTGCCGCTGAGGTACAGCATCACGGGATCGGCCACGTCTTTCACGCGAACGGTGATGTTCTTGTTGAACGCACCGGCATTTTTCGCGTTGTAGGTGCCCTTCACATAGCCGGTCTCACCGGGCAGGATGGGCTGTTGCGTGTAGGCCGGAGTGGTGCAACCGCAACCCGGGCGCACTTCTTCGAGAATAATGGGCTGACTTCCGATATTTTTCACTTTGAATTCTGCCGGCGCGGGAACATCCTTCGGGATATCGCCAAATTTGTGCATCGTGGAGCTCCATTCCATCATGATCCCGTTGCCGCCGTCAACTTTGACGGGATCGGTGCTCTGGGCGAAAGAGGTGGCCGCAATGGCGAAAAACAGCAGGAAAGTAGAAACAATTTTCATGATAATAAAGGATTTGGATGATGTGAAAAAATTATTTTGATGAAAAATCGAAGGATTAGTTGATCTCAAGTTTCTGTCGCGTTTGCTGAAAACGCTTTGACAAATTGCGTGCCAAAATCATTTTACTGTGCCTTCCAAGAACAAAAGTACGGTTTCTTTCATTCCCACAAAACGAACTTTGACGAGTTTGCTGAACGGACCGGGCTGGTGCAGGTCCAACAAGACTTCTATGGAGCCCGATCCGCCCGCCGGAATAGGATCTTTTGGATAACTCGGAACCGTGCACGAACAAGTCGGATAAACGCCTTCCAAGATCACTGGCGACTTGCCGAGGTTGTGGAATCGGAACACCGTGCGGACGGGATTTCCGCCAGCCGGCATCTCTCCCAGGTTTTGCACCGTGCTCTTCCAGCCGACGGCCAGATCGCCATCTCTGCTCACGGTAAGCCCCTCGGGCATTTGAGCCGAAGCACAACCGATGAACAAAGGCGGACATAAGACCAACAGGCTCCCGATCAGGAAAATTTTCATGCGATTCATACTTCAAGAAGGGCCAAATTAGAAAAAAATTCGGCTCGTCCTGTGGGAGTGACCACACGAACTCATTTTTTTTGTCGCCTTCCGCCCAACGATTGAAAAATAGTTGACGATGAGGTTTTTCAGGGTTTCCATGGATGGGGAAAAAGAGGTTGATTCGTTTCTCGGAAAAAAAACACTGCCGCCACAAACAGCCCGTGATTTGTATGGATGGGACAACAAGCGATTTCGTCTCCCGAACAGTTCCGGTACAGGGAATTTTTTGGAACCTGCCCAGAAAAAAAAGCGGCCATAGTTTTTCAAAAGCAATTTTTCACTCCGGCATTTTTTTTCTGAAGTGCGAATAGACTGCACATATCGTCTGCAATTTTGGTTTTGATTTTTTATAAAAAAACTAAAAACCAATTAATTATGCGTATTTTATCCTATTTTGATCGTGAAAAAACCCAACAACGGTCGCGAAGGGGCAGCCGTCT
>JBEIJQ010000189.1:0-5278 GCA_040380145.1 Lewinellaceae bacterium | reverse complement strand
TGGGCAGACCACTCCCTACACGGTGACGGTGACGGACGCGAACGGTTGTTCGGCCACGGCTGTCGCCGAGGTGCTGTTGGTGAGCGAGGCCCCGCAGGTGAGTATTTTCGGTGATACGACGGTTTGCAATGGAACCCTCGCCTCTTTGACAGCGGATGCGGGAATAACTATTGGAACAGTAACATATAACTGGTCGAATGGCTCCACTGATGCAACTGTCGAATTGAATGTGGGGGCCTATTCGGTGACTGTTTTCACCGACAACGGTTGCTCTGCCTCGAATTCGGTCATCGTTGTTTCTTGCCAAACCGACTCATTGTTGGTCAGCATTGCCACCTTGGATCCGAGTTGTGGTGAAACGACCGGTCTTTTGACGGCAGATGTACAAGGTGGTTCTCCCGACTACAGCTTCCTATGGTCCAATGGCTCGACCGAATCCTCTATCGTCGATGTTCCGGGCGAATACTCAGTGACCGTGACCGATTTCTTTGGGCAAACGGCCAGTGCAGCGGCGACGCTCAATGCGCCTCCGGCTCCGGCTCCAACGGTTTTTGCAACCAATGGTCTGAGTTGTTCCATAACAGAATCCACCCTTCTGGAAATCACCGGCCCTTATGCTTCTTATGAGTGGAGCGGACCCAATATCATCGGATCCAATCTCAACAGCGATGTGACGGTCGGAGAAACGGGAACTTACACAGTTACGGTTGTCGATTTGTTCGGCTGTTCCGCTACCGCGGAATACACTGTTGTGGGCGATTTCAATCCCCCCTCTGTTTCATTCGATACTGTCAATGCAACGATTACTTGTGCGAACGCATCCGTTGATATCACAGCCTTTGGAGGCGGGGATTATCTGTGGAGCAACGGTTCTACCGATGCGACCACGACCGTCAATGCTGGCGGTGATTACACCGTGACGGTGACCGATCCGGCCAACGGCTGCACGGCGGAGGCTACCATCAATATTCCCACCGACAACAGTGTGCCCACTTTGGCCATTGCCGGGGAATTGATGGTTTGTCCCGGCCAGACCACCGATCTTGTCGCATCTGGTGCCGATAGCTTTGTCTGGTCGAACGGAGATGTCCAAGCTACTGTGGTTGTCGGTATCGGAACTTACACTGTCACCGGCACCAATGCTGCGACAGGTTGTACCATCAGCGAAACGGTCATTGTTTTTGAGGGCGATGTCACGCCTCCGACCATCGAGTGTCCCGCGCCCCAGTCCGTGAGCGAGTTTTTGAGCGTGGTTTTACCCGATTATTCTGCCCTTGGAACGGCCACCGACAACTGTGGCTCCGCGACCATCGCCCAGATACCGGCAGCCGGTACCGTATTCACCACATCTCAGAACGTTTCCGTGACCTTGGTTGCCACAGATGCTTTTGGCAACACTGCCGAGTGCGCTTTCGATGTGAACGTCGAGGTTCTCATACCTGAATGTCTGCCAGATGCCACGGTTCGGACCTGGTATGTGGACGACAACGCTACGGGACTCAACAACGGTACGTCTTGGGTGGATGCCTTCACAAGTCTTCAATCTGCCTTGAGCGCTGCTACCAGCGGGCACAACATTTTGGTTGCCGAAGGTACCTATAAGCCGACCACTACGACCAACCGCAGTATTTCGTTCTTGCTCAAAGCAGGAGTGGATCTGTTCGGGGGCTACCCCAATGGCGGTGGTCCTTACTCAGCCCCTTCGATCTATCTGACGGTCCTTTCCGGTGATATCGGTGTGGACAGCTTGCAAACGGACAACAGCAATCGGGTGGTGCGCGCTGTCAATGTGGGCAGTGCAGTAACGGTTTGCGGCTTTATCATCCGCGACGGTTACACTTCCTCCTTCAACGGTGCCGGGGTTTACATTCAGGCAAACGGCGCTGGCATCACATCCAGTCCTACCTTCCAACACTGTGTTGTTTCCAACAACTACTGCACGCTCAAAGGAGGAGGAATCCACATTTATGCTTACACCAACGGGAGTGCCGCGCCTTTGTTCGACCACTGTACAATCGAGTACAACACGGCCGATCAAGATGGAGGTGGTTTCTTCAACTTGGCCCAAAACGGTGGGGTAATCAATACTCGCTTGGTCGATTGCTTCATGCAGTTCAACTTTACTCCTCAACGGGGTGGTGGTGTTGCCAACTGGTCCAACGCGGGCGGAACGCTGACCATGACCATGACAGGCTGCACTGTGCAGAACAACTCCTCTGGATCCAATGGCGGTGGAGTTTGGAACTTCTCTCGTGGCGGTGCTTTGGTCACTTTCAACGCCTTGAACAGTCTGTTCATTACCAACTCTTGCGCCAACGGCGGTTCGTTGTTCTGCCATGCAAGTGGTGGACGTGTTACCAGCAACATCGACAGTTGCTACTTCGAGGCTAGTTCCGTTGCCTCATCTGCTGGCGCCATTGGTCTTTACAACGAACTCTCCGGTGGTATTGGATTGGTTAATGTGAGCAACTCCCAGTTCTACGCCAACGGTGGTCAGCAAGGTGGCGCTGTATCCAACCAGTCCCTGCGCAGTGCCATCGGTACCATGAATTTCAACAATGTCCGGTTCAGGGAAAACTACGGAACGGGTCGCGGTGGTGCTCTGTTCCAATCGTGCAGCAACCTGACCGGTACCGGTACAGCGGCGACAGTAAACTGTACCAACACGGAGTTTTACATGAACGTGAGCCCGAACGGCCCTGGCGGAGCCTTCGCCCAAGCTGGAACAGCGGGATCGATCATGAACTCGAATTTCATGAACTGTACCTTCAATCAGAACTCTGCTAACGGACAGGGCAGCGCGATCTTCAACAGTGGAACCGGAATGCCGGCATCCGTCAATGTGACGAATTCGATTTTCTGGGAAAACACCAGCTTCCTTCCCTCGGGCAAGCCGTTCTGGGTCGCAGATGCCACCTCTACGATCAATCTTTCGTACTCGCTTTTGGAATTGCCTACTTGTACTGACAACAAAGCCGGTACCGGGGCCTTCGTCTGCGGAGCTGGCATGTTGTACGGGATCGATCCGATGTTCGTAGATGCTTTCGTCGGCGATCTGCACCTTTTGTCTATCTCTCCTGCGGTGGATGCAGGTACTTTGACCGGTGCTCCGATCGTTGACCTGGATGGCACTATCCGTCCACAAGGCAACGGTTTGGATATGGGCGCTTACGAAACGACCGGACCTCGTCCCGCAGCTCGTGCGCAGACGGAAACCGCTCTTGAGGCGAATCTCTTCCCGAACCCGACCACAGGCACCTTCACCGTTCTGTTGGATCGTGAAGTGAACGGCTATGTGCAGATCTTCGATCTCCAAGGTCGCTTGGTCGCTTCCCAGACGGTGAACGGAACGGACCGAGTAGCTTTCGATCTTTCGTCGGAAGTCAGCGGCCTTTATCTGGTTCGCATACTCGACGGGGATCTGATCGTTACCAAAAAAGTGACCTTGACCAAACCCTGATCAGAGGGGCTCTGCACAAAGTCAAAACCATCGCCCGCTCCCTTACCGGAGCGGGCGATTTTTTTGTTGGATCTGTGCAAGGATGTGTTTTCAAGGACAAAAATCCGATGCGGCTTCCAGAGCAAGGTTTGAGGGGTTTTACACCACGCCGGAGAGCGTCTGTTCGATTACTATGATGCCCACGGACGGGCCATGGGGCGCAAATGGCTCCAATAATATGGAAGAGCTTCTTTGGAACGGAGAGGCGCAATGTGCAAAAGAAACCCTACGATCGCTCAACTTGCGCGAAGAAACTTCAAGAGCTCACAGGGACACCCCTGTCGGATACTACACGAACAATCTCTTTCGGATGGATTATCCCAAATACCGCGAAAATGGGTGGGCCAATGGCTCGGGAGCCATCGAATCCGCACACAAAACCGCCATCCAGCAGAGACTCAAAATGTCGGGCCAGCGATGGAGAACCAGAGGCGCACAATCCGTTCTCTGCCTTAGAACATGTATGCTAAACGGCAATTGGAACTACATTCGCAACATCATACAGGAATGCTCCGCTGCCTGAATATAAAACGACACTTTGAGATGCACCCTATTGTCCCTCATTTGCCAAAACGAGGGACAATAGGTTTTTGGGCCTGATACCGTTAAATATCTGTACGAGGAAGAACGGCCTTATAGGGCTATCCGGTTTCTTGTTTTCTTTTTCTCGATCGATCCGTCAGGAATTTTGGCCCAATGGTCGGAATCGGAAATTTTCGCAATCAAAATGGGGACTGCCTTGGTTTGCAAAAATATATGCCAATCGGCCTTCTGTGGGTCACTGTTGTTTGCGGTGGCGTCCGTGCTTGGAAGTTTTTTTGCGGCCGGACTCCTGCTTGGGCAAGGAGAAACTTTTCTTTTTTGTGTTGCCTGCCTTGGAGGCTTTTTGTTTGAATGAAGGTTTGGGCCTTTGTTTTTCGTGAAAAGCTCCTTGGAAGGTGGGGTCTTCTTTCCGGCGCCGCGCATCAATTTCGCGGAGCATGGTCTGTTGCTCTTCGAAAGGAGTTGGCTCCACGGTCACATTTTGGGGCACAGAAAGCAAGGGAATTGCTTTTCGGATGCGACGCTCGATTTGTTGGATGTGGTGTTCTTCGGCGTCGTTGAAAAAAGTAAAGGCGGTGCCTTCCATTTCGGCGCGGCCCGTGCGGCCCACGCGGTGCACATAATCGTCGTAGCTCAGTGGCACATCGAAATTGATGACATGCGAAACGGCCGTGATGTCGATGCCCCTCGCAGCCACATCGGTCGCCACGAGGATACGCACGCCGCCTTCCTTGAATTCTTGCATGGCGTTGATGCGGGCGTTTTGTCCCTTGTTGGAGTGGATAACCTTGATCGGCCCAGCCACGGATTTGTTCAGGCGGCCCGCAATTGCGTCCGCGTTTTCCTTGGTCTTGGCGAAAACGATCACGCGGTGAAAGGTCTGCTTGTCTTGCAGCAAGTACGCCAACAGGTTCAGTTTACTGGCCCGGTTGGGCACAGCGTAGCGGTACTGGTCAACGGTTTCGGCGGTGGTGGCCTCCGGGGCGATCTCGATCTTGACGGGAAAATCCAAAAAGTTTTCGCTCAGTTTCTCCACGCGGGGCGAAAAAGTAGCGGAGAACAACAGCACCTGCTTTTTTCGGGGCACCAAGTCGAGCACCATCTCCAGTTGGGGCAAAAAACCCATGTCCATCATCCGGTCGGCTTCGTCCAGCACGAAAATCTTGATGAAGCCGAGGGGCAGTGCACCCGATTCGTAGAGTTCGAACAAGCGTTTCGGCGTGCTCACCACCAGGT
>JBEIJQ010000188.1:0-5304 GCA_040380145.1 Lewinellaceae bacterium | reverse complement strand
GGTGGAGATCAGTGGCAAAATAGATCTTTCCAAACAAGCCATCAAAACGGCTTCCGCAGCGATAGATACCGTTTTTTTGGAAATCGAACGCGTACAGGGCCAATATGCGGGGCATGTACGCGCCCTTTCCACCCATTTTTCAGAACCCGATTGGGAAAACGAATGGAAAAAAAATCCAGCAGATTTTTTCAAACTCAAACAAAAACTGGCCGAAGAATGGAGGGACAAAAACGATCGGATTCAAAAAATTTCCCAAGAACTGATCGGGCTTGAAACATCCATCGCCGAACGGCAAAGGCGGATGCTCGAACTGCATAACGACGTAATGCAAAAGTCCGACCTTGTGGACAAGGTTTCCCAACAATTGGCCCTGAACAGAAATCTACGGTATCAACTTTTCGACGGTCGGTCGGCTGATGAGGTCGAAATGCAGTTGGACACAGCGGTCAAAAACGCCCGGACGCGCTTCGACGACCATAAAAAAGCACTTGACGATCTGAATCAGAACCAGCAAGTGCTCTTGGAAAGGCAGCGATCCATTCGTGAACAGTTGTCCAACCACCGGCAACGGATCGAAAAATCCGAAATCGATATCAATGCCTGGCTCCTTCGGCAGACCTCGGAAACGGGATCGGTATGGACCCTCGATGTTCTCTTGGATATTTTTTCCCGATCAAAAGAAGAAATCGAACACATCAGAGAGGAACTGCAATCGCTCCAAGTGCGCTTGGATGCATGCCAAACAGTGCTGAAGGTTCACCGCGAAAGATTGGACACCCATTTGGCCCAAACCGCTCCCGATTCACCTTTGCCCGACTTGGAAAATGAATGGGCGAATTTGAATCAGGAGCTCGAAAATTGTGTACGCGAAATCACCGGAATCGAATTTGTCTTCGAACAAGACAAAAAAAATCGCTCCCAAGTCGCGGGACGATTGGAGGAGATCGCTGTACAAGAAGCGGTTTGTAAAAACTGGGCCGACCTCAACGAAGATCTGGGTTCATCCGACGGCAGCAAATTCCGCAAAATCGCCCAAGGATTTACCCTCGACACGTTGCTGATCTATGCGAACCTGCACTTGGAAAGTCTGGCCAAGCGCTATCGTTTGCAAAGAGCCCAAGACAAATTGGATCTGCAAGTGGTTGATTTGGACATGGCCGACGAAGTCCGATACGTTTCTTCCCTTTCCGGGGGCGAGACCTTTCTGGTGTCGCTGGCCATGGCGCTGGGGCTCTCGTCGCTGTCCTCCGACCAGATACGGGTGGAATCACTGTTCATCGACGAGGGATTCGGTTCGCTGGACCCCGAAACGCTGGCCACGGCCATGGACGCGCTCGAGGCCCTGCAAAACCAGGGCCGCAAGATCGGCGTGATCTCCCACGTGCAGGAAATGACCGAAAAAATCCAGGTGCAGGTCAGGGTGTGCGTCGTCTCCAAGGGAAAGAGCCGGGTGGAAGTGGTCAGGGCATATTGAACCCCAAGTTCGATCGATAATACGCGGTTTTCAAAGATTGAATTTTCAATTTTGCCCTGATCGGATTTCTCGGATCCGATCAGGGTAGAATTGTTTCAAAATTGTCATCTGAAACGGAAACGTCCTGTCCGCCTACTTTGTCAGAATCAGGATTTTCAGGATTTTTTTCGGGCCTCTTGGCAGGTAACATTTCCTTGCACGGGCATCGGACTTTTCAAAGCCATCGTGTTAATTTTTTTCTTTATATATCAATTGATTATAAAAATTTATCCTATTTTTATTCTTTGGAAATTTTCGTCCCAATGACAATTTGGGGCCAAATAACCACGTCTTTTCCCACAGCACGATTTTGACAAAAAGGCCATTGTGCGGAAGATGCGCCCTTTGTATCCGAAGAGGTATTTCCAACCGGAATTATCCTTTTGTTTCCACAGATCTAATGTTTTACGAAAAAAGAGAAGTCCGATTTCGGCGGGATATTCTGCCAACACTTACTACTTTTAACGTTTGGGATAAAAAGCACTTTTTAACATTTTATTTTATATGAGAAAAAAATTGTTTATAATTTCCGTTTGTTGCTCGGTCGTTTCGTTGTTGATTGGGCAGGGGTTCGAAAATCGCGCCGGCCTTCCATTGGCCTTCGGGAAAGTGGATGCCGGGCAGTTCTCTTTGTCATGGGATCCCATGGCAGAAAGAGTCGGTCCGAGTGTTTTTTTAGGCCACAGGCATGTCCCCGTTGCCGGAAGCGCATTGGCCGGGCGGGACATGTATGGAAACGCGGCACCAACCGCCAAAGGCCGCCCCGACGGATTGTTGGATTGTCCGAACCCGCCCACGGCCACGATCGCGCCGGCATCGCTGGCGCTCACCTGCATCGCACCGACGGGTACTTTGACGGCTTCGGGCGGGGCCACTTATTTGTGGAGCACCGGTGCCACGACGGCGTCCTTGAATGTTTCTGCTGCCGGTACCTATACTGTGACGGTAACGGAAGCGGGAACGGGCTGCACTGCGTCCACTTCGGCCTTGGTCACGGTGAACAATGCCCTGCTCGATGTATTGGCCACAGCGGGGTTGAACAGCATTTGTCCCGGCACGCAGAACGAGATCGTCGTGAGTTATGACCACCCCAGTCCGCTCACCTGCGGGGCCACGGGCACTTGCACGGGCACTCCGGTTCCGATCGCGGCGGGCGCGCAGACATTTTTGTACAGCCCCCGTCCTTTCAACTCCGCTGCACACCACCGGATCCAGAGCATTTACAGCGCGACCGAACTGCGGGCCCAAGGCCTGGGAGCCGGATTCATTTCCCGGATAGGGCTTTTGCTGCAGGCCAAAAATTCCACGGCTCCTTTCAACGGATTCACGGTCAAAATCGGCTGTGCTCCAGGCAGTGCTTATGCCAACACGAGTTATCTGGGCGGCTTGACGACCGTCTATTCGGGCAATTTCTCGACCACGGCGGGCCTCAACAGCATTTTTTTCTCGAATCCTTGGTACTGGGACGGCGCCTCGAACATCGTGGTGGAATTTTGCTACGCCAATGCGGTGGGCAACAACGCCGATCCCGCGGAGCGCCTCGATCAGGGAGCTTTGAATGTGTCGTTGTTTTCATCCTCGCCCTCAGTGACTGTTTGTGGGGCGGCCACGGGCACTTTGTCCGGCCAAAAGCCCAACCTCCGCTTCTTCACCTGCACGAACTACAGTTGGAGCAACGGAGCGACCACCCCGGGCATTTCGGTGAATCCGACCGCCACAACCACCTACTCGGTGACGGTTACTTCCCAACAATGTTCCGGTACGGCCAGCGTGACGATCGAGGTCTTGAATCCGGAGATTCCGACCATCACGACCAACAGTCCGGTGTGCGTGGGCGGTGATGCGACCTTGACGGTGAACAGCGGCAGCGGTGTATCGTACTTTTGGACGACCCCTGATTTCCAGTTTCTGACGGATCAGAGCATCAACATTTCCGGTATTTTGACCGAACAGGGCGGCACCTACGAAGTAGTGGTGACGGATACCAACGGGTGCGTATCGCCGGCATCCGCGTTTTTGGATGTGCACACGCCCACGCCATTGATGCTGGAGCGGGACACGAGCCTGTGCGTCAGTGCGCCGGTACCTTTGTCGGCACATTTCGGCGTATCCGCCACCAGTGCGGGCAACGAGATCTGCGGCCTGGGGGTACCTCCAGCGACGGATCCGGTCGATCTTCAATTGGGCACGGGCTCTTCGACGATAGTTTCCGGCTCGCCTTTTGCGGGGGCGAACGCCCATTCGCGGGTACAGATCGTATATGAGCCCGCCGAATTGGTGGCGATGGGCTTAACGCCCGGTTCGATCCAGTCGATATCACTTTTTGTGCAAAAACAGTCTCCTGTAGTTCAGGTTTTCAACGATTTCCGGATCAATGTGGGCTGTACTTCCGGCTTGCCCGTGGGTTTCGTCAACAATGGACTGGGCGAGGTTTTCAACGGAAACTATTCGACCGTACAAGGTTGGAACACTTTTGTTTTCAGCACGCCGATGGTGTGGAACGGAACCCAATCGCTGGTGGTCGAAATGTGCTATTCGGGCACCTCGAACGGGAGCCTCAGCGATGCGGTACTGGGCACGCCGGTGGCGACCGATGCTTTGTTGTACGCACATTCGACCACGGGGCCGGGCTGTCTGCTCCCAGTAGCAACCTTGGGCAGCACGCGCCCGAACGTGCAGTTCAACAGTCGTCCCTTTATCGGTACCGCATACTCGTGGGCTCCCGCGGGCACCTTGAGCGATGCGGCCATCCGAAATCCCGTTGCGACGCCTCTGACGACAACGGTTTACACGGTGTCGGTTACCAGTGGGGCTTGTACTTCGGTGGACAGCGTCGAGGTGCGAATCGCTGACCTGGGACTTTCCGTCTCGCCCTCTTCGCCTACCGTTTGCAACGGACAATCGGTGGTTTTGACGGCAACCGCCTCGAACGCCGATCCAGGGGAACCCACACAATACAACTGGTCTCCGGCTACCGGGCTGAGCAACGCGGCTGCGGCCAACCCCACGGCCAATCCCACGGTGACAACCACCTACACGGTGACCGCGACGAACGCCGGCTGTACGGCCACTGCATCCGTGACCGTTCAGGTGGGAGCGTTGAATTTGTCCGTATCGCCTGCCAACGCATCGTTGTGCGGTGGACAATCCGTCACCCTAACGGCCAGCGCAGGTTCGGTTTTTGTTTGGAGCAATGGCGCTACGACCCAATCGATTTCGGTTTCCTCTGCCGGAACTTACACTGTCACCGCCCAAGATGCAAACGGTTGCAGCGCAATCGCTTCTGCGACCGTCAATACCGGTGGGCAAAATGCCAATGCAGTCATTTCCCCGGCCGTATTGACCCTGACCTGCGCGGCACCATCCGGAATTTTGACGGCCTCGGGCGGCGACAGTTACTTATGGAGCACGGGCGCCACCACGGCTGCTTTGAGCGTAAACGCGGCCGGCACCTTCGCGGTGACGGTGACGGATTTGAACGGCTGTACGGCCACTGCCTCGCGGACTGTGAACCAAAACAATACGCCCCCTGCGGCTGCCATTTCTCCGGCTTCTTTGACCCTGACCTGCGCGGCGCCATCCGGAATTTTGACGGCCTCGGGCGGCGACAGCTACCTGTGGAGCACGGGAGCCACCACGGCTGCTTTGAGCGTGAACGCGGCCGGCACCTTCGCGGTGACGGTGACGGACGCGAACGGCTGTACGGCCTCCGCCTCCAGCACGGTGAACCAGAACAACACGCCCCCGACGGCGGCGATAGCTCCGGCTTCTTTGACCCTGACCTGCGCGGC
>JBEIJQ010000187.1:0-5345 GCA_040380145.1 Lewinellaceae bacterium | reverse complement strand
CGCGTTGTAGATGGCCGACAACTGGGGGACGCCCACGCCGGCCACCACGCGGGTGGTGCAGATCGAACCGGGCCCCACGCCCACTTTCACGCCGTCGGCACCGGCATCGGCCAGTGCCTTGGCCCCTTCACCGGTGGCCACATTGCCGCCGACCACTTCGAGGTCCGGGTAATGTTGTTTGATCAGCCGGACCGCGTCGAGCACGCCTTTGGAGTGGCCGTGCGCAGTATCGACGCAGACCACGTCCACGCCCACGCGCACCAAGGCCTCCACGCGCTCGAGCATGTCGGCGGTGACGCCCACGGCCGCGCCCACCACCAAGCGCCCAAAGCGGTCTTTACAGGCCTGCGGGTAATCGTGCACCTTCATCAGGTCTTTGTAGGTGATGAGCCCCACGAGGATGTTGTCGGCGTCCACGACGGGCAGTTTTTCGATCTTGTGGCGCTGGAGGATGGCCCGGGCATCGGCCAGCACGGTGCCCTTGGGCGCCGTGACCAGGTTATGCGAAGTCATCAGTTCCGTCACGCGGCGATCGAGATTTTCCTCGAAACGCAGATCGCGGTTGGTCAGGATCCCGAGCAGTTGCTTGCGTTCGTTGACGATGGGGATGCCGCCGATGTGGTACTGGCGCATCAGTTCGAGGGCATCGCGCAAGGTGGCGTGCGGCTCGAGGGTCACGGGATCGAGGATCATCCCGCTCTCGGAGCGCTTGACGCGGCGCACTTCCTCGGCCTGCTCCTGGGCCGTGGTGTTTTTGTGAATGATCCCGATGCCCCCCTGGCGCGCGATGGCGATGGCCAAACGGGAATCGGTCACGGTGTCCATCGCAGCGGAAACGATGGGCACGTTCAAGCGGATGCGGCGGGTGAACTGCGAGGAAATGTCCACCTGATAGGGCAGAACCTCCGAATAATTGGGCACCAACAGGACATCGTCGAAAGTCAGTCCGTCGCCCAAAAATTTTTGTCCGAGCGGGGCTTTTGTGTTTTCCATTCGCAAAGGTAAAAAGGAGGCCCCAAAGATGCTTTCCCGGGCGGCATTTTTTTGCCCGGCCCCGCCCCTCGCGGGAAAACCGCCCGGAAAGACGCAACCGCCGCCGATTTTTTTTTGTTTTGTGGGTGAAAAAAGGGCTACGGTCCGATTTTCTTTTTTTCGAAAAAAAAACAAACCCACCGGAAATGGCAACTTTGGCCCAAGCCCGCGAAAAACTCCTCTCCAACGGTTTCCTCGACCTCGAAGTGGACCCGACCCTCGACCTCGTGGCCGAGATCAACCGCCTGAAAAAAGAAAAGAACGCCGTGATCTTGGCGCACTTTTATCAGGACGGCGACATACAGGACATTGCCGATTACATCGGCGACAGCCTCGGACTCTCCCAAAAAGCGGCCAAGACCGAGGCCGACATCATCGTCTTCGCCGGGGTGCACTTCATGGCGGAAACGGCGAAAATGCTCAACCCGGGCAAAAAAGTCCTGCTGCCCGACCTCAAAGCGGGCTGCTCGCTGGCCGATTCCTGCCCGCCGGCCCTTTTCCGGCAGTTCAAGGAAAAATACCCCGACCATCTCGTGGTCAGTTACATCAACTGCACCGCCGAGCTAAAGACCCTCACCGACGTGTGCTGCACCTCCTCCAACGCGGTGGCGATCATCGAGAGCATCCCCCGCGACAAGCCCATCATTTTCGCGCCCGACCGCAATCTCGGGGCCTACCTGATGAAAAAGACCGGACGGGAAATGGTGCTCTGGAACGGAGCCTGCATGGTGCACGAGATTTTTTCCCGCGAAAAAATCGCCAAATTGAAGGCCCGACACCCCGGCGCGCCGCTGATCGCACACCCGGAATGCGAGGAACCCGTGCTCGCAATGGCCGATTTCATCGGTTCCACCAGCGCCCTGCTGAAATACACCCAAGACAGCCCCGCCACAGAATTTATCGTGGCCACCGAATCGGGCATCCTGTACACGATGCAGCAACGTTCGCCGTACAAGACCTTCATCCCGGCACCGCCCGAAAACAACTGCGCCTGCAACGATTGCCCCCACATGAAGCGCAACACCTTGGAAAAACTGTACCTTTGCCTGCTCCACGAACTGCCCGAGATCGAACTGCCCGATCATATCGTCCAACAAGGACGCGCCTGCATCGACCGCATGTTGGAAATCTCGGCCCGAGCGGGCCTCGGAGAAAAATAAACCCCGCTCTTATTCATCCAGAAAGCTCATGATCCTGTCCATTTACGCCTACGGCCAACCCGTTCTCAGACAAGTCGCACGCGACATCGCGCCCGATCATCCCCTGCTCCAGACCTTCCTCGACAACATGTGGGAAACCATGTACCACTCCAATGGGGTAGGGCTCGCTGCGCCACAGGTCGGCGAATCCATCCGTGTTTTCGTGGTGGATACGGTGCAGCTAGAGAAAAAACGCAAAAACCTGGAGAAAGGCATCAAACAAGTGTTCATCAACGCCCACTTCATCGAGGAAACGGGTGCCCCTTGGACTTTCGAGGAAGGCTGTCTGAGCATCCCCGATATCCACGGCGATGTGACGAGGCCCTCCGTGGTGCGCCTGCGCTGGCTGGACGAACATTTCCAGCCGCAAGAGGGCACTTTCGACGGTATGAACGCCCGCGTCATCCAACACGAATACGACCACTTGGAGGGCGTCTTGTTCACCGACCACTTGCAACCGCTGACCAAAAGGCTGAACAAGAATCGATTGGAAAAAATCCGCCTCGGTCAGATCTCGCCCGACTACAAGATGAAATTCGCCCGCTTTTGATGGGTAGCCAACCACATACCTATTGAAGGGTATGGGGCCGATCGCTTGGTAATTTGGGAGTTGTAGGGCAAAAAAATGATGTAGGTCATATCTCTTGAAGGTTTGACTGCTTTTCTTTGTGGCGTTATTTAAATTCCGTCTAAATAAACGCCTTTCGCCGTGCGCAACACCCTGTTTTTCCCTTTGCTGTTGGGTTTTGCCCTTACCATTTCCTCCTGTGAAAAGGAAGTCCTCGAGGTGCCCAACGCTTATGACGGCACATCCTTTTCGAGCCAAACCATTGACGAAGAGGCCATTAAGGCTCAACTTGTGGCATTGGACAACCTGGCCAAGACCGCTCGGACCGCTGGAGTGGCCCTGACGGCCTCCGATCTGGTGAGTGTTTACCGCTCTGGTGCGGTTGATTTGTCGCCTTTGGCCGTTGCTTCTTTTGACCAAACGATTATCGGCGCAGGCGGTTGGTTCGATGCGCTGGCCCAGGCCAGCGGCGGCACTTACGATCCCTTCGACCCGGCCAGCACCGGCGGCGTGTACGGCGACTACTTGTTCGATGCCACGGGCGCCGAACCGGGCGAGATTCTCGGCAAGGGCCTGTACGGGGCCCTGCTGTACCACCAGGGGATCCAGCTGCTGTCTGACGAGCCTACTGCCGCCGAGGTGGATCGTGCCCTGGCCCTGTACGGCGCCCATCCGGATTTTGCCAACAGCGACAACGCAGCGCTGCACGCCCATCCCGATGTTTTCATGGCCAAGTACACGGCCCGCCGCGACAAGAACGACGGCGCCGGTCTTTACACGCGGATCCGCACACGGTTCATCGTGATCCAAGCGGCAGTGGCCCAGGGTTTCCCCGCCGAGCGCGACGATGCAGTTGTCGAGCTCAAACTGTTGTGGGAAAAAGCGAACGCCGCCACGGTGATCAATTACTTGCACCAAGCCGCCGCCAAACTGACGCTGACCAATCCCACGGAAAGCGATTTTGCGGCTGCCCTGCACGCCCTGGCCGAGGCCCACGGTTTCCTGCTGGGCTGGTTCCATTTGCCGGCTGAGCATCGCACGGCCACTGCGGCGCAACTTTCGGATGTGCTGTCCACCCTGTATTGTCCGGTGTCCGGCGCGATCGAGTCCGAGCGGTTCGTGCAAAACCCCGCCGCAGAAGTGCCCCGCCTTTTTCAAGCCATCGACCAACTGCAGGCCATGTACGGTTTTTCGGAATCGGAAATCTCCGATTTCCAGAAAAATTGGGTCAGCGAACAGGGGCGTTGATTCCGGACGACCGTTTTTTTTTCTCTCTTTTTTTCTCCAAAAAAATGAAAAAAAACATCCTTTTGCTTTGCTTGTTGGCCGTTTGGTCGGCCTGTACGCCCGAAGGGCCCGAACAAAACAGCTACGACCGCGGCGCGCTGCTGGCCCACTTCCGCCAGCAGTTCATCGAACCCGGGCTGGCCGCGTTGGACGATCGGCTGTCCGGCCTCGACAGCTTGACCGTTCGTTTGGCGCAATCGCCCGATACCGCCCTGCTGCGCCAAGTACAGCACCAATGGCTCGAAACGGCGTTGGCCTTTGAGCGTACCTGTATGTTCAATCTGTACGCACTGGGCGAAAATGGCCTGCGCAAGGGGCTGGCCGAAGAGCTCGGCACTTTTCCGGCAGATTCGGCCAAAATCGAGCAGTATGTGGCCGCCAACGATACCGCGATGGTCAATTTCGACCGCGACAGCCGCGGGCTTTTCGGAATGGAATATCTGATCTTCCGCACCGACGGCGACCAAGCGGCCATTGTCGCCGCACTGGCGCAATCGCCCGGCCGAAGGGCCTATCTGCGTTCGATCGTCCGCCACGCCCGAACCTACCTGGCCGAGGTGCGCGGTGCCTGGAACACCGTGGACGCGGCCGTTTTCGTGGCCAACGACGGCACCGATGTGGGCAGTTCGACCTCGATGCTGTACAACGAGTTCGTCAAGAGTTTCGAGGCCCTGAAAAACTTCAAACTGGGCATTCCGCTGGGGCTGCGCCCCGGACAGTTGCAAACCGAACCGGAAAAGACAGAGGCCTACCACAGCGGGCACTCGCTCCTGCTTTTGCGGGCGCACGCGGACGCGCTCTGGGCGGTATGGCAAGGCCGCGGCGCCGATGGGCTAGACGGGCCCGGCTTCGACGATTACCTCGACGCAGTGGTCGGCGGCCCCGAACTGAAGGCCCAGACCATCGCTTCGTGGCAACAAGTGACCGCTGCTTTCGAGGCGCTGCCCGCCGGAGCCCGAGCGGCCGATCTGATCCTGAACGATCCCGCCGGAATGACCGCCCTGCACACGGAAATCCAGCGGCACCTGCGTTTTTTCAAAAGCGACCTATCGTCGCTGCTCGGCATCAGCATCACCTACGCCAGCGGCGACGGGGATTGATCGGCGGAAATGCCGCAGTTGGTAGGGGCGGGGCTCGCCCCCGCCCTTGCAGATGGGCAGCGCGTGGCGTGGGGCGGGGGCAGCGCGTGGCGTGGGGCGGGGCTCGCCCCCGCCCTTGCAGATGGGCAGCGCGTGGCGTGGGGCGGGGGCAGCGCGTGG
>JBEIJQ010000186.1:0-5445 GCA_040380145.1 Lewinellaceae bacterium | reverse complement strand
ACTACACTGACTTAGTCAACAAGAAAAGTCTGATGCAATTTTACCAAGCCGAACCTAAAGTTTTGATAAGAAGAATTATAAACCGTCAAGACAGGTTATCAGTAACTTATTGCGATGAAAAAATGGTATTCAAAAAGGATATCAATCCCTTTATCCCTATAAACAAAAAATTCAGTTGTTATTTTTTGACTGGCATTTTAGCAAGCAAACTAATATCATTCATCTACCTAAATTCATCTACAATTGCGACAAAAGACGATTTTAGACAAACAACATTAACTGAATTAAGAAAAATTCCCATACCTAATGTAGAAATTGAAAAGCAAAAGCCGATCAGTGAAATAGTAAAAGAAATTCTGCAACTAAAATCTGAAAATTCAGGAACCGACACATCCGACCTAGAAAACCAAATCGACCAACTCGTTTACCAACTTTACGGCCTGACCGAAGAAGAGATTAAAATCGTAGAAGCACAGTAGCCCCTACCACACCCTTCAATGCTCCTCCGCCTGCGCGCACAGTATCGCCAGTCCGTTGCAAACCAGTGCGCCCTGAGCAGCGGCCATCCGCATCAGCCTGGCGATTTCGGTATTAACAATATCCTTTACTCCCCTGCGGGGCGAGTCATTTCCCCCACCACCAGGCTCCGCAGGAGTCAAAAAAATCCTGCAAATCCTGATTCTGACAATAAAATCCTGCCAATCCTGATTCTGACCAAAAGAGGCTGACACAATTTTTCCAATGACCATTTGGGGAGCAAATTTTTTCCGGCAAAGCATCCATCACCCATTCCCCTTCAACCAACTCCCACCGACCCGGATCCCCAGGCGTCGGGGCACGAAAACGAACAACAGCGCGCAATGGGTGAAGTAGCCGGCGATCGCTGCCACTGCGGCCCCGTCGATTCCCCATCGAGGGATCAGGATCAGATGCCCCACCACGGCCACCAACAGCCCGGTCGCCTGCAACGAAAGGGCCAGCCGTTCGTGGCCCGTCATGAGCAGCACCTGTCCGCCCGTGCCGGTAAAGGCATAGAACAGCTGTCCGAAAGCCAACCAACAGAACGCCTTGTAGCCGACCGTGAAATCCTTGCCGAACCAGCCCATCGCCACGGGGCCCAGCAACAGGGCCGCTGCCGTGGTGGCCAGGCTCACCACGAACAAGATCCGCGTGGTGCGGGCATATACGGACTGCATTTCCGACAGGTTTTTTTCGGCGTGCAGCTTGGCGTACAGGGGCGCCGATATGGTGTTCAATACCACAAAGGGCAACAACAGCAGCTCGGCATATCGGGCCGCCACGCTGTAAAATCCCACCTGTTCGGGGCTATCGGCAAAAAAATAGCCCAGAAAAAGCATGTCCACGCGAGAGAAAAGCACCTGCACGGTGGCGGCCAACAAGAAATAAAATCCGGTGGCCAACAGTCGTCTTTCCTCCAACGGATCAGCAGCGGGCGCCGATATCGGCCAGGAGCGGTACAGTTGCCCCAACATCCACAACAAAGAGAGCACGCCCGGCAAAAACGACAGGACCTGCAGGCCCACCAATAGGGGATCCCCTACCCCACTGCCCCAGGCCCAGGCACCGCCGAGCAGCAGCACGAACGCGGCGGGTTTGATCAGTTTTTCGGTGGCCTGTCCGCGGGCGATCTGTTGGGTGCCCAAAAAAACCGCCTGTCCCAAATGGGTGAACACCAACATCGGCAGAGCGATCAACGCCAGATCGAACAGCCCGGCGTACGGCCCCAGACCGAACCAGCCTCCCCAGCGGACGCCCGACCAGAAAACGGCCGTCACGACAAAGGTGGCCAAGCCCCCCACCGAAAACGCAAAACGCACCAAGCTCCGGGCGCGCCCTTGATCGTCTTGGCCGTGCCACGCGGGCAATTCCCGCATCAGCAGATCGTTCATGCCGAAAAGGGCCGGAATGCACAGCACGTTCACCCAATTGAACACGATGGAATAGGCCCCGAACTGCTCTTTTCCCCCGATCCAAGCGATCATCATCGAGCCCAAGAGGGTGAGCCCCGAAGCGGCCAAGTTCAAGACAAAAGCCCACAGCGCTCCTTTGGCCAGGTAGGCCCGAATGGGGGCGGCGATGCCCGCCGAGGCCAGACCGAACGCCTTGCGCATGCCGTCGGGATCAGAGCAGCGACTCGATCTTGTCGGCCAATTCCTTGCCGTGCAGGTTTTTGCCGGCCACTTTGCCCGTTTTGTCGAGCAGGAAAGTGGCGGGGATGCCCTCCACGCCGTACAGCGCGTTCACCCGTCCGGCCCATTTTTTCAATTCGCTGACATGGGTGGGCCAACTCAGGTTGTCGTCCTTGATCGCTTTGACCCAAGCATCCTTGGCGGCATCCAACGAAACGCTGTACACGGTGAAACCGCGGTCTTTGTATTTTTTGTAGATCTCCACCAGTTCGGGATTGGAACGCCGACAGGGCCCGCACCAAGAGGCCCAAAAGTCGATCAGCACGACCTTTCCCTTCAACGAAGAAAGCGCCAGCACCTTTCCGTCGGGATTCGGCAGGGCGATCTCGGGGGCCGCGATGCCCAAACGGACGCCCTTTTGCTGCTGCATGTTGGCCTGGCCCTCGGAAACCATCGTGGAAAAAGGAGCCGCGTAGGGTCCGTCGGGGTATTGCGCCAAGAGCTGCTCGCGGACTTTCGCGTAGTTTTTGGCGTGGTCGCCGTAGTCGATCGACATCAGGCGCACCGCGTACCAAGACGCCAGTGCGTCCGTGGACTTGTCCACAAAGGTCGAGATGTCATCCAACTGGAATTTGCCGACCACGAAGGGCTTGAGCGACATGGAGGCTTCCGAGCTGCCGACCGCGTACTCTTCGAAGCGCGACAGGTCGGCCTGCACATCCAGCGAGTCTCCGGGGTGGAGCACGAGGGGCATGAACCGCTGTCCCAAGCGCAGGCGATAGACCGAGGCGTGCTTGAGCTCGAACTTCATCGAAAAGCGCCCGTCGGCGCCCACGGAGGTTTTTTCGCCCATTTCGGTGCCGGAATTGGTGATACGGTCGAGATAGACCACTGCATTGGCGGCCAGGCCCTTCACCGAGCCGCCGACGGCGGTATTGGCGGCCACGGCCGGGGCGGCAGTGCCATTCTCCGTGTTTTGTCCGGCCGCGCCCTCTCCTTTCGGTTTTTCGCCGCAGGAGGCCCAGAGGATCAAAAGAGCGCCCAAGACGGTACCGGCGCGGAACAAATCAAAAAGGCTGTTTTTTTTCATAAAAAAAATCAACGGTCCAAAAAATAAACGGTCCAAATCAACGGTCCAAAAGGTGGTGCAGCACATGGTCGTACACATTGGTCCAGTCCGACAGAGGACCGAAGTCTTCGCCGTCCACGAGAATGTGGTGGCCCTCGACGGAGCCCAACAGCGTACAGCCGAGGTCTTCGTCGGCGAGGGCTTGAAGGAAAGCGGCTTTTTGATCGGCGGAAACCGTGACCGCCACGCGGCTCTGGCTTTCGCCGAACAAGTAGGCGTCCTTGCGGAAACGGGCGTCGGTGCGCACCGAAAAGCCCAATCCGCGGGGCATGGCCTTTTCCAAGAGGCAAACGAACAAGCCGCCGTCCGACACATCGTGGGCGGATGTGACCAGCCCATGTTCGATGAGTTCGGCGACCACTTCTTGGAGCGCGTGCTCTTCCTCGAGGTCGAAGTAAGGCACGGGGGAATGCTCCACGCCGTGGACGGTGCGCAGGTATTCACTGCTGCCGAGGTCGTCGCGGGCGTCGCCGAGCAGGTAGATCTCGTCGCCGATGCCCTTGAAATCGAGCGTCATCGCCCGCTCGGGGTCTTCGATGAGGCCGACCATCCCGATCGTGGGCGTGGGATAAACGGGCAGTACTTCTTCGCCGATGGTGGACTGGTTGTAAAAACTCACGTTGCCGCCGGTGACGGGCGTGCCGAACTTGCGGCAGGCCTCGCCCATGCCCTTGATGGCGTGGACGAATTGGTAATAGACCTCCGGGTTGTAGGGGTTGCCGAAATTCAGGCAGTTGGTGATCGCCAAGGGCTTTCCGCCGGTGCAGACGATGTTTCGGGCGGCTTCCGCCACGGCGATCATGGCCCCCACATGCGGGTCGGCATACACATAGGCCGAGTTGCAATCCACCGTCAGAGCAAGGGCACAGCCCGATTCTTTGACGCGCACCACGGCAGCATCGGAGGGACGGTTGGTCGAAAGGTTGTTGGTGCGCACCATGCTGTCGTACTGCTCGTACACCCAGCGCTTGGAGGCCACGTTGGGTGCGGTGGCGACTTGGCGGGCCGTTCGGGCCCAATCGGTCGGCTGCGCAACCGATTCGAGGGAAAAAGCCGCGATTTTTTCGAAATAGCGGGGCTCGGCGTAGGAGCGGTGGTACACCGGTGCGTCGCCGCCGAGCACGAGCGATGGGGCGGGGATTTCGGCCACTTTTTCGCCGTGCATGAAGTATTCAAGGATGCCGGTATCGGTCACCTCGCCGATCTGTTCGCAGGGCAGGTCCCATTTGGCGAACACGTCGAGGATCTTTTGTTCTTGCCCACGGTGACAGACGATGAGCATCCGTTCCTGGCTTTCGGAGAGGAGGATTTCCCAATCTTTCATGTTGGACTGTCGGGTGGGCACCCGATCGAGCCACACGCGCATGCCCGTGCCGCTTTTGGCGGCCATTTCGGAGGTCGAGCAGGTGATGCCGGCTGCGCCCATGTCCTGCATGCCCACGACGGCACCGGTGCGGATGGCTTCGAGGCTGGCCTCGAGCAGCAGTTTTTCTTGGAAAGGATCGCCGACCTGTACGGAGGGCAGGTCTTCGGCGGAATCCTCGGTGAGATCGGCGGAGGCGAAGGTGGCGCCGTGGATGCCGTCCTTGCCAGTGGCCGATCCGACGATGAAAACCGGGTTGCCCGGGCCGTCGGCGCGTGCCGAGACAGTTTCGCCGGCCTTGACCACCCCGACGGACATGGCGTTGACGAGGATGTTCTGGTTGTAGCAAGGGTTGAAATACACCTCGCCGCCCACCGTGGCCACGCCGAAGGAGTTGCCATAGCCGCCGATGCCCGACACCACGCCGCGGATGAGGCGTTTCATGTGCGGGGAAGAGGGGTCTCCGAAGCGCAGGGAGTTGAGCGCCGCGATGGGACGCGCGCCCATCGTGAAAATGTCGCGGTGGATGCCGCCAACGCCCGTCGCCGCTCCCTGGTAGGGCTCGATGGCCGAGGGGTGGTTGTGCGATTCGATCTTGAACGCACAGCCCCAACCGTCGCCGATGTCCACCAGACCGGCGTTTTCTTCGCCGGCGCCCACCAGCAGCCGCCCGCCCTCGCGAGGCAGCGTTTTCAGCCAGACGATGGAGTTTTTGTAGGAGCAGTGCTCGGACCACATCACCGAGTAAATGCTCAGCTCGGTGAAGTTCGGCTCCCGGCCGAGGGTCTGCCGGATCTTATCGT
>JBEIJQ010000185.1:0-5497 GCA_040380145.1 Lewinellaceae bacterium | reverse complement strand
TCCCAAACCCGATTCGCGCGGCCCCAGAACGGAAGGGCAACAACCCAACCAAGGCCCCAAACCCGATTCGCGCGGCCCCAGAACGGAAGGGCAACAGCCCAACCAAGATCCCAAGCCCGATTCACGCGGCCCCAGACCGGAAGGGCAACAGCCCAACCAAGGCCCCAAACCCGGCGGCAATCCCGAATCCCGTGGCCCCAGACCGGAGGGAGCCGAAGGCGGGGATCCTGCCAACCGCAACAAAAAGAAGAAAAAGCGCCATGGCGGTGGCAATCGTCCTCCGGGCGAAAACGGCCCCAAGCCGCCGACGGAATAAAAATGAAAAAGCCGTCCCGATCAAACGGGACGGCTTTTGTTTTCTGTGCGGATGGAGGGACTCGAACCCACACGCCTCGCGGCACCAGATCCTAAGTCTGGCACGTCTACCAGTTTCGCCACATCCGCGGGGAAACGCCCGCAAAGATAATCCTCCCGAGCAAAAACACGACGCGGGAGGATTTTTTGTCCTCCCGCGCCAAGCTGCCGACCCGATTTTCGGCGACGGTCACTGTTTCAAAGCAGCCTCGACCGCTGCGATCACTTGGGCATCGTCCACCGAGGTCTGCGGATCGAACGAGGCCAGCACACGGCCGTTTTTGTCCACCAAAAATTTCTGGAAATTCCATTTGACGGGTGCATCTACCGAACCGTTCTGATCTTTTTCCGTCAGGTAACGGTACAGCGGGTGCATTTCCTTGCCTTTGACCGAGATCTTGGCGAACATCGGAAAGGTCACATGGAATTTGTTGGTACAAAAGTTCTTGATTTCCAGCTCGGTGCCGGGCTCTTGGCCCATGAAGTTGTTGGCCGGAAAACCAAGTACCTCCACGCCTTTATCTTTGTATTTTTCATAAAAGGACTGCAAGTCGGCGTATTGCGGAGTGAGACCACACTTGCTGGCCACATTCACGATCAAAAGGACTTTTCCGCGGTAGCGGTCCAGCGACACTTCTTTTCCGTCGATGTCTTTCATCGTGAATTCATGGACGGATTTGGGGGGAAGGATCATGGCGAAAAGCAGCATCAGAATCAATTGCATGGGGAGTTGATTTTGGAACGGTCAAAAAGGAATGCCCGTTTTTTTAAAGATAAAATGAAGAAGCCAAGCGGGGCCGATCAGCAAAAACTGCAGGTCTTTCAGAAAAGACGGCTTTTTGCCCTCGATCCCGTGGCCGATGAACTGTCCGATCCACGCCACCACGAAAATGCCCAAAGAGGCCAAAGCGTGGTAGCCGGCGTGGCCGTCGAACGCTTCACCGAGCAGTTGGTTGCCGAACAACAGCCCAAATCCGACCAGGGCGAAACCGAGGAAAAGCGAAAACGATAACCGCAGGTAATAGGCCAGAGCCATCAGCATCGCCGGGGCGCCCCAGTTCAGGTAGAAATTTTTTTCTTCGGAAATAGGGAAAGGAACGGCGTACAGCAGCCCGAACAGGCTGAACATAATGGCCGGGATACAAACCCAATGAATGGCTTTGTTGATCTCGTTTTGGTGGCTTTCGCCGTACTCATCAAAAAGGGCTTGGGCTTTGCTCATGGGTAAAAACGGTTCTTAAACAGGGCAAAAGAAAAAAGGTTTTTTACTTCCCACTAAAACTTGGGCAGCACTTGGATCGTATAGCAGACCCGCGTAGAGCAGGTCTGGGACCGATATGCGGTCAAGCAGACGGTATAGGTGCCCGGTTGTGCATACGAATGCTGAGGATTGAGTGCCGTGGAGGTATTGCCGTCGCCGAATTCCCACAGGACCCCGAGCGGTGCGTTGGCCACGATCGAAGTGAAGGCCAATTCTAGCGGACTGCCCGAGCAGCGGCGGAAACGGAAATTGGCGGTCGGGTTGCAAAGTTGCTGCACGGCGAAGGTGACGCAGATGCGCTTTTCGCAGCCCGCCGAACGGCGGATCGTCACGCAGGCCGAGTGCCTGCCCTCGGGATAGACGAAAGTGGTCGTGGCGCCAGTGGTCGTGGCGTCCACCACGCCGTCGTTGTTGAAATCCCAATCGTAGGCCGCGGCGGCCGGGGTGAGCGCAGAGGCCCGGAGCGTCGTCGCCGCGCCGTTCGTGCCGGGCAAGACGTTCAGCGTGGCGGTGGAAGGAATGTTGCAGGGCAGGCCCACATTCACCTGTTTGCAACAGTTCAGCACACAGGTTTGCCCGCAGACCGTACAGGTCACCCGCACACAAACATTGTAGATCCCGGGAGAAGAGACGAGCAACGAACCGACATTCGACCAAGTGGTCCCGCCGTTGAAGGAATAAGCGACCGTGGCCGTGCCGTTGCAGCGATAGGAAACATTGCTCACCGAAATGCGGAAACGGGTCGTGCCGGAAGGCTCCACGGTGGTGCAAAAATCCAGACTGTCGGCCTGGCAGGGCGGCGGCACGGCAACGGTGCGGCAACGAGTGACCGCGCAACCGGCCGAATCGACGACCGTCAAGCAGACCTGGTAGGTGCCGTTCGCAGGAAAAACATAGGACGGGCCGGCCAAATTGGAAGTGGCCAGACCCCCGAAGGTCCAAGAATAGGAGTAGGGAGCCGTTCCTTTTGATACCGAGGCATTGAACCTCAACCCACGACAGTTGTTGGGCAGCGAGGAAAACGAAAAATCCGCCTCCAGATCGCAGTATTGACAATTGGGCCCGGGGAACTTGGCGCGCCCTTCGGTGACACAGCGTCCGGAAAGGGACGGCTCCGAAATGGCCGTCGAAAGGATCCAGTTGCGCAGGTCAAGGGCGGTGGGCGGCGAAAAACAACAGATGACGGATGCCGTGGCGGCCGATACGCCCGGGGTGGCCATTGAGGAACCGGTGGAAAACCCGAGGCTGTTGAGGGGCAAAGTGGAAAGCACGTTCTGCCCGTAATGCGCGATGTCCACCTCGGTAGCGGAGTAATTGGCTCCGGACGGAAGATTCCCGCTCGAATCGATGTACATCACCGACACCACATTGGGCAGGTTGTAATTGGATGGATAGTGCGGATTGGCGGTCACATCGAAGCCGTCGTTGCCGGCAGCCGCCAAAACCAGGGATTCGGAATTGGTATGGGCGAAATCGATGGCCTTGGACAGCATCCCCGAAGGAGAGCCGTACCAGCCCCAGCTGTCGTTGATCACCCTTGCCCCGTGCACGGAGGCGTAGTAGGTGGCACAGGTGACGCTGAACAAAGTGCCGACGCCGTGCAGGTCGTGCGTTTTGAGGGGCATCACCCGGAACGGGCAATTGGGCGCGTAACGGAGCAGGTTTTGCACCACGATACCGGCCACATGGGTGCCGTGCCCGTGGTCGTCGCTGGGGTTGTTGTTTTCGTGCACGAAATTCCAACCGATGAAGTCGTCGGCCAGACAGTCGGCATCGTCGTCCCCGCCGTTGGGGATTTCGTTGCCGAGCCAAATATGGGCCTTGAGGGAGTCGTGGAGGTAATCCACGCCCGTATCCAAAATAGCGATGAGCGGCGCGCCGGCAGGAGCCGGGGAGGCGCTTTGTGGCGGGAAAAGCATGGGGGATCCCGGAGGCAGCGTAATGGGGCTCAGGAAATTGTTGGAAACGAAATAGCTGAAATCCGAGCTTCTGACGGCCGGATCCGCGTCGGCATCGGCCTTTTTGCCCAAAATCCCGTTGGGGGGCAAGCCGCCGAAATCCCATTCTTCCAAAAACTCGTTGCACATACAGGCCCGATAGGAAACGACCCCGTTTTGGGCCCTGACCTGTTGCATCATGGACGGAGAAATCGTGTCCTGGAATTCCACCACCAACAAGTGGTTGGAGATCGGTGTGTTGTTGGGGCCGAGCTCGTATTCGTAGTTGAACTGGTCGAGGACGGTCAACAGGGGCACCTGCTGGAAAATCTGCACGGGCTGGGCGTACAATCCCATGGGCAGGGCACAAAAAAGCAGCAAAGAGCAGAGGAGTATGGCTGTTTTTCTCATGGGAAAAAATTTTGGCTGTGGTCCGGGTCTGTTTTCCAAAGGTAAGCACCTTTGCGGATATTTTTTTTTATCGAAAAAAAATAAGAAGTGAAAACAGGGGCCGAAAAAAATATCCCCCTTCCCAAAAAAGGAAGGGGGACGATTTTTCGAAGATCGGTCGTTTACCGGGCGATCATCAGTTTGGTGGTGCGGACGGTACCGCCGGCATTCAAGCGGACCAGGTACAGACCTTGTCCGAGACGGTCGGTGGGTACTGCGACCACATTTTGGCCGTTCGTGGCACCGGTCTGGAAGCTCTCGAACGTTTTGCCGTTCATGTCGGTCACGGTGATCTGTACGTCCTGGGCTTCATTGAGTTCGAACACGAGGTTGGTCTGGTCCTTGGCCGGGTTGGGGTACAGGCTCAATCCGTCGATCACGGGGGCTTGCTGTACGCTTTCACCGGCTCCGTCGGTTTCGACCATGGTGTTATACACTTCTTCGGCTTCTTCTGTGCCGTTGTCGTTGGTCACCATGTTGGCGGGCGGGGGCGCGTTGCCGCCGCAGTTCTTCGCGCCGACGATCACGAGGTAGCATACGCGGTAGTAGCAGCGGGCGTTCTTGTAGGCCGTCAGGCAGACCGTGTAGGTTCCGTAGTTGGCGTAGGTGTGGCTGGTGTTGAACACGGTGGAGGTGTTGCCGTCGCCGAAGTTCCACACCACGCTGGTGGCGTTGGTCAAGATGCTCGTGAAATTGACCGTGAGCGGGGCATTGGTGCAGTGGCGGGAGGTGAAGTTGGCCATCACGTCACAGATGGGCTCCACCACCACGGTGCGGCAGATCGTCTTGGAACAGTTGGCCGAGCGGCGGATGGTCACGCAAGCGGTGTAGGTGCCGTTGGCGTAGGTAAAAGTGGCCACATTGGTAGCAGTGGTGGCATCCACGATGCCGTCACCGTTGAAATCCCAATCGTAACCGGCAGCGGCTGGCGAAAGAATCGTGGCGTTGAAAGTGGCCACACCCGTGGTCGCGTTGACAGAAACCGTGAAGCTGGCCGACGTGGGGATGTTGCAGGGCGCATTGATCTGCACGCTCTTGCAGCAGGTGCGGGTGCAGGTCTGGCCACAGACCGTGCAGGTGACGCGCACACAGACCGAGATGATGCCGGGCGTGGTGGTGGTGAAGGTCGGCGTGGTGCTCCAAGTGGCGCCTCCGTTGAACGAGTACTGGATCGTGGCGGTACCGTTGCAGTTGTGCGTCACGTTGGAAACCGTCACCTTGAACCCGGTGGTGCCGCTGGGCTCCACGGTGGTGCAGAAGTCCACCGTG
The DNA here is from genome assembly GCA_040380145.1 of Lewinellaceae bacterium. GTDB lineage: Bacteria > Bacteroidota > Bacteroidia > Chitinophagales > Saprospiraceae > JBEIJQ01. The sequence goes on along the minus strand of JBEIJQ010000185.1, from coordinate 226 downwards.
TTGAGGTTGCAGGGCTGTCCGACCTGAATGGTCTGGCAAGAAGTGGCCGTGCATCCGCGGGCATCGGTCACCGTCACGCAGACCGTGTACGTCCCAGCAGTGGGATAAGTGACCCCCGCGGGGTTGGCGGCCGTGGACGTGGCAGGCACCGCGCCCGCAAAGCTCCACGAGTAGGTGTAGGGGGCAACTCCGCCGGCGACCGCGCTCGTGAAGTTCAGGCGCAGAC
>JBEIJQ010000184.1:0-5521 GCA_040380145.1 Lewinellaceae bacterium | reverse complement strand
GGTTTCTTTTTCTTTTTGGGAAGAAGAAAAAGAAAAAGTAAGCCCAACAAGGAACAAACCACCTTGCGAACCGTCCAAGCGCTACCGCTGAAAAAGCCCGATAAAGACCCAAATTGAGCAGATCAAAAAGAGTCTAATGACAATTTTGGGATGAAGGCACTCTGGGGCAAAAAGTGTTGATCCCGATCGTTCGATGATCCCCGGACCGTCAAGGATTCCTTTTTTTTCAAAAAAAATTGGACCCAAGAACTTCGTCAAAAGACGCGTCTCAAAACGCTTTTCCCCAATTGTCCAGTTCTTCTTCGGTCCAAAGGTCAGGGAAGAAGACCACCAGTTGGTTTTTGGGCGGGAGGTAATCCTGCCAGTTGGTGCCGCCGGTGGCCGCCACATCGCCCGAGGGGCGCTGGAGGTGGCGCACCGCTGCTCGGTAGTGGGAAAGTCCCCAGCGGACATTGGCGTTGAGGTCGAGTTCGCGCAAGGCTTCGCGCAGAGCGGGATTCGATCGTTCTTCCGCAGGCAACTGTTGGAAACGCTGCCAAAGGTTGCGGCCCACGCAACGCTCGGAAAGTTGCATCAGTTCAGCGGTGTATTTTTCTTCGAACTGGCGCAGGGTGAGCGTTTTCTTGCCCGTGGTGAGTTCGGTGGCGCCCCGTTTCCAATACAATCGTTCGTACATTTCCGCCACAGAGAGATCGGCCGAAACCGTGTCGCGGTCGCCATAGCGCACCAAGCGGTACATATCGGTGCACAACAGTTCGATCTTGCGGTACTGGGCCGATTGGAACCCACTGGAAGGCAACAGGCTCAAGCGGAACTGCATGAATTCGGTGCGATCGAGACCGTCCACCATGATGTCGAACGACGAGATCAGGTTGCGGAAGTATGTGTTCACGCGCTGCACTTGGCGGGCTATCAAGGCTGCATCCGGCGTTTCGGCGGAGCAGGCCTGTTCGATGGCGTTGATCGAGAGCTTGAAGTACAGCTCGGTGATCTGGTGGTACAGGATGAAAATCTGCTCGTCCGGAAACGAGGTCTCCGGGGTCTGCAGGCTGAGCAAAGTGTCCAAGCGGATATACTCCCAATAAGTCAGCGGCTCGGCGTAGAGCAACCCGTCGAGGTAAGAATTGAGGTCTTGTCCCAGTGCCGTGTACTTGTCGTCGAGCCGGCGCAGGCGATCGAGGGTTTCCGGTGCAAAATCCATGATTTCAACTGTTTCGGAGGACTTCCCGCGAGATCACCAGTTTTTGGATCTCGGAAGTGCCCTCGCCGATGGTGCAGAGTTTGGAATCCCGGAAGAATTTTTCCACCGGAAAATCCTTGGTGTACCCGTAGCCGCCGTGGATCTGAATGGCGTCGGTGGCCACTTGCACACAGATCTCCGAGGCATAATATTTGGCCTTGGCAGAGACCAAGGTGCATTTTTGGTGGTTGTCCTTTTGGTAACCGGCCTTGCGGGTAAGCAGTTCGGCGGCCTCGATCTTGGTGGCCATATCGGCCAGTTTGAAACCGATGGCTTGGAAATTGCCGATGGGCTGCCCAAACTGTTGGCGCTCTTTGGCGTACTTCAAAGAGGCCTCGTAAGAACCTTTGGCGATGCCCAACGAGAGGGCCGCGATGGAAATACGACCGCCGTCGAGGATCTTCATGGCTTGGATGAAACCGTCGCCTTCTTTGCCGAGGAGTTGGCTCTTGTGTACGCGGCAATTTTCGAAGATCAGTTCGGCCGTCTCGGATGCGCGCATGCCGAGTTTGTTTTCCTTTTTGCCCGCCGAAAAACCGGGCGTACCACGCTCGATGACGAAAGCGCTCATCCCGTGGCTGTCGAGCAGTTCGCCGGTGCGCACGATCACCACCGCCACCTCACCGGATTTTCCGTGGGTGATCCAGTTCTTGGTGCCGTTGATCACGTAATAGTCGCCATCGCGTTCGGCCACGCAGCGCATGCGCATCGCATCGCTACCGGTATTGGCCTCTGTGAGGCCCCAAGCGCCGAGGTGTTCGCCAGTGGCGAGCTTGGGCAGGTATTTCTGCTTTTGTTCCTCGTTGCCGAACATCAAGATGTGGTTGGTGCACAGCGAATTGTGGGCCGCAACCGACAGGCCGATGGAAGAACAGACCTTGGCGATCTCTTCGATCACGGTGATATAGACCTGGTAGCCGAAACCGGAGCCCCCGTATTCTTCTGGAACCAACACGCCCATGAAGCCCTGTTCGCCCATTTTGCGGAAAAGGTCGCGGGGGAGGTGCTGCTCCTCATCCCATTCCATCACGTGCGGACGGATGTTTTTTTCGGCAAAAGCGCGCGCGCTGTCGCGGATCAATTCGATTTGTTCGGGGGAAAAATTCATGTTCAAAAGGATAAAAAAGGGTTACAGTTCTGCGAGGGTAAAGATATTGGGCGTGTACGAAAGCAGTTTTTCCGCACCGTCCAGGAAGGTCAGGTGTCCGACGAAAGAGAACATGGCCACCTCGGCGCCGGCGTGGCGCAGTAAGTTGGCGGCGGCGGTGGCCGTCACACCGGTGGCCAGCAGATCGTCGTGGATCATCACGCGGGCGTTGTCGGGCAGGTCGCCGATGTTCATCTCGATGGAAGAGGAGCCGTACTCGATGTCGTAGGTAGAAAAAGTGGCCGTCACACCGGGAAAACTGCCGCGCTTGCGCACCACGAGAAAGGGAACGCCCAGTTTGTAGGCGATCAGGGGACCGAAAAAGAACCCGCGGCTCTCGATTCCGATCACCGTGTTGACCCCGGTTTCGCGTCCGGCTTCGGCGAATGCGTCCACCATTTCGGCCACAAGGGGCACATCGCAGAGGATGGGCGTGATATCTTGGAACTCGACGCCCTTTTTGGGGAAATCGGGGATAGTCCGGATGAGCCTTGCGACGCGTTCTTCGAGCATAGCCGTTGGGGTTTTTTCGGGGGCGAATTTCGGAATTTTTGCGGTTTATTGTATCTGCAAATAAGGCTTTATTTTGAAAAAAGGGATTTTCCCGTCCCGAAAAACCGATAAAATTTGCAGTGCGTCCACCGAGGGAAAGCCGCCCGACCGTTCGCGGTAACGGACCACCGCCCGGGCCTGTGCGGGCGAGATGTAGGGATGGGCCTCCAGCGCTTCCTCCTCGGCGCGGTTGGGATCCAACGTGCGGGGCGCGCGCCCGTCGCTGACCAACAGGGACGCGATCCGGCGATAGACACTGTCGGGCAGCCCGAAGGTCTCTGCCACTTGGGCCGTGTCCACAAAACCGCCCAAGGCATCGCGGAACCGCACGATACGGGCCGCGTAGCCAGGCCCGATGCCCGGCAGTTCGGCCCACTCTTCCGCCGAGGCCGAGTTGATGTCGAGGGGCGCGGTCCGCCGCGTTTTCTTGGATGGAAAGGGATTTTCGTTCGCCCCGGAAATGCGCACATACGGCAGCAGCCGTTCGAAATCGGCTTTCGGAAGGGCGTAGATCTTGCCGAAATCCTCCGGCCGACGGAAGCGCCCGCCCTTTTCGCGGTAATTCACGATTCCGCGCACCGCGCCCTTGGGCAATCCGAGCCTTGCCAGCTCGTCCTCAGAGGCGGTGTTGGGATCGAAGAAAAAGGGATCGCCCAACCTGGCCGATGTCCCCGCGCCGGGTGGCGAATCCACGGAAGAGACGGACTTTTTTTCATAAAATGCGTCAAAACCGGGATTTTGAGCCCGCAGGGCGGCCAGTTCGGCCCGAAAGGCGGCCGCATCTTCGTATTGCGGACCGGGCGAAAGCCATTCGGGCAACTGGTAAAGCAAAAGCACCAGGGCAAGCCAGATCAGCACGCCGGCTCGCTCCGTGCGCGAAACGCGGAATTTCGTTTTCATGGTTCGTTTTTTTGGGGTAAAAAAGGACGGACAACGGCCGCATGGACATTATATATCCCTTTTTTACCTCAAAAAGTAACCGTCGGAAGGGACTTTTTTCCAAAAAATTTTCTCCCTTCAAAAAAACTGTTCAAAGACAGCCCTTTTTTGCCAAAAAAAGTGCGCGCAACGCCCCCGTCCGTCCGAACTACGGTCTCGACACGGCGAAGCGGCAACTTCCGATGGTACTGGCGTCTTGTACGCGCAGTTGATAAAGCCCTTGTGGCAAATCCCGCAGGTCGAGCGGCAGGAAAAATTCGCCCGCGGGCAGGGCGACGCGTTGGTGCATCAGGAGGCGCCCGGTGAGGTCGAACACCTCGAGGAAGCCGTTCACGGGCCGGGGGCATTGGAGCTTGACCGTGGCGGCCTCAGCAGCGGGCACAGGGAAAACGCCCACCGTGAGCGGCGTTGCGTCGATTTCCCCGGCCCCGTTCACCTGGCAGTTGTTGGGGCTACCGGGCGTGTAAGGGGCCATGACTTGGAAAGGCCCTGTGCCGTCGGGGCAGCGCCCCACGCTGATGTTGTCGGTCTGTACGCCGAAGGTGAGCGAATCGATGGGGCTGCTGTCGGCGTTGTAGAGGAAAATTTCCTCGCCGGTGCGCGAGAGCTTGAAATTGGCGTGCATGGGCCCTTGGAGGCCGTCCTCGTCGGCCCAGACGACGACGTGGCCGCTGGGCGGCACGATCGTATCGGGGAGGTTGAACTTGGTGAGGTTCAAGCGGTCGTCGCTCAGGTACAATCCCGCCAGGTTGACGTTGGCGTTGGTGTTGTTGCGCAGCTCGATCCAGTCTTCGAACTCGCCGTATTCGTCGGCTACGGCGGAGGCGTTGCCGGCCATGAACTCGTTGATGGTCATGGTGCTGGGGGGCAGGCTGACAAAGGTGCCGGTGAGGGTGTAGAAGTAATATTCGGCGCGCTCGGGGCTGAAACGGGCGGCCTGGGCGTTTTCAGCGTAGATGTAATACTGCAGCACGCCGGTGACCGGCATGGTGATCCCGGCGCCGTACACGCCATCGCCAGCCGCACCGTCTTGGTGGTTGCCGTCGTCGAACATGTCGGTCTCCACAAAACGCTCGGTGCGGTGGGCGCGGTGGCGCAATTTGACCATGGTGGCGTTGGACACCGGGGCCGTCATGGCGAAAGCCGTGCCCACCTGTGGGGCCGCCACACTGGGGGCGGGCGCGCCGATCACGGGCTGGGGGGCGGTCAGGTCCGAATGGCCGTCCAAAAAGGTAGAGCGGTTGGTCATCAGGGAAATGATGCCCGGAATGTTGGCCGCCGTGGTGTTGAGGTTGGTGTTGAACTGGGCATTGGTGAAAAATTTGTTCGGGTCGGCGTACACATCCTGGTCAATCAGTTGCTGGAGCTGCAGGCCGCGGGTCTGGTACAGTCCGCTGAGGATCTGTTCGTCCAACATCGTGCGCAGGTGGGCGAGGTAACTTTTGCGCCAGCGCAGGTTGGGCATCAGTTTGTTGAGCAGCGGCCGGCCCGTGTTGTTCTCATTGTGCCGAGGCGCCAGCGCCTCCATTTGTGCAATGCTCAACTGTCCCTGTCCGCCGTGGGTGAAGACACCGAAAGCCTCGTTCAAATCCCAAACGACGGTGTTGAAACGGCGGTTGTTGTCTTGGTAAACATAGTAATTG
>JBEIJQ010000183.1:0-5558 GCA_040380145.1 Lewinellaceae bacterium | reverse complement strand
AAGAGCCCTTGAGCGCCGCGCGGAACTGTTTGGCGACCTTGCGCTGGTGCTTGTGCCGCCGGGCCTCGTGGATGCGTTTGTCGAAGGCCGCGCCCCTTGCGCAGAGCGCTTCGAAGGCCAAAGCCCCGCAGCGGACGGCGCTGCGCAGCAATTTTTCTGACCTGTCCACGGCCAAGCAGCCGAGCGCGGCCATCATCGTGGTGCCGTTGATCAGGGCCAGTCCTTCTTTGTAGGAAAGCCGGACGGGGGAGGCGCCGATCCCTACCAGTGCCTCTGCCGCGCTGGTGCGTCGGAAAACTCCGTCCGGCCCGCACACATCGGCAGGCCCTTCGCCCAGGACGAGCAGGGCGATGTGCGCCAAGGGGCACAGGTCGCCACTGGCGCCCACGGAACCTTGGCTGGGCACCACGGGCAGCACATCGCGGCACAAACATTCCGCCAACAGGCGCACCGTGGCCGGCGCCACCCCGGAATGGCCGATCAACAAAGTATTGATGCGGATAGCCATCATCGCCCGCACCGCTTCGTGCGGCAAGGGGTGGCCCATGCCCACGGCGTGCGAGAGCACGAGGTTGCGCTGTAGTTCGAGGGCTTTTTCCGGTTCGCGCACCACTCGGTTGGCGTTTTGCCCGAAACCCGTCGTAACCCCGTACACCACAGCCCCGTCACGGGCCAATTGCTGTACGAAAGCATGGGCATCGGCCACCCGTGCCATGGCTTGGTCGCAAAGTCGAATCTGTGCGCCCCTGCGGGCGACTGCGCATACTTGTTCGATGGTGAGCGACTGACCGTTGAGCAGAATCGGCGGCATGCGGGAGGAGACTGGATAAGTGAACAATGGGACAAATAACGAGTTTTTTTCTTTTTTTGGGGAAAGAAAGGTAGGACGCTCTTTGCTTTCCACAAAAAAACGCCCCGACACTTGGTCGGGGCGTTTTTTTAACCAACAACTTCAAATAGGGCTTTTTCGACGGATCAGGGACGGACCATCGTGAAAGGCTTTGTGACCACCGTTTCTCCGTCCACGAAGCGCATCATGTATATGCCCGTTCCTTGTCCGCGGAGATCGAATTGGGCTTGGTTGTTCCCGTTCAATTGTCGGGAGGCCACCAAACTGCCCCTTGCGTCGAATATCTGCACGAATCCCGTGGTTTCTTGGTCCAAGACCACCGTGAACGCCCCCTCCGACGGATTGGGGAAAATCACAAACGAGCGCTGGAGGGCTTCTTCTTGGCTTTGTGCGATCCTCGGCACGGCCCCGACACCCCCCAGTTCGTAGGCCCCGATATCGGCCCTGGCGCCCATGGGTCTCGGGTTGCCGCGGTAATCCTCGGCGATGGGCAGCGCCATGCCGGCATCTACCAAGGGCGAGGTGGGCTGTGGAGTCAGGTTGCCGTTGGCGAAGTCCACGAACATCGGGTCGCCAGCGAAGTTGCCCTCTTGAACCACAAATGAACCGTTACCGGCGGCATTGGCGGTCATCACTGCTTCTTGCAGCGAACAATGGCGTATCGTGAGCGTGGTTCCGGAGCCCAGGTTGAAAAAAAGCCTCGGTCCGGGAGTGGTGGCCGGGTTGCCCCAGAACACGGAGTTGGTCAGATTCGTTCTCGATTGGGCAGGGAAAATCGCATTGTTGAACACCCCGGGGCCGAACTGTGCGTTGTTTTGCGCGGCGGACAGGTGCGCGACGTTCAGGACACTGATTCCCCCGGTTGCCGCGCCGTTGTACAGGGCTCCGCCGCGCACCGCTTGGTTGTTGCGGAACATGAGGCAGTTTTCCAAGTTCGTTTCCGTGTAGGTGCCGGGATAGGCAAAGCTGCGGGTGTTGCATTCGGTCGAAACGGTGCTGCCGAAGTTGGAAGACAGATTTCGGTCAAAACGGCATTTTTTGGCGTTCATCAGGGCAATGCCCCCTTTGAGCCCCAGGTTCGCCAATGCACCACCCTTGTTGCCCGACATGTTGTCTTCGAACAGTATGTTTTCCAAGTTGACCGCCGTAGATCCGCCGTTCAGTTCGCAATAAGTGGCCAATCCACCCCCGATCGAGATCGCGGCGTTGCCGAAAAAATCGGTCTGCGAGACGCCGGTGGTCGCACTGCCGCCCTGGCAAAAAGTATAAAGCCCTCCACCCGCAAAGGCTGAATTGCCTTCGAACCGACAGTTTTCGACGACCACATTGGTGACAGCTCCCTGCCTGGAATAGTTCATCAGCCCCCCGCCTACATGCTGGGCACTGTTGTTGAAAAACGAACATTCGGAAATGGCGACCGTTAGCAAAGTGCCCACGCCCTGTGCATGAACGCCCAACCCGGCACCGCGTGCCAGCGAGGTGCCCGGTTTGTAGGCGGAGTTGTTCAAGAATGAACAATCGGTGATTTCGGCCTGAATCGTCGAACCGCTCTGGGCCAACAAGTTCAATCCTCCCCCTTGGGAGCGGGCGGTGTTGCCCGAAAAAGTACAGTTCATGATCTTGGGCATGGAAATGCCTCCATTGATGACGAACAACCCCAAGCCACCTCCACTGTTGCCGTTGTTGCTTTGAAAAACAACGTTTCGAATGATCGGACTGGCCTGTTGGCTCGCACCTGCCGCTTGGATGAACATCCCGTTGTCATAAGCTCCTTGGACGGTGAAGCCGTCATAGATCGACAGTTTAGGATCGGAGCCGAGATTGACCCCGGAAAAAACGCGGTAACTGATACCGCCCCCGTCGAAAACGGTCGGGTACAGTTCGGGGTCCCTATCGCTGAAGGCCCAGGCCACCGAATCCTGCCCGTTGGGGAAACCTCCATAAAGGGGCACGAGCGGCTTCAGCACATAGGCACTGGTAGGCAAAAGGCCCGGCGAATACTGGCCGGCGGCGACCAAAATCGTGTCGCAGCTGGAGCTCGAAACCGCTATGGCCGATTGCAGATCGGTGAACGCATCGGTCCAGTTGAAGCCGTTGTTGAGACCCGTGGCCGTTTGGTCAACAAAAATGTACCCACAGTTGTGGATTCGCAGATCGAGCTGGAATGAACACTGCGTCGTGTTGTTCGAACCGTCCATAGCCGTGATCGTGACCCAGACGATCTGACTGTTGTGGAAAACCGTGCCCGCCGGCGGCGATTGCGCCAGCAAAACGGTGGGGCAGTTGTCGGTGGCGACCATATTGGACAAAAAGTTGGGCACCGTGTAGGTGTTGTACACATAGAGGGTCGGAAAACTCGGGCAGGGCGACAGCGTTGGGGGCGTGTTGTCGGGTACCGTTCCGATCGTCGCCGACGCCGTAAGCGTACACCCATGTGCACCCGTCACCGTTGCCGTATATACGCCCGGTGGAAGTCCCGACAAGAACAGATCGGTGGCCCCGTTGCTCCAAGCAAAGGAAATCCCGTTGTGCACAAGTGTGGCCGTGCCGTTGCTGTCGCGGGGGCAGGTTTCGTCTGTCCAGATCATCGAAACGGTCAGCGCTTCTCTGGGAGCGACCACATGGGAGGCCGTTACCGTACAGCCCGCCGTGGTGGTGACCGTGACCCCGTAAACCGTGGTCGCCAAGGGGGAAACGCGCACGAACCCCCCCGTCGCGCCGTTGCTCCACAAATACGCCGTGCCGAGCGAAGCCGTCAAGGTGGCGGTATCTCCCGGACAAATCACCGAGGTGTCGGAACCGATGGCCATACCGGTGATGGAACCCTTCAAAACGGTTATTGTTGCCTGGGTCGTCGTCGTGCAGGCGGCCACATCGCTCACCGTGACCGAATAGGTCGTGGTGAGCGCGGGATTCACCGAAATCGCGGCCCCCGTATCGCCCGTGTTCCACAGATAGGCCACGCCGCCCATCGCCGTCAGAGTCGAACTGCCGCCCGAGCAGATTGTGCTCGGTCCGGCCGTAACGGATGCCGGCGGCGGAGCATAGACCGTGATCGTCCGGCTCGCTGAAGCCGTGCATCCCGATGCATTGCCCACGATCACTGTCAGAACCGTAGTGGCGTTGACGGTCAGGGTGACGGAAGAAGTCGTGGCTCCGGTATTCCAAATATAACTGCTGCCGCCCGAAGCCGTCACCGTGGCCGATGCGCCCGGACAAACCGCAGTTGGCCCGCCGAACGAGATCGGCGGTACCGGATTGACCGTGATAGTACTGGTCGCGGTGGACGAACAACCTCCCCCGTTGGAAATCGTCACGGTGTAGGTCGTGGTCGCTGCGGGAGAAACGGTTATGGAAGTCGTTGTCTGGCCCGTGCTCCACGCAAAACTGCTTCCTCCGGCGGCCGTCAACACCGTCTGCGCCCCGGCACAGATCGACGTGCTCACCGAAATGGATGGCGTCGTGGCCAAATAAACCTGCACCAAAGCGCTGGCCGTTGCCGAACACCCCTGCGCCGCCGAAACGGTCACCGTGTACACCGTATTGTTCGCCGGACTCACGGTAATGGCAGCTCCGGTGGCTCCCGTGCTCCACAGGTAACTGCCGCCCCCGCTTGCCGTCAAGGTCGTACTGCTGCCCGAACAAATAGCCAAATTGCCCGTTATCGAGGCCCCTCCGGATGGAGTGACCGTCAGCGTGCGCGAAGTCGAAGAAGTGCACCCGTTCGCATTGGTGGTGGTGACCGAATAAGACGTGGTGACGGTGGGCGACACCGTGATGTTGGTAAAGGTGGATCCAGTGCTCCACAAATAGGTGTTTCCACCGGTCGCCGTCAAAGTGGCACTGCCTCCCCAGCAAATGCCCGCCTGCCCGGCAATGGTGACATTTGGTTTCCCGTTCACGTTGACCGAAAAACTGGCGGATGCCGTTGCCCCCCACGCAAATGTGGCCGTGACCCTGTAGGTGGTGTTGTTCAAGGGGCTGACCGTGATGGAGGACGTAGTGGCCCCCGTGCTCCACACATAGCTGTTGCCGCCCGAAGCGGTCAGCGTGGTGCTTTGTCCCGAACAAATCCTGCGGTTTCCGCTGATGGTCACTCTATTGTCCAATCCGTTTTTGCTGACCTTATCGGCCGCATCTTGTTCGTGTTTTCCGGTTTCAAGCGGCAGCGCAAAACAGGGCCGCCGATCGTCGTCTGCCGCCATCAGTGAACCAATGTTCGTTGCGCCGATCTTGTTGCAAACACCCATCATGTCCGACAGGCTTTCTTTTTTTTCCCTTGGCGACCTCATACCCTGCGCTGCGAGCGGCGACATGGCCAAAAACAGCACGGCCAAAACTGCGGCGATCGGGAATAATATGGAAATTTCTTTACTTTTCATAACAATATTATTTATGTATATGAAAAAATGCCTACTCTTGCGCTTTTCGGCTACCGCGCCCGAATTTTTTTGAAAGGGTGTTTCGGATAATTCCCTTTTTTGTAAAAGCATTTTAATCGCGCCTTTTAAGGGGCACTCTATTACATCCGACGATATTTCCGTTGTCGTCTTTTGCTCAATGGACAAGGGCAATGACGACTGGGCTCTATGCTTATATAACAACATATATATTAAAACTGTTCAAAAATTTTTTTTGTCAAAAATGATTTTGTTATAATCGATGTTATTTGCATTGCCTTCAATGTTCTGTTTTGAGGTGCCATTTT
>JBEIJQ010000182.1:0-5580 GCA_040380145.1 Lewinellaceae bacterium | reverse complement strand
CAATACAAGACCTTGAACCTGCCGGAAATCGACCGTGAGATCCTCCAATTCTGGAACGACGGAAAGGTTTTCGAAAAAAGCGTTTCCGACCGCGACGGCCGCCCCGATTTCGTTTTCTACGAAGGCCCGCCCTCGGCCAACGGCCTGCCCGGCATCCACCACGTGATGGCCCGGGCCATCAAGGACGCCTTCTGCCGTTTCCGCACGATGCAGGGCTTCCGCGTGCAGCGCAAAGGTGGTTGGGACACCCACGGTCTGCCCATCGAACTGGCCGTGGAAAAAGAACTGGGCATCACCAAAGAAGACATCGGTAAGAAGATCACGGTCGAGGAGTACAACCTCCGCTGTCGCGAAACGGTGATGCGGTACAAAGACCGCTGGGACGACATCACCCGCAAAATGGGCTATTGGGTGGATCTCGACAATCCCTACATCACCTTCGAAAACGAATACATAGAGTCGGTGTGGCACTTGTTGCGCCGTCTCTACGACAAAGGCTACCTCTACAAGGGTTATACCATCCAGCCCTATTCCCCGGCGGCGGGCACCGGCCTCAGTTCGCACGAGCTCAACATGCCCGGCTGCTATCGCGAGGTCAAGGACACCACCGTGGTGGCCATGTTCAAGGTCGTGCGCGATGAACGCTCGGCCTTCTTGTTCGAGCACGACTCCGAGGATGTCCGCATCCTCGCTTGGACGACCACTCCGTGGACGCTGCCCAGCAACACGGCCCTCACCGTAGGCCCCAAGATCACCTACTGCAAGGTCCGAACCTTCAACCCCTACATTGGCGCACCTGTCTCGGTGGTGCTGGCCAAGGCCCTGATCTCCAAATGGTTCAAGGCCGAGGGACAAGAGGCTGACTTCCATTTCGAACCGGGCCAAAAAAGCCTGCCGTGGCGCACGGTCACCGAAATGATCGGAATGGACCTGTACCACATCCGCTACGAACAGCTCCTGCCCTTCGGCAATCCCATCGAACCGCTGGACGGCGCGACCGACGCTTTCCGCGTGATCGGCGGCGATTTCGTCACCACCGAGGACGGCACCGGGGTGGTGCACACGGCCCCTTCCTTCGGCGCCGACGATCGCCGCGCCGCCAAGGCACACGGCATCGGCACGCTCACGCTGGTGGACCGCCAGGGCAAGTTCGTGGACACCGCCGGCGAAATCGCCGGACGCTTCGTCAAAGACTACCTCGGCCAAGGGGATTCTTTCCAAGACGTGGACGTGGACATCGCCGTGAAACTCAAGCAGGAGGGCAAGGCCTTCAACGTCCAAAAATACGCCCACAACTATCCCCATTGCTGGCGCACCGACAAGCCCGTGCTGTACTATCCGCTGGATTCGTGGTTCATCGCCGCCTCCCGCGCCAAGGAACGGATGTCGGAACTCAACAAGACCATCAACTGGAAACCCGAAAGCACCGGCACCGGTCGTTTCGGCACATGGCTCGACAATCTGCAGGACTGGAACCTGTCGCGCTCCCGCTATTGGGGGATCCCCCTGCCGATCTGGCGCAGCCGCGACGCATCGGAGGAAAAATGCATCGGTTCGCTGGCCGAACTGGCCGCGGAGATCGCCCGCGCCAACGAGGTACTCGGCCTGCAGCAACAGGTGCCCGCCGATCTGCACCGCCCCTATGTGGACGAGATCGTCCTCGCCAGCCCCACCGGGCAGCCCCTGTACCGCGAACTGGACCTGATCGATGTGTGGTTCGACAGCGGTGCGATGCCCTATGCCCAGCACCACTTGATGCCCGATTCGGCCGAATCGCTCAAAGGCTTTTGGCCTGCCGATTTCATCGCCGAGGGCGTGGACCAGACCCGCGGCTGGTTTTACACCCTGCACGCTATTTCGGTGATGTGCTTCGACCGCGTGGCCTTCAAATCGGTGGTTTCCAACGGCCTCGTGCTCGACGCGGAGGGCAACAAGATGTCCAAGCGCCTCGGCAACGCCGTGGATCCTTTTTATTGCCTCGACCGCTACGGCGCCGACGCCACGCGCTGGTACATGCTCACCAACGCCAATCCGTGGGACAACCTCCGTTTTTCCTGGAAAAAACCGAACGTTCAAAAAGGGGAGGCCTTTGAGGAGTTTTCGCCCGGCATCGAAGAAGTGCAGCGTTCTTTTTTCGGAAAAATATTCAATACCTACAATTTCTTCGCCCTGTACGCCAATGTGGACGGTTTCGTGTGGGACGGAAAAAATCTTTCCGTCGCGCACCGCACCGAGCTGGACCGCTGGATCCTCTCCAAGTTGCACAGCCTGTTGGCCGAGGTCACCCGCCACTACGAAAACTACGAGCCCACCAAGGCCGGGCGCGCCATCGAGGATTTCGTGGACAACCACTTGTCCAACTGGTACGTGCGCCTTTCGCGCCGCCGTTTCTGGAAAGGGCAGTTGACGGAGGACAAAAAAGCCGCCTTCGAGACCCTCTATGAGTGCCTGATGGTGACGGCCCAGTTGATGGCCCCCATTGCGCCCTTTTTCGCCGAATGGCTGTTCAAAAACCTCTCTGCCGGATCCCGCGACGAAAGCGGTCCTTGGGCGGCGGCTTCGGTGCACCTCACCCTGTTGGGCGGTGCCGACGCGGCTTCGGTGGATCCTGCCCTGGAGCAGCGCATGGATTATGCCCAGCGGATTTCTTCGCTGGTGCTTTCGCTGCGCAAATGGGAAAAAATCCGGGTCCGCCAGCCGTTGCAGCGCATCCTGCTGCCGATTTTGGACGAAGCCTTCGAGCGCCAGGTGGATGCCGTAAAGGCCCTGGTGTTGGCCGAGGTCAATGTCAAGGAAATCGAGTACGTCAAAGATACCTCGGGCCTCGTGACCAAAAAAATAAAGCCCAATTTCGTGACCCTCGGCAAACGCCTCGGCGCTCTGATGAAGCCTTTCCAAGCGGCCCTGGCGGCTTTCGGACAGGAGGACATCGCCCGCATCGAGCGCGAAAAAGGCTGGGTGTTCGAGCACGAGGGCCAACGCGTGGAAACCACCCTCGAGGATTTCGCGATCTCCTCCGAAGGGTTGGCCGGTTGGCTCGTGGCCAACGACGAGCACCTGACCATCGCCCTCGACGCCACCCTCACGCCCGAACTCGAGGCCGAGGGCCTGGCCCGCGAACTCGTTTCCGCTATCCAAGACATGCGCAAAGAACGCGACTATGCTCTGAGCGACCGCATCCGCCTGTCCGTCGGCGTGCCTGTCGACAGTCCCGCCCGCGCTGCTTTTGTCCTTTTCAAAGACTACATCTGCGGTGAAACCTTGGCCACGGAGCTGCACCTGTCGGACCCCGGATCGGTCTCGGGTGCCCCGACCGTGGAATTGCTGGACGGGCTGAGCGTGGAGTTGGGGGTGGAGAAGTAGTTTGAACCCCCAATTGTCACCATAAGCAACAATGTCCGCTTTGGGTCACAATCAGGATGTACGGTATTTTTGTTCTTCCTCAATGCGCCGAAGGGGCATAGATATTTTTCTAGAGGCTTGGTGGGATGCGCTATGCTTGGTACCCTGACTTGACCGACCAAATCTTTTCCAACGGCATTTCCAACTTCTCGGCGATGGCTTCGGCGGACATGCCCGATAACAGCAATTGGGCCACAATACGGCGCTCTGCCTTGGCCATCCCCTCGGCCATCCCCTCGGCCATCCCTTCGGCTTTACCCTCAGCTTTACCCTCAGCTTTGCCTTCGGCTTTACCCTCGGCCAAGACTTCTTTGTAAAAGGGGCTCTCCGGATTTTGGAGGGCATAGTCCAGGATTTTTTGCACGATACCGGTCATAGAATCGATTTTTTGATAAACCTCGGAGGAAAATTCGCGTAGATTGGAAAGCGTTTTCAAATGTAGAACATATTCGTTCATCCGATCGTTGTTCGCCGAGAGGGCATGGAGCCGAGAAAAGATCTCCGCCAAGACGGCCTCGGGATCCTTGGTGCCGAAATCGCCGAGGATCGCGAGCACCACGGCTTCCGGCATGTTCAGCCGCAGAAGTTCTTCGTGCGGCACATCTTGCAAATATAGCACATGGTATTGAAAAACCAATTTGTCATCGACCTCGTACTTCCTGCGGCCGGAGGTTTCCCCGTTTTTGGAGTTCAGATAGATCACCAGTTGATCGATGTCCAGGTCGTATTTTTTTTGCAGCACGGTGTAATACAGGTGCATGCGCTTGTCCATTCCCTTCTCGTTTCCGACCTGGAATTCCACATGCAGGCCTTTGGCCTTCGACGGGTCGTCGGAGTCGAGCAACAGGATCAGGTCGGCCTCGAGATCGAGCGTGGTGTGCACCTTGCCGGGCTCTTGGACATACTGTTGCGGCACGACCTGATAGAGCTTCGCCAACAGCAAAGGCAATAGGGCTTTTACCCCATCCCGGAGGATGCGGTCGTAATGGTTCGACATGGTTAGGGGGGCGGAGGATTTTTGGGGCTCCTATATTATATACCAAAAAGGGCCCCTGAGGTAACCTGTTTTTGGAAGTATTTTCAAAAAATTTTTTTCGGAAGAAAAAAATAATGCTTAAAAAAAATGTATATTATTGATTTTTATTGAATTATATTTTTTTAAAAAACTCTTTCCCTGCGAAGCGCAAGGATGGAAATTCGCCGCCCAAAACGCGCCCGGGACACCGATCAATCCCATAAAAATGCTAATTCCTGCTCGATAAAGACCTGCCGGAAAGCCCGCCGTGGGTGACCGTCGGAAGCAAAGACCGTGCGCGATCAATGGGAAAGCACAAGGGGCTCGGTATGTTGTAGGCGGAGATATTCAAAGGTATTTATCCCATAATTGTAATTAAGGGGGGATCTCTAATGGCGGCCATTGGATATTTTTCCTAATGACAATTCTGGGATCAAGTATTGGAGTGCCCCGACCGTCCGTTGTCGGCCCCGCCTTTTTTTGTGGGGATACCATGAAAAAAATCGTTGCTCTGTGGCTGCTCTGAAGCGCCTGTCCGCTCGGCGCGCAGATTCCCGTGGAGCCGTTCGGGGGGCACGAAAAAGCGTCCGTGGACATCATGTGGTTCCGTTTTTTCAAAAATGAAACCGGGAAAATTCCCGCTGGTTGTTCTTCAAACGCATCCGGGCCTCCGTAGATTAACGGATGAACTTGGCGGAAGGGGCCTTTTTGCCGCAGGTAGGTTTCACTGAGGCCGTTTCGTACAATGCGCCCGCGCTCAAGGGTTTTGTACCCCTGGCCCAACTGACGGGCAAGGGCGTTTTCCCCAAGGTGGGCGTGCAGTTTGTGCGAATGGGCAAATCCTCGGTCTTTTTTGCTTGGCTGGTCTGTGAGGCCCTGCAAGATCCGACCATCGATTTCTTTGTATTGTACCGCCTCACGCCGCCGCTGACCGAAAAAATCGGCCTGTTTGGCCTGTTAGAGAGTGTGGGTTCCTTTCCCACGGCCGATTCGGGAAATTTCAGTTTAGCCCGGCGGCTGCGCTTGGGGCTGAAGTTCGGACAGTTCCAGTGCGGGGCCGGCACGGATCTCGACCAGTCCGAAAGCCCTATATTTGTATGGGGCTTCAACATAGGCGGTTTTGTGCGCCAACAGTTTTGACACTTTTCTTCCCAATCGATTTT
>JBEIJQ010000181.1:0-5601 GCA_040380145.1 Lewinellaceae bacterium | reverse complement strand
CTGCGCTCGGCCCGCGAGGAACGCGCCCTGATCCTGCAAGAAGCCAATTCGGTCAAGGACAAGATCATTGCCGAGGCCAAATTGCGCGCCGATGCGGAGTTCAAGAAAAAAGTCGAAAGTGCGGTGGCCGAGATCAAAAACCGCGAACAGGAAATGATCCTGAACGTGAAAAACCAGATCGGCTCGATGGCCGTGGACATTGCGGAAAAAATCATCCGCAAAGAGCTCAAGGGCAACGCCGAACACGAGTCCTTTGCGGCCCGGCTCGCCGATGAGTTCAAAATGAATTGATCCCTGGCACAACGCCTCTACCAGCTCCATACCCATGTCAGTATCCCGTATAACCTCCCGTTACGCCAAATCGTTTTTCGATCTGGCGCTCGAAATGGGCAAATTGGAAGAAGCGCACCAAGACATGCGCTTCTTCTCCCAACTGTCGCAAAACGCCGATTTTCGGGCCTTGCTGAAAAGTCCGGTCGTCAAGGCCGACAAAAAAGGCAAGATCTTCGATACCATTTTTGCGGACAAGATCGACCGCGTGACCAACGGGTTCATCCACCTGATCCTCCGCAAAGGCCGCGAGGAATACCTCGACGAAATCGCCCAAGATTTCGTCCAGTTGTACCGCCGCCACAAGAACATCACCACGTTGACGATCCGCTCTGCGGTACCATTCGGCGAATCCGCTTTGCAGGACATAGTGGCCCGCCTACAAAAAAACGGCATCGCCACGGGTCAAGTGGAGGTGGTGTCCGAAGTGGATCCCGATGTGATCGGTGGCTTCGTGATGCACCTCGACGACAAGATCTACGACGCCAGCGTGGATTTCAAACTCGACCAACTGCGCCGGATGTTCCGCGAAAACACCTTCGCACGCACAATTTGATCGCATATTCCAATCTTAGAATCACTGTTTTAAATTCTACAATATCATGGTTGACGTCAAACCCGATGAAATCTCCGCAATCCTGAAGCAGCAGCTCGCTGGCTTCAACGCCGACACCAACTTGGAAGAGGTGGGCACCGTGCTTCAGGTCGGTGACGGCATTGCACGCGTATATGGCCTTCTCCGTGCCCAGGCCGGTGAGCTGGTCGAATTCGAAAACGGCGTGCAGGCCGTGGTGCTCAACCTCGAAGAGGACAACGCCGGTCTCGTGCTCATGGGCCCGTCCGAAGGCATCAAAGAAGGCGACACGGTACGCCGTACCGGCCGTATCGCCTCGATCAAAGTCGGCGAAAGCATGGTCGGCCGCGTGGTGAACCCGCTCGGTCAGCCCATCGACGGCAAAGGTCCCATCGCCGGCGATCTGTTCGAAATGCCCTTGGAGCGCAAAGCCCCCGGGGTGATTTTCCGCGAACCGGTGAAGGAGCCGCTCCAGACCGGTATCAAGGCCATCGACGCGATGATCCCCATTGGACGCGGACAGCGCGAGCTGATCATCGGCGACCGCCAGACTGGCAAGACGGCCATCGCCCTCGACACCATCATCAACCAGAAAGAATTTTACGACCGCGGCGAACCGGTGTTCTGTATCTACGTCGCGTCCGGGCAAAAGGCCTCCACGGTGGCCAAAGTGGCCAAAACCCTCGAAGAGGCCGGAGCCATGTCCTATACCGTCATCGTTTCGGCTTCGGCCTCCGATCCGGCGCCGTTCCAGTTTTACGCGCCTTTCGCGGGTGCCGCCATCGGCGAATACTACCGCGACACGGGCCGTCCGGCCCTCGTGGTGTACGACGATCTTTCCAAGCAGGCTGTTGCCTACCGTGAAGTGTCGCTGCTGCTCCGCCGCCCGCCCGGCCGCGAAGCCTATCCCGGCGACGTTTTCTATCTCCACAGCCGCTTGCTTGAGCGCGCGGCCAAGGTGATCAACAACGACGAGATCGCCCGCACGATGAACGACCTGCCGGAATCGCTCAAAGCCTCCGGCAAAGTCAAAGGCGGCGGATCCCTCACGGCCCTGCCGATCATCGAAACCCAAGCCGGCGACGTTTCCGCCTACATCCCGACCTACGTGATCTCGATCACGGACGGACAGATCTTCTTGGAATCCAACCTCTTCAACGCCGGTATCCGCCCCGCCATCAACGTGGGCATCTCGGTGTCGCGCGTGGGCGGTTCCGCTCAGATCAAGTCCATGAAAAAAGTGGCCGGCACGCTGAAGCTCGACCAAGCCCAATTCCGCGAACTGGAAGCGTTCGCCAAGTTCGGTTCCGACCTCGACGCCGCCACCAAGTCGGTGCTCGATAAAGGTTCCCGCAACGTGGAAATCCTCAAGCAGGCCCAGTATTCGCCCGTATCGGTCGAAAAACAGGTGGCCATCATCTACCTCGGCACCAACGGCCTGCTCCGCGACGTGCCCGTCAACAAGGTGATGGATTTCGAGCGGGTTTTCCTCCAAGAAATGGAGCTCAAGCACGCCAACATCCTCGAAAATTTCCGCAAAGGCAAACTCGACGACGCGGACCTCGCGCAAGTGAAGGCTCTCGCCAGCCAAGTCGCCGGTCAGTACAAATAGTCCATCCCATGGCCAATCTCAAAGAAGTCCGCGAACGAATCACCTCCGTCATCTCGACGCAACAGATCACCAAGGCCATGAAAATGGTCTCGGCCGCCAAGTTGCGCAAGGCCCAGGGTTCGATCCAGCAGCTCCGCCCCTACTCGGAGAAGCTCAACAGCATGCTGTCGAACATCCTCTCCAGCCTCGGATCGGACGCCTCGACCAGTTTCGGACAGGCCCGCAAGGTCCAAAAAGCCTGCATTGTGCTGGTCACGTCCAACCGCGGGCTGTGCGGAGCCTTCAACACCAACTTGGTGAAGACGGCCGTCCAGCTCGTGGAAGGCAAATACGCTGCCCAACGCGCCGCCGGCGAACTATCCATCCTGTTTATCGGCAAAAAAGGCTACGACTATTTCCGTCGCCGTTACACGGACATCCACTTTGTCGCCGATCACCTCGCCTTGTTCGACGATCTGGCTTTCGACAACACCGCCCGGGTGTCCAACAAACTGATGAAGGCTTTCGAAAGCAAGCAGTACGACTCGATCGACATCGTGTACGCCCAGTTCCGCAATGCGGCCATGCAAAATTTCGTTGCCGAGCCTTTCCTGCCGGTGGCCAAAATGGAGCCTGCCGCGGGTGCCTCGGGCAAAAAAATGCGCGCCGATTTCCTCTTCGAACCGGATCGCGAATCGCTGCTGGAAAATCTCGTGCCCACCATCCTTCAGACCCAGTTCCACAAAACGCTGCTCGATACCCACGCCTCCGAACACGGGGCCCGTATGACGGCCATGGACAAAGCCTCCGAAAACGCGGAGGAACTCCTCAAGGAACTGCGCATCAACTACAACAAGGCCCGCCAAGAGGCCATCACGAAAGAATTGGCCGAAATCGTCGGAGGTGCCGCCAGTTTGGGTGGCTGATTCCTCTGTCGAACTTTCGTGCCTCTACACCGATGCCACTGGGATTTTTTCCGGTGGCATCGTTTTTTGGTGGCACCGTTTCTCGCCCCCCGAATCCGTGTTCTACGATTTCCATACCCATCTCCCGCTCACCGGCGACCCGGAAGTCCGCTCCATGGTGGCCCTCGATCCCAAAGACCGGGATCGGCTCTCAGAAGCGGGGTACTGCTGCATCGGGCTGCACCCGTGGTTTTTGTCGGCGGATAATTGGGAAGAAACTTTTGTTTGGGTGGAAAAAAATGCTGCCCTGCCCCAAGTGTCGGCGATCGGCGAAACCGGTCTGGACCGCCTGCGGGGGCCGGCCCTAGAAATCCAACGGACGGTGTTCGAACGCCATGTCCGATTGGCCGAGGAGATGGACAAAGCCGTGATCGTGCACTGTGTGCGGGCCTTTGACGAGTTGACGGGCCTACGGCGTTCGCTGCGCCCGCGCATGCCTTGGATCGTGCACGGTTTTGCCAAAGGCCCCGAAATAGCCTGCGTTTTGGTGGCGGCCGGCTGCGCACTTTCTTTTGGGAAGGCCTTGTTTTCGCCCGACGATCGGCCCATCGTGCGCGCCTTCCGGGAAATACCGGACGATCGTTTTCTGCTCGAAACGGACGGCGATCCCACGGTGGACATCCGAGCGGTCTATGGGCGCGCCGCCGAGATCAAGGGCCGTCCGCTGGAATGGGTGCTCGAGCAAGTTTCCCGGAACATGTACGAGGTGCTGGGCGGGAAGATGGGACGATAAGGCGGAGGCTATCGTTTCGCGCACTCTTTTTCCCAGGCAAATGCCGAGCGCATCATCTCCTCGATGTCGCGGCGCGGCTTCCAGCCGAGGATTTTTTCGGCCCGCGACGAATCGCTGTAAATGGCCGCCACATCTCCGGGACGGCGGGGCCCGAAGCGGTGAGGAACCGCCCTGCCGGTGGCCCGTTCGAAAGCGGCGATCGCTTCGAGCACCGTTACGCCGTTGCCCGTGCCGAGGTTGAAGATCTCGAACTTTTCGGCTGCCCGCCCTTCGAGCAGATACCGCAGGGCGAGCAGATGGGCGTCCGCGAGGTCGCTCACATGCAGGTAATCCCGCACACAGGTGCCGTCGCGGGTAGGGTAGTCCGTCCCGTAAACGGTCAGCGCGTCCCGACGGCCCGCCACGGCCTGGACGATGATCGGCACCAGCGCGGTGGGCGCATTAATCGGATCTTCGCCGTTGAGACCGCTCCGGTCGGCACCCACCGGGTTGAAATACCGCAGGGCGATCACGCCGGGCGCATGGGGATCGGCCCGCACGAAATCCCGAAGCATGCGCTCGCCGATCTGCTTGGTATAGGCATAGGGCGATTCGGCCTCGTTCAGCGGCGTGTCCTCGCGGACGGGCAGTTGCGACACATTGCCGTACACGGAGCACGAAGAGGAAAAAATAAAATGGGGCACCCGATGTGCGGCACAGGCTTCCAAAAGGTTGGAAAGGCCGAGCAGGTTGTTGCGGTAATACAGCAGCGGTTGGGCCACCGAGTCCGGAACCGATTTGAGGGCGGCAAAATGGATGACACCGGCCAATTCCCCGATCCGGGCAAAAACCTCGCCCAAGGCTTCGGCATCGCAAAGATCCACGGCGTGGTTTTCCATCGCGCGGCCGGTGGCTGCCTCTATCCTTTGCACCGTGAGGGGATCGGAGTTGAGGTGGTTGTCGATCGAAACGACAGCCCAGTCGGTCTGGCGCAGGATCTCGATGGCCGTGTGCGATCCGATGTAGCCGCAGCCGCCGGTCACGAGTATTTTTTTCAAGGGATTTTTTTCGAAAAGTGCGACAAAAAGGCTTTTAGCGGTGCAAAGATAATTTTTTGCCCATGGGCAAAAAACCGTTCTTTCTGGATATTTATTTTATATAAAATACTGATAATCAAAATTAAAATAAAAAAATAATTGAAAGAAACAGCTCTGCGAAAAAAGTAGTGAGCAACTTGCGTCAAAAAAATCGCTACTAGAATAACAGGCAGACCTTCGAATGGTCGCTTAGGCAATCTGGCCATGGGATATGTAGGATATCAACCTGCCGGAGGTGGGTGATCAAGCACTGATTAACCCAAAATTGTCATTAGGCTCTTTTTGATCTGCTCAATTTGGGTCTTTATCGGACTTTTTCAGCGGTAGCGTTT
>JBEIJQ010000180.1:0-5705 GCA_040380145.1 Lewinellaceae bacterium | reverse complement strand
CCTATGCTGCTTCTCCTGTCCCGACAGCGCGGCTTTTGGCAGCGGGCCTGAGCAAAAAACCGGTTGGATGATTTGCGGCAAACGACGATGATCCGAGGGCAAAACATTGCCCCGCAAATCGAGTTTTTTTCACGCCCGCAAACAAAAGACTCGCGCTGGCGACGGATTTGATCGGGATTTACTTTGGTTTCTTTTTCTTTTTGGAAGAAGAAAAAGAAAGCCCATCGAGGAACAAATCACCTTGCGAACTGTCCAAACGGTACCGCTGAAAACCATCGAAAAAGTCTCTTTTGAGAAGAATCGAAAAAGTCCAATGACAATTATGGGATAGTTTTTTTAAGTAAAAATTAAAAAAGTATGTAATTTTTATTTTTTTTAAAAAAAACAAAACACCCTTTCCCAATGAACACGCCGGCCCAAAATTAACATTTGCCTAACATTGGCCGGCTGTTTCGCCGAACAAACAGCCTACCTTTGCGCCGTTTTTCGGATCAAATTTTTTCATCAAAATCTCTCTTGCGATGCACACCAAAAATACCCTTGCCTGGTCTTTGGCGGCCCTGTTGATGTTCTTGGGCGGCGGCATGGTCCGCTTGGACGCCCAGTTTTCGATCACCGGCACGGGCACCCCTTTCACCATCAACTTCAACTCGTTCACCGGAGCGGGATTTCAGCCGACGCCCGCCGCGGGGCAGTTGAGTTCCAACTCGTGGTCGATGGGCGTTTTCACCGACAACCCGACCACCCTTGCCTTTGGCGGTACGGCCACCACCGCCGGCACCGACTACACGCGCGGCTTGGCGACCGCTTTGGTGACGACCGGCGGCGTGTATGCCCGTCAGATCGCCGCGGGCAACAATGCCCTCTGGTTCCAGCCCACCGGCTCGGACTTCATCGGCAACAGTTTTGTGGCCTTGAAGGTCCAGAACAATTCCGGTGCGGCGATGACGGCCTTGGACATCGCCTATGAGATCAAATACATCAACGACCAGGCGCGTTCTACCATCTTCAATTTTGCTTGGTCCACCGACAACGCGACTTGGAACCCCATCCCTTCGCTGGATTTCACTTCCGGATGTGCATCCGTGGGTACGACCGTGCTGACGGCGGCCAAGAGCATCGGCCTGACGGGGCTGAGCGTGGCCAACGGCGATTTCATCTATCTGCGCTGGAATTCCTCCGACGACGCCAGTCTCGGCTGCAATACCGGCAGCCGTGACGAAATCGGTTTGGACAATATTTCCCTGACGATCCCTAACGTGGTGTCTTCTTCGTTCAACTTTTCCGCCGCCACTGCCACCGTCAACGAAAACGCCGGCACCCTCACCGGGACCGTCACCTTGTCGCAATCCGCCGACTGCTCCGTGGATGTGGTGCTGAGCGGAACCTCTACCGCCACCAACGGGCAGGACTTCGCCTTTTCCACGCCCACGACCATCAGTTCGACTTTGGGGGGCGCCACGAGTTTCAATTTCACCGTCAACATCACCGACGACATCACGCCCGAGTTGGCCGAAACGATGGTCTTCACGCTTTCCAACGCTACCGGGGGCTGTTTGGTCGGTGCCACCAACACCTTGACGGCCACGATCGCCTCCAATGATCTGCCCACCGTTTCGAACATGGTGATCACCGAACTCATGTACAACCCCTCGGAGCTGGGCACCGACAGCACGGAATTCATAGAGCTGTACAACAACAACCCCACCTCGGTCGATCTGATCGGAACTAATTTTTCGTTGGGTGTCACCTACACCTTCCCCGTTTCGACCATCGTCGCCCCCGGGGAATATGTGGTTCTTTGCAACAACCTGAACGCCTTCAACAACCGCTATCCGGGCGTGACCGCCCAAAAGTTCCAATGGACACTGGGCGCCTTGGACAACGTCGGCGAGGCGGTACGGCTGACCAACGCCTTTGGACAGACCATTGACTCCGTCACTTACGACGACCAGGCACCGTGGCCCACTGCAGCGGCGGGCGGCGGCACTTCGATCGTGTTGTGCTCGCCCACGGTCAACAATGCCTCGGTCAACAACTGGTTTGCCGCCACGGCACCCACTTGGGGCGTGGTCAACGGCTTCACCGTTCTGGCCAATCCCGGCGCGGCGGATGCCGGGGTGTCCTGCCCACAGCCGACTTTCGCTTTCGGCATCGCCACGGCCACCGTGGCGGAAAACGCGGGAAGCACCAACTACACGATCACCCTTTCGACGCCCAGCGATTGCACCGTTGATGTGGTGTTGCAGCCCTCCACCGCGACAGCGGCCCAAGATTTCACCTTCAACTCGCCCCAGACCGTGACATTCACGGCGGGCGGCGCCACTTTTCAGACCTTTTCGCTGAACATCGTGGACGACCTGCTGCCGGAAAGTGCCGAACAGATCGTCTTGGCCTTGTCCAACCCCCAGGGCGGCTGCGTGCTGGTGGGCACCCCGACTTTCACCGCCACGATCCCCTCCAACGATTTCCAGGCCGTGAGCAACCTCGTGATCGCCGAGATCATGTACAATTCGCCCGAATCGGGCACCGACACCCTGGAGTACATCGAATTCCAAAACGCCAACGCATCGCCCCTGCGCCTGTTGGGCTGCTCGATCAGCGACGCCGTGGTGTTCACTTTTCCCGATACCACATTGGCCCCCGGCGCATACTTCGTGGCCTGCGTGAGCTCACGGGCCTTCCAGAACGTGTACGGCGGCGCAGCGGTGCAGTGGACCTCAGGCGGATTGACCAACGGCGGGGAAACCATCACCGTCCGCGACGGACTGAACAACATCGTGGACCAGGTCACCTACGACGACGTGGCTCCTTGGCCCACCCAAGGCAACGGCCTCGGACGCTCGATCGTGCTTTGTTCGCCCAACGCCAACAACGCCGTGTCCACCAACTGGTTCGCGGCCACCACCGCCACCGGAGACGTGATCAACGCCCAGGCCATGTTTGCCAATCCAGGGGCCGCCGACCCGGGCGTGTATTGTTTCCAAACTCCGCAGATCGCCTTTTTGGGCACCTTTGTGGATGTGGAAGAAACCGTGGGAACGGCCACGCTCACCCTACAATACAACGGCTACAGCAATGCCGCCACCAGCGTGGACATCCAAATCGGCGGTGCCTCCACCGCCACCTCGGCTCTCGACTACACCTTTGCCTCTCCGACCACGGTGACCTTCCCCGCCTTCACGGTGCCCGGCACGATGCTGACCGTGAACGTTCCCATTGTGGCCGATGCTGTGACAGAAGCCAGCGAGACCATCGTCTTCAACCTGTCGAATCCCACCAACAACGCCACCCTCGGCAACTCGACCTTCACCGTGACCATCTTGTGCGGTTTCGGTTCGAACATCCTCTTGGTCAACGACAACGCCATTGGCGCCAATGACGGTTCGACTTGGAACAACGCCTTCACCAGCCTGCAATCGGCCCTTGCCGCAGCAGTTCCTGGCGACGAAATTTGGGTGGCGCAAGGCGTTTACTATCCGACCGCCGGCCTCGACCGCACGGCGGCCTTCCTGCTCAAGTCCGGCGTTTCCATCTACGGCAGTTTCCCCGATGGCGGCGGCTGTTCGCTCGGCGATCGACTGCCTTTCTTCGCTTCTACCCTGTCGGGCGACATAGGAGTGCCCGGGGTGAACTCCGACAACTCCAACCGGGTGATCGTTGCCGAGAACGTGGGCGCCAGCGTGGTCGTGGACGGGTTCATCATCCAATACGCCAATGCCTCGGCACGGCAGAACGGCGGAGGCATCTACATCCGCGCCAAGGGCGCCGGTCAGGTCAGCAGCCCGCTGTTCAACAACTGTTCGGTCTGTTTCAACAACGCTTCGTTGCTCGGCGGGGGCATTTATGTGGAGGCCGATTACGGCGGCGTGGCCAGCCCGAGTTTCACGGCCGGCGAAATCGTCTTCAACACCGCCACCAACGGCGGAGCCGGCGCGGCGGCCCTTGCCCAGCGCAGCGGCGTGGCCACGATCAACCTCGGAAACGGAATCAATGTTTCGGGCAACAACACCCCGCGCTGGGGCGGGGGCCTCAACCTCTGGGCCAATGCCGGCGGCACGGTCAATCTCAATGCGTCCAACATATCGCTCACGGGCAATTCCGCGGGACTCAACGGCGGCGGAATGTACGCACACGCCCGATTGCAGGGCACTACATCCGTCAATTTCGCCGATGTCAACATCGCCAACAACAGTGCGTCCAACGGCGGCGGAATATTTTTCCACGGACGCGGCGGCACGGTCAACGGAACCTTGGCCAACTGTTCGGTTTCCAACAACTCCTCCACTGCCGCCGGAGCTGGCCTGATGGGCTACTCCGAACTACTCAACGGAGCGGTCAACCTCGACCTGGACGGTATAGTGTGCTCGGGCAACGGTGCGGTCAGTGGCGGCGCCATGGCCCTGTATGTCCTCAAAAACGCAGTGCTCAACTGCACGGCCGACAACTGCCGCATGACGGACAACAACGGTTCCCAGCGCGGCGGCGGCATGATACTGATCAACACCGGCGGTTCGCTGAACACCGAACTGAAAAACGCCCTGATCACCGGCAACTCCTCCAACTATGGCGCCGGCGTGTATTACTCGGCCACCGCGCCCATCAACCAGAACGTCCGTTTGCTGCACGCCACACTGAACGGCAATTCGGCGGCCCTCTCCGGCCACCACGCCCATCTCATCGGCGCCGCAGCCGCATTGGCCAACAACTGCATTTTCTGGAACGCCGCGGCCACGGGCAGCAACCTGAACTTCACGATCAAAAACACCGGTTCGATGACCTTCAACACCTGCCTGATGGATGTCCTCGACCAAACGGGCATCGCCAACGGCACCGGCACGGCCGTGTGCAACAACGTGCTCTACAACACTGATCCCCTGTTTGCCAACGCACCTTCCAACCTGATGCTGCTGGGCGGCTCCCCGGCCATCGACGCCGGGCCGGCGGCTGGTGTGGCCACCGACCTGGTCGGGAACGCCCGTCCGCAAGGGGCCGGATACGACCTCGGCGCGTACGAATGGATGGGTGGCGCACCGCGCCTGCAAGCTGTGGCAGAGCCTATTTTGTTGGCTTTCCCCAATCCAACCGTCGGCCAATTCACCATTGCGTTCGACGAAGAGACCACGGGCGTCGCTCAGGTGTTCGACCTGCAAGGCCGTCTCGTGGCCACCCAAGCGCTCAACTCGGCCTTGCGCGCGGATTTCGACCTGTCCGAACAAGCCGGCGGAACCTATTTGGTCCGCATCGTTGCCGGCGGGGAGATTCGCACCGTGAAAGTCGTCCTGCACAAGCCTTGATCGGCCCCCATCTTTTGCAAAATGCCGTTTCCCATGTCGGGAAACGGCATTTTTTTCGGTATGAAAATTATCCCAGAATTGTCATTGGAAAAAATTTCAAATCGCGGCCATTAGAAATTTCTATTTGCAAAAAATTGAAATACAGTCTTTAAAAAACGATTCAGGCCCTCGAAAATCAAAGAGCGACCCATAAGAATTTCTTACGGCCCAGCCGGCCTTCGAGAAAATCCCGACAGCGCGGCTTTTGGTAGCGGGCCTGAGCAAAAAACCTGTTGGATGATTTGCGGCAAACGAGGTCGATCCAACGACAAAACATTGCCCCGCAAATCGAGTTTTTTTCGAGCCCGCGAACAAAAGACTCGCGCTGGCGCCGGATTTAATCGGGATTTACTTTGGTTTCTTTTTCTT
>JBEIJQ010000179.1:0-5764 GCA_040380145.1 Lewinellaceae bacterium | reverse complement strand
CACGGCGGCCGCGAATCCTCCGGAACCGGCCCGGGCGATCTCTTCCAAAAAGACGACGCTGTAAAAAAAGTCGGCTGCCAAGCCCCCGTGGTCCTCCGGGTAATTCAGTCCCAGGTAACCCAACTCGCCCATGCGCACCCACACTTCGCGCGGGATGCGGCGATTTTCCTCCCAGGCCGACAAATGTGGCCGCACCTCTTTTTCTATGAACGCCCGGACGCTTTGGCGGAAAAGGTGGTGTTCCTCCTTGAAATACGGACTTTTGGACATTTTTTTTACCTAAAAAAAGAGAAAAAAGGGCGAAGCCCATCGGTCAGTTCAAAAAGGAATTGGTCCGACGCTCCTTGCCCACCGTGGTGTCCTCCCCGTGGCCCGGATAAACGCGCGTCTGGTCGGGCAGGACCATCAGTTGGGTATGGATGCTTTCGAGCAGGGTGTGCAGGTCGCCGCCGGGCAGATCGTAGCGCCCGATGGAACCTTCGAACAGCAGGTCGCCCGAGATCACATAGCCCTCTTCGTGGTGGACCAGGCACAGACTGGCGGGCGAATGGCCCGGCACGAGCCGCACCTCGAAGCGGTGGGAGCCCAGTTCGAGCACATCGCCGTGCTCCCAAAAGCGCCCGGGTTCGGGCGACGGCTGGTAGGCGTTCAGCCCGTAGAACTTCGCCGTTTCGGGCGAATGGAGCAGGATCGGCAGTTCGCCCTCGTGCATTTCGGGCAAAAGCCCCCAAGTGTCGTGCACGAAGCGGTTGCCGAACACATGGTCGATGTGCGCGTGGGTATTGAAGAGTTTGACCGGCTCGAACCCGTGGGAGGTGATGTAGTTTTTCATGGTGGCTCTTTCCTTGTCGTCGTAGCAGCCGGGATCCACGATCATACATTGGCGGGAATTTTCGTCCACCACGAGGTAGGTGTTCTCGTTGAAAGGGGAAAAGGTGAATCGCACGAGCATGGGAGAGCGGTTTCTGCAAAAGTAAGCCGTTTGCGCCGTACTTTTGCGGCTCTAACCAAAACGCCCTTTCCCGATGCAAATCACCGAACTCGCCCCGCTCGTTTTTGACCGCTCCGGATTCGACGACGCCACCTTGGTCGAACTGTACACGAAGTTGGTCCGGCCGCGCCTGATCGAGGAGAAAATGTTGATCCTGCTGCGCCAGAACAAGGTCAGCAAGTGGTTCAGCGGCATCGGCCAGGAGGCGATCTCGGTGGGCGTGACCGCAGCGCTGCACCGCGACGAATATGTGTTCACCCTGCACCGCAACCTCGGCGTGTTCACCACCCGCGAGGTGCCCCTGCGCCGCCTGATGTGCCAATGGGAGGGCAAGGAAAAGGGCTTCACCAAAGGCCGCGACCGTTCCTTCCACTTCGGCGCCCCCGAATACCACATCGTGGGCATGATCTCGCACCTCGGCCCGCAGCTCACGCTGGCCGACGGGACCGCCCTCGGGCATCGGCTTTTGGGCGAAAACAAGGTCTCCGTCGCTTTCACCGGCGAGGGCGGCACCAGCGAAGGCGATTTCCACGAGGCCCTCAACGTAGCCGCCGTGTGGAAACTGCCCGTGATCTTCGTGATCGAAAACAACGGGTACGGGCTTTCGACCCGTCCCGTGGAACAATACGCCTGCGAGCGCCTCGCCGACCGCGGCATCGGATACGGAATGGAATCGCGCGTGATCGACGGCAACAACATCCTGGAGGTGTACGCACAGGTCAGCGCCATCGCCGAGGACCTGCGTCAAAACCCAAGGCCCATCTTGCTGGAATTCATCACTTTCCGGATGCGCGGCCACGAGGAGGCTTCCGGCACCAAGTATGTGCCCAAGGAAAAGATGGAGGCTTGGGCAAAAAAAGACCCGATCGACAATTACGAGCGTTTCCTGCTCGAACAGGGCGTGCTCGACGCCAAAAAAATCGAAAAGATCCGGCAGTCCATCCGAAAGGAGATCACGGACGCCGTAGAGTTCGCTTTTGCGGAACCGCATGTGGCCCCTTCCACCGAAGCCGAACTGGCCGATGTATATGCGCCTTTCACGGCCGTGCCCGCGCTGCCCGATCCGGCGGCGGGCACCACCAACCGCCGCTTCGTGGACGCTGTTTCCGACGGTCTGCGCGAAGCGATGCGCCGCCACCCCAACCTCGTGCTGATGGGCCAAGACATCGCCGATTACGGCGGCGTTTTCAAGATCACCGAAGGGTTCATGGACGAGTTCGGCAAGGACCGGGTGCGCAACACGCCGATCTGCGAGAGCGCTATCGTGGGCGCTGCCCTCGGACTGGGACTCAAAGGCTTCAAGGCGATGATGGAAATGCAGTTCGCCGATTTCGTGACCTGTGGTTTCAACCAGATCGTCAACAACCTGGCCAAGCTGCATTGGCGCTGGGGCAAAAACGCCGATGTGGTGGTGCGGATGCCAACGGGCGCGGGCGTGGGGGCCGGTCCTTTCCACTCCCAGAGCAACGAGGCCTGGTTTTACCACACCCCCGGCCTGAAGATCGTTTATCCTTCCAACCCCGCTGACGCCAAGGGACTGCTCCTGGCGGCCTTCGAAGACCCCAACCCGGTGATGTTCTTCGAGCACAAGGCCCTCTACCGCCGCATCGGCTCCGAGGTGCCCAACGGTTACTACACCACCGAGATCGGAAAGGCCGCCCTGGCCCGAGAAGGCGATCGCCTGAGCATCGTCACCTACGGATTCGGCGTGCACTGGGCCCTCGAAGCCTGCGACGCCCTCGGCGTTTCGGCAGATGTTCTCGACCTGCGCACCTTGCTGCCGCTCGACTGGGAGGCCATCGATCGCACCGTCCGCAAGACCAACCGGGTGATCGTCCTGCACGAGGATTGCCTTACCGGCGGCATCGGCGGCGATATCTCCGCTTGGATCGGCGAACACTGTTTCCAACATCTCGACGCCCCCGTGGTGCGCGTTGCCAGCCTCGACACCCCCATCCCGTTCGCGGACGCATTGGAAAAGAACTTTCTGCCGACAGAACGCCTGCAAACGGCCATCCAAAAACTCCTGGCGTATTGATGCTTTTTTCCGGCCCGGCACCGTTGTCCGTTGAGCGTTTTTTGGCGACGGCCGAGGCGGGAATCCCCGTCTTCGATGTGCGCTCGCCCGGGGAATTTGCCCAGGGCCACCTGCCCGGCGCGGTAAACGTGCCGTTGTTCGACGACGCAGAAAGGGCCGAGATCGGCACGCTGTACAAACAGGTGGGGCAGCAGGCCGCCATCGACCGCGGCTGGGAAATCGTACGGCCCAAACTGGAAGGCTTCGCCGAAACCGCCCGCCGAACGGCCGTGGACGGCCGCCTGCTGGTGCACTGCTGGCGCGGCGGGATGCGCAGCGGGCATTTCGCGGATTTCCTGCGCGGACGCGGATTCGAGGCCGATATGCTGGAGGGCGGATACAAGGCGTTCCGCCGAAAAGTGCTCGACACCTTGGGCCGGCCCATGAAACTGCTCGTCCTCGGCGGCGAAACGGGCAGCGGAAAAACCGAAACGCTCCAAGCGTTGGCGTCCCTCGGCGAACAGGTGCTCGACCTGGAGCATTTCGCGCACCACCGCGGATCCGCCTTTGGGGCCCTCGGCCTGCCGCCCCAGCCCACCACCGAACAGTTTGAAAACGATCTTTTCCGCCTCGTCGAGCGGCTGGATCTCGATCGTCCCGTATGGGTCGAGGACGAGTCGCGCAACATCGGCCAAGTGTTCCTGCACCAGACGCTCTGGGCGCAGATGCAGCAAGCGCCCGTGATCCGCTTGGAAGTGCCCCTCGAATGGCGCGTGGCGCGTCTCGTGGCCGATTACGGGGCTTTCCCCAAGGCTGATCTGGCCCTGTCGCTGGAAAAAATCGCGCGGCGGCTCGGCGGACTGGCCCTGCAAAACGCGCTGTCGGCCCTCGACGAGGGCCGCTTGGACGAGGTGGCCCGCTTGTCCCTGCACTATTACGACCGTGCCTACCGCCGCGGGCTGTCCGAAAAATCCCCCGACACGGTGCACCTCGTGCGCACCGACTCCGCCGATCCCGCACACAACGCTCGGCTTGTTTTGGCGGCCGCAAACCTTATTTTTGGGCAAAAAAACGATGGTCCCCGACGCCGCCCATAGCCCATGCGCCGTGCTGATCCCGGTTTATCGGCCCCGGCCCACCGAGAGCGAACGGTTTTCCATCGCCCGGACGGCGGAGGTGTTGAAAGACCATCCGCTGTTTCTGGTCGCCCCGGAATCGCTGGATGTGTCGCCCTATCTTTCGCTCTTCCCCGCCCTGCGCCCCGTCCGTTTCCCCGATCCCTATTTCAGCGGCATTCCGGGGTACAACCGCCTGCTGCTTTCTCCTTTTTTTTATGAAAAATTTGCTGCCTACGAGTACATGTTGATCTGTCAGACCGATGTGTATGTGTTTCGGGACGAACTGGACCTGTGGGCGCAAAAAGGCTACGACTACATCGGCGCCCCTTGGATCGAGACCCCGCCGAGCACCAAGCGCTGGTCGCCGTTCAATTTTTCCCGCTTCATGACCGGCAAGGTCGGCAACGGCGGTTTTTCGCTGCGCAGGGTCTCGTCCCACCTCGCCAACGCCCGGCGCTGGGCCTTTTGGATAAATCTTTTCTCCTCGACCTACCGAACCAAACTGCACGAAGATTATTTTTGGTCGCTCTTGGTGCCCCGCTTCGACCGCTCCTTCCGCATCCCGCCGCTCCAAGAGGCCCTCGGTTTCGCTTTTGAGTACCGACCCTCGAAATGCTATGCCCTCCACGGCAACCGCCTGCCCTTCGGCGTGCACGCTTGGGAAAAATACGAGCCTGAATTCTGGAAAGGTCATAATTTATTTATCAACTAATTGAAATGCAATTTTATGGAAGAAGAAAAAGTCATCTTTTCCGAAGTTCAGTACGCCATAAAAAAATGGTGGTTTTTGTATCTCCCCGTCGCATCGATACCGATTATTTTGGTGTTAGATTTAATCGGCTCACTGGATTTTCCAAATCCATCGTGGGGAGGTGTTTTCATGTTGTTGATCTTTTTGAGCATTGCCAGCTTCATAATTTGGCTGTTGATCGTCATGCGCATCGAAACGAAGATCAACGAGTCGGGCATTGACATTAAATACTATCCCAAGAATTATTTTTCGCATTCGGTTTTCGTGTCGTGGCAGTTGATCGAAAGAGCAGAAGTGTGTACCTACAGTGCAATACGGGAATACGGGGGCTGGGGCCATCGAATTACCCATCAAGGGCAAGCATACACCATTGGCGGCAACATGGGGCTGCGGATGGTCTTGAAAGACGGCTCCACAATACTGATCGGCACACAGGATCCGGACGGTATGGAAGCGGCCCTGCAAATCCGAAAACAACGGATCGCCCGGGGACTGTGATCCGTTGTTTGTGAACAGGACCATTCCCCCCCAACGCCAGATTTTCAGAGCTATGCCAGCAAACGAACTTTTTTCCGAGACCCAATTTTTTGGAAAAAAATGGTGGCCCATCCTCCTGCCCACTGCCATCATCCCCGTGGCCATGGCGCTGGCGCCCAAAAATCCCTTTTCCGCGGACGCCGATCCGGACGCAGGGGTGGGCTTGCTGGTGGTGTTGTCCGTGTTGTCCTTGACTTGGGGACTGTTTTTCGCGATGCGGCTGCGGACGCGCATTACCGACGAAGGAGTTCATGTGCGGTTTTGGCCTTTCCATTTGCGGGGGGACGTTTTTTTTCCATGGGAAAAAATCCAAAAAGCCTACGTGCGCACCTACAACCCATTGTTCGAGT
>JBEIJQ010000178.1:0-5815 GCA_040380145.1 Lewinellaceae bacterium | reverse complement strand
GAGAGTAGGATTGGCGGCCCACTGGTAAGATACCCCGC
Organism: Lewinellaceae bacterium; assembly: GCA_040380145.1. Taxonomy (GTDB): domain Bacteria; phylum Bacteroidota; class Bacteroidia; order Chitinophagales; family Saprospiraceae; genus JBEIJQ01. The sequence continues at coordinate 5,777 of JBEIJQ010000178.1, read as the reverse complement.
CCGAGGCTTGGAGGTTGGCGCTCTGTCCGAGACAGATGCCCACGGTCGGACCGGCATTGGCATTGGGCAAGGGCAGAGTGGTCACCGGTTGAACTGCTGTGCCAATGCACCCGAAGGTAGTTGTAGCTGTCAGTCGGACCGGGAAGTTGCCTGCACTGGGAAATGTCTGCTGAACCGTTGCCCCGGTGGCATCATTGGCCCCGTCGTTGTTGTAATCCCAAGCATAAGAGACCACTGGATCCGGCGAGGCAACATTTTGAGCAAAAGAGACGCTGGCCGGGATACAAGAGTTGTTCGGCGTGAAATTGAACGCAACGCTGGGAATAGTGCCCACATCGATCCAGTTGGCTCTCGTTATGGTGTCTCTGCACACCGTGGTCCGCGCGGTATAGGTCACCGGGTAGCTCCCAGGGGTCGGGTAACAGACCGTCGGATTGCTGGCAGTGCTTGTCGATGGGGTTCCTCCGGGAAAGAACCACCTTTGGGAGACAATTGCCGGCGACACCACGATATTCCTGGAAAATTGGACGCAGTCGCCCTGGCAGAGAATCGTATCATTGGCATTGAATCCGATTTGCAAACGATCAACCCTTACGGGGGTGGGCGAAATGAATGAACGGACACAGCCGTTGACATCTCTCAATTGAAGAGCCGGCACCCAAGACCCCGGTGTATTGTAGGTGTAGCTCAAAATGTGGGTACCAGTTCTGGGGAAAACAGGCGAGCTGACCGTTCCACCATCTCCGGCTATGATCGTGACCGTGTCGGCATTGGTGTAATTCACGGTAAAGTTGACCGTCAACGGCAAACAGCCGGAAGAGGGAGCGAAATTGAAGTTGCCGCTGGGGCCCTGAACCGTAATGAAATCCGGTACCGCCAAGGTGTCGCGGCAGCCGGAGGGGCTGGTGGCGATCAGGGTCACGGTGTAGTTACCGGGAGCCGTGTAATTGTTGGTCGGATTCTGAAGGTTCGAATTGAAACCGCCCCCGGCACCGAAATTCCAGCTCCAGCTCACCGAATTCAATGATTGGTTGGTAAAATTGACCAACAAAGGTGGACACAGAGCCAAAGTATCGCTGGCAGCGAACGCAGCAACCGGTGTGGCCACGGTGACTTGGCGGCAGATCGTGCTGTCGCAACCGTTTACATCCGTGGCCGTCAGACAGACATTGTAAACCCCATCGGCACTGTAGGAAAAGGACGGATTGGCCAAGGTGGACACATCGGCCGGATTGCCCGTCCCGAAATCCCAGTGGTAAGTCAGATTCACTCCCGTAGAGGTATTGCTGAAATTGACTGGTTGGCCCACACAGACCAAAGAGTTGTAGTTGAAACTGGGGAACGGATAGGTGACGCGAACGAAATTGGGGAGCGTCACAGAACGAAAACACCCCAGCGAATTGGTCGCGTTGATACGGACGTTGTACAAACCCGGGACGGGATAAGTCATGCTGGCCGTAGGGCCGACGACCAAAGGTTGACCGTTTATGAAATTCCAGCTGACATTGGTAATAGTTCCCAAAAAAGTAGTGGAAGTACTGGTGAAATGGACCGTGTGCGGCGCACATCCGTCCACATCATCGGCTATAAAGCTGGGGTCCACCCTTGAAACATAGATAGAGTCGGTGTAAACGGCAGTGTCCCTGCACCCATGTATGTCGGTCACTATCAAAGTGATGGGCGAATAAATCCCCTGAACTGCATACCGAATCGTGGGAATCGGCGCCCCGCTGTTCGTCACCGTAGCGCCCGCCGCACTCCACTGATACTGTGCCGCGTCTATGCTGTTGTTGGCCAAGGGCAGATTGAAGATCACGCAACCGGTATCCTGCAAAACCGTGAAATCCGCATCTGGATCTGTCACTACTATGGTTTGGCTTGTCTGGTGCGAACATCCGGTCGTGAAATTGTACACCGTCAAAGTGACCGTGTAGGTTCCCCGCCCATATACTCCATAATCGAAACAAGGGTCGGCCGCATCGGAGGTGTCGGCGAGATTTCCGGTACCGAAATCCCAACTGTACCGATCGGCCCCGATACTGTTCGAACCTCGAAAGCAAACGATGTACAGCGAATCCGGATCGCAAGAAAATTCGGAGGCCATGCTGGCCAGAGGCGGTTGGATCACCACATAGTCCACAAAAGTCAATGTAGTATCACAGCCATAGTTGAATACCGTGAGCGTCACGTCGAACGTATCCACATCTTGGTACTCGTGGCTTGGATTCAGGGCAATAGAGGTGGTTCCGTCCCCAAATTGCCAGTTGGCCCGCGTGATGTTCCCGGGGGTCAGGTTGGTAAAGACCACTTGGTTTTCCACACAGGTGACGAGCGGAGCACCCTCAAAATTCACATCCAGTTGCATCCCGACGGCTATAGCGTCGTTCAGCAATTGGGTGCTGGTACAGCCCGCGGAATCCGTGATCGTCAATTGCACATCGTACCGACCGGTATCTTGGAGAACGATATTGGTCGGGTTCTGCTGTGGCGAAGTGAAAACCGTCCCTCCGTTGGGCCCGATAATGGTCCACTGCCACGACACGATGGGTTCCCCCGAAGTGGAAGCGTCCGTCAGATCAAAGGCCAAAGGGGCACAATCTGGCGAAGGCAGAGAGCCGATGGCGGCCACCGGAGGATTCAGATCCAACAATACGGTGTCCCGTGATGTACAGTTTCCGGAAGTGGTCACCAACACCACCGTATAACTGCCAGGGGTGTTGTACACAACGGTAGGATTGGCCTGTGTCGAAACCGTGCCGTTGCCAAAAGTCCAATTGACCGTGGCCCCCGGCAACGGATTTGATTGAAAAGCGACCGAGAATGGCGCGTTGCATCCGGAATTGATCGTGTAGGTCGGGTTCAGGTTCGCCTGATTGCCCACGCTGATACAAGTCGGCAGCGTAAAAGTACCCGGACAGCCGGAAACGGTCGCGCTCAAAGTCACCGTGTAGCAACCCGTCGCATTGTATGTCACCGTTGGATTCTGTTGGTTGGAGGTCGTACCGTTCCCGAAATCCCAAGACCAGTCGGAAACCGTGCCTCCGGTGGTCAGATCGGTCAATGAGACCGACTGCCCCAGACATACTTGGGTACTCGATGCCGAAAACGAAACACTGCCGTTCACCGGAAGAGCTGTCACAGACTGCACAAATACGTCAGAACAGTTCGTCGCAGGATCAGAAACCGTCAGCGTGACCTGATAGGTCCCCGGAACGGCGTACACGCGGGTCGGAGAAAATTGGGTCGATGTGCCGCCGTCCCCAAAATCCCACAGATAATCGAGCCCCGGCGTAGAGGCGTTGGTGAAATCCACTGTCACCGGAGCGCTGCAGGAAGGCAGCACAGCAGCCGCGAACGACGCATTGGGACGGGCCTGGATGGAAATCAAGGCAGGTGCCGAAAAAACAGACGAACAACCACAAGAATCGACAACCGTCAGGTTGGGACCAAAAGTCACCGGATTGGGAGAAACATAGCTGTGCAACGGATTTTGCTGCGTAGAAGTGCTGCCATCTCCAAAGTTCCAGGTCCAAGAAATGATCGGACAAGTGCCTGGCGTGCTGGCATCGGTGAACTGTACCTGCAATGGCGAACACCCCGTCAAAGGCAATGCTTGGATGTTGGCCTGGGGTTCCTCGTTGATCCTCAAATAATTGTTCCGACAAAACTGATCGCTGCCCCCCAGGTTGTCTGTCACCGTCAAGCATACGGAATACACCCCGGGCACAAATAAAAAGGCCGGACTCTGAAAATTCGAGGTAAAAACGGTCTGCCCGCCGGCATCCGTGATCACCCAAGAATAGGAACTCGCCCCAATGGACTGATCGGTCAACTGGACCAGCGTGTTTCCGCATCCGGTTGTTGGGCTGGCCAAGAAATTCGATGCTGGCTGGGCCAAGGCAAAAAATGGGACCATCGATGCGGCTATGGTAACCAATACCGCTGTAAACCGTAGATATATGCTATTTTGCAAGGTGTATGTTTTTGGCAAAGAAAAGTAAGATTGTAGGCGCTGTGCTCGCTAACTTCCGGAGTGTGTCCGTATATCTTAACGATTTGGCCCCTCTTTTGTTACCCGTACATTCAGGCGATCCATCGTCAAATGGACGGCATGACTTGCGCCCCTCTACTTAAATTAAAAAAACCCAAATACAAACTTTATTTTTTAGAAAAATCACATTTTTTAGTGAAAAAATTTCACTGCGCCGACGTTCGAAAATATAATCGAAATTTGTTCGACGCCGGGCAACACGCCCACTTGTAATAATCCGGCGTTATTCCCGTTCCTTGACCGAAGTACCGCAGGTTTTTCACAAATTTTTACTCGACCATGTTCCGTATATTTTTTGCCTTCGTTGCCCTCCTGCCCGCCGTGCTCGCGCTGAACGCCCAAAAACCGCCCCATCTGTCCGAACTCGAGCAGCAAGCGCAAAACGCCGCCTATGCCATGCTCCACGGCAAAACTTTGGAGGAACGCGAAAAAAGCCAGACCGAACTGAAAACCGCGCTCGAAGCCATATTCAAAGCCCCGGAAGCTTTCGGATACGAATTTTCCGTCCTACAATCGGTCTCCGTCCTCCAACCCCGCGACAAGGCCTTTCGCCTGTTCACTTGGCAGTTGTTTGTGGACGACAAGACTTATCGCTACGGTGGTTATCTTTTTTTTCCGAAAGGAAAATTCATCGAACTGAAAGACGCGGCCAAGCAAACCCGAAACCCCGAGAACGCCGTCCTCGGACCCGATCGCTGGTACGGCGCTCTGTATTACGACGTCCTGCCTTTTCAGCAAAACGGCAAAACAGCCTACGCGCTCCTTGGGTACAACGCCCATTCCTTTTTTTCCCGGATAAAAGTGTTCGATGTCCTCACCTTCGGACTCAACGACAAACCCAGTTTCGGGTCGCCCGTCATCGAAGTACAGTTGGCCACCGGCCGTACCACAAAGGTCAAGCGCTTTCTCATGCAATATGCCGCGGCTGCCTCTGCGCGCCTTCACTGGGATCCCAACTACCAAATGATCGTTTTCGACCACCTTATATTCGGGGAAGACTGCCCCGAAGGCCCGCTCAATTTTCCGGATGGCAGCCAATGCGCGTTCAAATACCACAAAGGGATTTGGACATTCGTTGAAAAATTGGTCGAGTACACTCCGTTGGACGAAGCGCCCAGACCAAAACCAAAAGACGAAAAAGAAGGGCTTTTCGGACCCAAATGAGCGCGTGGCCCGCTTTTCGCGACCCCTGATCTGGCAACAGTCGACACATAACTTGTCAGCAGACTTTTAGATCTGCTGACAAGTTATTTTTTGGGGTGATATTGCCAACAGGAGCGGCTTGATTGTTCGCAAGGTATTTTCCCTGTGGATCATTCTTTTTGGGAAAAAAAGAATCAAAATAAGCTAAGATAAAACTAGGCGCCAGCGCGAAAAAACTCGATTTGCGAGGGAGTTTACATGTTTTCTCCACGAGCGTTTTTTTAGGCGCCAAATCCAACAATTTTTTCCATAGAACTTGCTGCCCAAAGCAGCGCTTTCGGGATTTGTTCGAAGTCGGCAGGACGGTTTGAGTTAGCCTCTCTTCGTTCCTTGAAACCGTCAAGCAATACAGTAATTTAAAGCCTGTTTTTCAATTTTTTATAAAAAAAAATCAAATACAATTCCAAGAATTCAAGTGGTAAATGCAACACTGGCCGACAAAATAAGGCTCCAAATTTTTTCAGAAGAAGAGAGGGCTTGTGCCCTCATCTTCTCCTGATGGAAAATGTGTTCTATTTTGTCT
>JBEIJQ010000177.1:0-5827 GCA_040380145.1 Lewinellaceae bacterium | reverse complement strand
GATACCAACAGCCGCCTCGCGACAATCGGTACGACAACCGCGGTGGATACCAACAGGCTCCTCGCGACAATCGGTACGACAACCGATACGACAACCGCGGTGGGTACCCGCAGCAGCCTCGCGACAACCGATATGAAAATCCGTACGGAGCGCCGGGACGCGAAGAGGAAAACCAGTCCAACCAGACACCTAGAAACAACGACGACCGCTACCAAGGCCGTTATGCCTATCGTTACGAGCAGCGCGACAATCGTTTTGCTCCCCGCGACAACAACGGCCCGCAACGCCCCTACAATCGGGAAGGCGGCGAAGGCTACGACAGCCAACGCTACCAACCGCGCTACCCCAACCGTTACGATCCCCGCGATTCTTCTTACCCATCACCGCACGGCGGAAATACGGATAATCCCGAGGGCAGCAACCAACCGCCGATGGAACGCCGGGAGCCGCCGCGCGCCGAAAACCGCCGCCCGTTGTGGCGGGCCAAGCCGGACGAAGAAGCGACCGGTGGCGGTGAAGATCAAGGATGATCAAAAGGGGAACGGTTCCGAACCGTTCCCCTTTTTCATATCGTGTAGCCGCCGTCTACCGTGTACACGCCACCGGTGCAATAGGAAGACTCGGGGGAAACCAAAAAGCGCACCAGCGCGGCCACTTCCTCAGGCGTACCGATCCGCTCGATGGGCTGCCCCTGCAGAACATGCCGCAACAACGGCTCGTTGGCCCAAAGGGCCTCGCTGAACTTGGTACGTATCAGGCCCGGACAAACGACATTGGCGCGGATCCCGTCGACGCCCCATTCCTTGGCCATGGTTTTGGTCAAGGAGATGAGGGCCGCTTTGCTCACACTGTAAATCCCCAGTTGCGGCTCAGGGGAAATGCCGCCCACACTGGCGATGTTCACGATCGAACCGCCGCCGCGAGCGCGCATGTGGGGAAGGGCCAGTTTTGACAATTCAAAAGGTCCTTTCACGTTCACGGCCATTATCTTGTCGAATGCACCGCCATCCGTGAATTCGATCCCGCCAAAAACGGGATTGGTGGCCGCGTTGTTGACCAAGATGTCCAAAGCTCCGTAATGGGCCACGGTTCCTTCGATCAAGGGCTGCCATTCCGAGGGATTGCCCACATTGCAGGCGATGCCAACAGCCTCCAAACCCCTGTCACGAAGTCGTTTGGCCGCTTCTTCGACGGCTTCCTGTTTGCGGCTGGACAGCACCACTCGGGCCCCGGCCATGGCCAACGCCTCGCCTATCGCCCATCCGATGCCCTTGCTGGCCCCGGTGACGACGGCCACTTTTCCGGTGAGTTGCATATTTGAAAATTGATCGGTCAACAAACTAAAAAGCCTCGCTCCGAAGAATTTCGGAGCGAGGCGGAATTCCAAGCGGATAAGATCAAGCCTCTTCCGTGCTCTCCTCGTCGGGGAAAACGATCGGGGCATCTTCCGTTGCCACGATTTCCTCGACCACTACGGGAGCCGGAGCCGGCTTAGGAGCAGGAGCAGCCGCCACGACAGGAGCAGGGGCTGGGGCCACCTTGGCCGCGCCGTTGGGCAGGATATTCACATACAAGCGGTTGTCGGCTTTGCGGCGGAAATCCACCGTGCCTTCAACCAGCGCATAGAGAGTATGGTCTTTGCCGACGCCCACGCCGAGACCCGGACGATAGCGGGTACCGCGTTGGCGGATGATGATGTTGCCGGGGATGGCGTACTGACCGCCGAAGAGTTTGATGCCCAGTCGCTGGGCTTTACTGTCGCGGCCGTTGTCTGTACTGCCTACGCCTTTTTTGTGTGCCATGGCCTTTGTGATGGTTTGTGCCGGCCGCTTTGCTCAAACGGACCGACCGTTGGTTATTGGATCGAATCGATTTTGATCTTGGTGAACTGCTGGCGGTGGCCCTTCATCAATTGGTAGCCCTTGCGGCGCTTTTTCTTGAAGATGATCACCTTGTCGCCCTGCACCATCGGATGCACGACGGTGGCAGAAACTTTGTTGTTCAACGTGGGCATGCCCACGGACACTTGACCGGCGCGGTCGATCAGGTAAACCTTGTCGAAGGTCATTTTTTCGCCTTCAGGTTTGCCCAAGTGGTGGACGAAGATCTCCTGACCTTCTTGGACTTTGAACTGCTGGCCGGCGATTTCTACGATTGCGTACATGTTCGGTTATTTTTTTAAGCGGGGGCAAAGATACATTTTTTCTCTAAAAATAACCTACGAGAGATTTTTTTTATTCCATTTCGGAAAAAACATTCCCCGACCGCAACCGACGGCTTCTGATGAAAGAATCCCGTCGGTGCTTCCCGATGAGCACGAAGGATACAGTGATGGAAACGGCCAGCACCGCAATGGAAAAAACCTGCAGTTTTTTTTGGAAAATGAAAAAATCGTACGCCCCGTGCGAAAGCAGAGCCCCCAAAAAACCGAGCAGGAGCAGTTTCTTTTCCCTATGCGGTTCGTGCTTGGCCAATCCGAGGAAATAACCGAGGATCGTCCCGAATGCCGCATGGGCGGGCACAGCGGTGAACATGCGCAGCAGGCCCACGGCAAAGCCGCCCTCCCGTATCATCACGTACTGAACATTCTCCCATGTGGCGAAACCCATTCCGAACACCACGGCGTACACGATTCCGTCCATCGGTTCGTTGAAAGATTCCCGGGGATAGATCACCGTCCGCAGAAACAACAACTTGACCAGCTCTTCGCAAAAAGCGACCACGGCAAATGCCGCCAAAAAAACACCCCAAAAATTTCCCAGATCCAGCTCGACCAACCAATCAACGCCCCTCCTTTCCAACCAAACGGCCGGTACGGTGCTGAGCGCACCGAACGCAAAGCAGATCATCAGCAGCCACTTGGGTTCGGGCTCGAACCGATCCCGAAAAAAAATGTACAGGCTGATGACTATGCCCGGCAAAACAGAAAGGAGCAGGAGCAAAAGATGCTGAGTTTTTAAAGTAAAGGATCAATGCAAGGTTCAGCCGATTTTCGCCAACAGGTCACGCACGGCCTGCCCCAACCGATCGGGCTGCGGCGGAAGGAAAAGGCCCGAGTAACGATCGGCCGCCTCCAAAGCCCTCGACAGTTGTATGCCATCCTGTGGACAACACAAAAACGCCTTTTGGCGATCGAGCAGTTCGGCCAGGAACAATTGTTCGGTCTGCCCGGGCGTGGGGACAAAAATGGCTTTCCGACCGATTGCCGCCAGATCCATCACGGTGCTGTAACCCGACCGACAGACGATCATGTCGGCTTTCAGCAATACCCGGTTGAGCTCATCTCCGCGCATGAAATTCACCACCTCCACGTTCGGGCCGCCGGCCATTGGAGCCGCTTGTCCGGGGAGTCCCCTGACAAACAAAAAACGCTTCCCGGGCAGTGCCAACGCTTGGGCCAACAATTTTTCCTCGAGGTAGGTGCGCTGTGGCTCGGGGCCGGAAAGCAACACGACCACCTCGTGAGAGGGAGTATCCGAAACATCCAAGTCGCCGCGCATCCGGGAGAGCGTGCCGATATAACGCGGGGCGAAAACGGTCCCGTGCGACATGGGCCCCGTGAGGTTGGGTGCCGACTCCACATCGGGAACCCAGATCTCTCCATATCGGCGCAGCACGGGAAAATACAGCCCGTCCACCAGCGGCTGCAGGATTTTCGTGGGCGAAAGGAGCTGCAATTGGTGACTGACCATCACGCACGGGATTTTTTCGTGCCACATCCCGAGGCGGTTGTCGGAAACCACCGCTCCGAAACCGTGCTCCGCGACCCAGCGGCGCAGCACCCGGTGCTCCTTGCGCATGGCCCGTATGATGTTGAGGCTGTGCCGGGCCATGTTGTAAACAAAATTGGCCGTTGGATAGGTGATCCGGTACTCGGGCAGCTCCAAGAGGGGCAGTTCGGGAAACTCCTTTTTCAGCAATTCGGCCGCCAGTCCGTCGGAGGCCAGCCACACCTCCGCTCCTTGGGCAAGAAGTTCGCGGACGATGGGCATGCTGCGGGTGGCATGGCCAAGTCCCCAATTCAAAGGGGCTACTAAAACGCGCATCGGATTTGGGCGGTTGGTCAAGATTGGGCCGGCAAAAATACGCCTTTGCTGCTCAGGAAAAAAAACGGGCCACATGCTCCCTCAATTCGAGGGCCGTTTCCTCGACCCGACGGGTGTTGGCCGCCGCCCAAGCACCGGATTCCGAAGATGCGTAATACTTCACGATCTCCTTCGCCCGCCAAGGCGTGTAAAACTCCACATGAAAATGGTAGTACGCCTCGTGGCCAGCATGCTCCGGGCTGTTGACCGGCCCCTCGTGAAAACACATCATGTACGGAAAACGGGCGTCGAACAGACTGTCCATCCCTTTCGTGACGGCCCTCAGCACCCGGCCGAAAGATGCCTTTTCATCTGCCGTCATATCGCCGAGGCGAACCAGATGTCGTTTGGCAAACACAAAAACACCGTAAGGATAATCTGTAAAGTATGGGATGCAGGCATAAAAATGGTCGTTCTCGTAAACGGTCCGCACGCCGGCTTCCCGTTCGGCCCGCGCCAGCTCGCAGATCAGGCAGCCGCCATGCTCCGCGTGCCAAAGGCGGCAACTCTCCAACTCCACCTGCAATTTCAGGGGCACAAAAGGATATCCGTACAATTGTCCGTGCGGATGCGGCATCGTCACGCCAACGGCCTCGCCGCGGTTTTCGAAAACGAACACCTGCTTCACCGCCGGATGGCGGGCCGCGACGGCCGTTCTTTCGCACCAGAGTTCGACCAGTTCGAGCAGGTGGTCTTCGTCCAGATCGTACAGGCTGGCCCGGTGGTCGGGGGAATACAGAATGACCTCGCTAACTCCCTCGGCCGGCGAAGCCGCGTACACCGAGGGAAGATCCGCCGATTCCACCCTGTCGGCAGGCCGTTTCAGCACGGGAAAATCGTTCGGGTAGCTCCACACACGGTAATCGTCGGGCACCTTGCCCGAACCTGGACAAAAGGGGCACCAATCCCGGGGCATGTTGGGGCGGTTCTGGCGGTTGGCCGCCACCATCGTCCATGTGCGCAAAAGAGGGTTCCAACGGAGTTCGGACATATAAAAACAGCGGTTCGGTGGGTCTTGGAGCACTTTGCAAAAAAACAAAAACCCCGGCACACGCACAAACGGGTGTACCGGGGCTTCGCAGTGAGCCGCGAGCGATCAGATCACTCGTTGGCGACTTTCGGGGCAGCCGTGGGAGCGGCCTGGGCCTTCACGGCCTTGACCGTGGCGGGCTTGGCCACCGGAGCGTTGTTGGGATTGGTAGAAGCAGCAGCGGCAGCCTTGTTGGCGCAGCAAGCGGCCTTTTGGGCGCAGGTCTTGGCAGTGCCCTCGTTGGCCGTGGCCGTGGCAGAAGCACCGGCCTTGTTGGCGCAGCAACCTTTTCCGGCCTCCTTCTGGCAACCAGTCTTGGCGGGCGCCTCCGCGTTGGCGGCGGCGTTTTGGGTGCAGGCCGGCTTGTTAGCCTCAGCGGCTTTGGCGGCGTGCGGGCAACCTTGGGCCATGGCGGAGCCTATCCCGAAGAACGCGAAAATCGCGGCGGACATCAGAAACTTCTTCATTTGAGAAAAATTGATGGATGAAAAAATTGGATCACAAACCAAACTTCTAACAGTCAACGACCGCCAAAGGTTTGGACGCTACAAATATAAAGCAATTCGGCGATTTACCAAAACCGTGCCTTTTTTCGTGAAAACGACTTGGCCCGACAAAAACGGTCACACATGGTCGGATTGGAGGGCACATTTTTCCTCAATAATTTATCCCAAAATTGTCATTAGACTCTTTTTGATCTGCTCAATTTGGG
>JBEIJQ010000176.1:0-5875 GCA_040380145.1 Lewinellaceae bacterium | reverse complement strand
GCCCGTATGCTGCGGTCGGGTATGTCCGCTGAGGCCAGTGCCGAACTGTCGGGCATGCCTTTGGAGAAGGTACTGGAGATCAAGTCCAGTCTCGAAGCCCAAGCATAGCAGGGTTTTGACCGCTTAGATCAAACGGGGAGCGTTGCTTTTGCAAGTTGAATATTGTTCATGAATTATAAGGCTCCACTGATCATATGGGGTTTATCCCCACCGCTTCGCGCTGGGTGCTGGCCGTGTGATCGTCGGCGTACCATTTGTGGATGGCAGCCACCATTTCCTTGTAGGAAGGGCCGCCCGCCGCTTCTTGGCTTTTGCGCTTGAACTCTTGTACCATTTCTTGGGCCGCCACGGGGCGCGGGCCCCATTCGCCTATCACCTCGAGGGTTTCGGGGTCGAGCTTGATCACCTTCGGAATGGAGCGGCCGCCGTTGGTCAGGAAGCGGTCCATGAGCTCCAAGTGCTCGTCGCGGAGCAGGATGTGCAGTTCGATCTTGCCGCCGGAGCCTTCCGCGATTTTGTGGAGCACGGGAACGATCTGGGAGGCATCGCCGCACCAGCCCTCGGACAGGCAGATCCACAGCTCCGGCCCGGGCATGGCGTCCAAATGGGCTTGCACCTCCGGCAGCAGGGCACAGGTCTTGTCGAGCCGGTGCATCCGGTGGAGGTTCATTTTCACATACTCCAACATGTCCGGCGTGTTGAGGGTCTCCACCGAACGGGAACTTTTGCCCTGCTCGAAAAGGGTCTCCACAAGGGTGCGGTATTCCGTATAGGAAATCGAATCGGCGATTTGATCGGGTGTCAGTTGCATGGGGCGGATTTTGGGCACAAGATACGGACTTGGGCTAGATCCGCGAGGGGCCGACCGATCATTTCCGGGGCAGGGCCAATCGAAAACCCGTGAGACCGTCGCGGTGGTCGGCGTATTCGTCGCTGCGGTAACTGACACGGCAATAAACTGCGCTGTTGGCCCAACTGCCGCCGCGCCGGACATGCTGATCGCCCTCCCGTGGACCGGTGGGATTGCGCTGTTTTCGTGACGGATAAGGACCCTTCACATCTTGGCACCATTCCCAAACACCGCCGCTCATGTCGTACAGCCCCAATTCGTTGGGCCTGCGGGTTTTCACGGGATGGACTTTCCAGTTGCTGTTGTCGTCGAACCACGCGAACTCGTCCAGCCGGTCGCTGCCGCTGTATGCGAACGAACCGCTCCGTTTGCCGCCCCGGGCAGCAAATTCCCATTCCGCCTCGGTGGGCAGGCGATAGGGCTTTCCGGTCAGTTGCCGTAGTTTCCGGATAAAATCCTGGACTTCGATCCAAGTGACATTCTCCACCGGTCGGTCATCGTCGCCGGGGTAAAAACTGGGGTTGCCGCCCATCACCCCCTTCCACAGGGCCTGGGTGACCTCCGTCTCGCCGATGGCAAAATCCGACAGCGTCACCCGATGCACGGGTTTTTCCGGGTCGGTGCAACGGTCGCCCTGTTCGGGCGTACAGCCCATCCGAAAAGTGCCGCCGTCCACGGCCACGAGGCGAAAAACCACACCGTTCACCGAATCGGCCAGTATTTGGCCCCGCACGGGGCCGCCGACAGCCCAAAACAACAGAAAAAAACAAGTCAAGCGCATAGGTAAAGTGTTGTGGAGAAAATTCCGGATGGGTTTAATTTTTTTATAAATATTTTAAAATCAATTTTTTTTAAAAAAATAGGGCGGTAAAAAAAGCAAATCCGAATTTCTTCTCCGTCTCGGTCTGAACCCACATGGAATGGATGGTAAAGTTGGCAAAAAGCGGGCATTTCAGCAACGGTGATTATATTTGGTGACTTTTTTACCAAAAAACCTTTGCCACCTTACCCTCAATGAACCCATTTCGCTACTTTTTGCCATTGGCCCTCTTGCTGGCCCAAACCGCTTTGGGCCAAGTCCAATGCCCGCCTACGCTGCCCGTCACGCAGGGCGGTACGCCGGACAATTGCAACACGGCCCTCGACCTCAACCCCCTGTTCAACGTGCCGCAGTACGTGTGCGTGAACAACGCCACCGCCACGGCCTCCGGTGCCGTCCAAGATTTGGCCGGGTGCCTGCAGACCGACCAGCGGGACCTGTTTTTCGTCACCTATGAGCCGTGCACGAACATCGCCAACTACAACCGCTCGTTCGTTTTCCGCTGGCAGGATTGGCCCAACCGGGCCGCCGGCGCCGCGCCGCCGCGTTTGGCCGTGCATTCCGAGATCGCGGGCAACCTCAATATTTTCATCAATATTCCCTACGACTGCACCACGCCCGCGGCCGGTCAGAATACCGATTTCCTGACCGAAAACCTCTTCTGTAGTTCCGGCGAACAGTTTTACCTGCCGCCGAACGCTCTCAACTGCACGCCCTTTTCACTGCCCATCCAAGGCGTCGGAACTTTGAATGTCAATGATATAGGTCTCTTTTTCCAGGCCGTGACCAGCGATGGCGGCGTAGGCGACCTGTGTTTCCAGGTATCGCCCTACCGCTCCGGCTTCCTGTGCGGCGACGCCGTGGCCCTGCCTTTGTCGGGCAACAATACCCAAGTGACGGGAACGGCCACCGCCTGCCTGAGCACCACCGCGCTGAACGGCACGATGTTCAGCAACCTCACCAACGACCTGCCCGTGCCCTGCGGCGTGGAAGAACCGGCCGCCGCTTGGTATTCGATCACCCTGCCGTTCGCCTGCAACCGCCTCGACGTGTCGGTGCCCACTTGGTCCGGCACCGGGGCCTACAACCTGGCCCTGCTGAGCGGAGTGAACTGTCCGGGCGTGACCTACACCGACGCCATCACCGGCCAACCGGGCTACATCGCTGGGCAAACCCTCGACTCCACGGCCGTCGTGGAAGCGGGTGCGTGCGGTCAGCCGCTGAGCATCTGCAAGCCGCTTGCGGCGGGCACTTACTGGCTGTATGTTTCCGGGGCGACCTCTCGGCCGACCTTTACCGTGAACGTCACGGCCACGAACGCTGCTCCCACGGCCGGAACGGCCGCATCCCCGCAAAACGGCGGCGGCGTTTGTTCGGGCGGAGATGTCAACATATCCCTGACGGGCGCTAACCTGCCCTTCGCAGCCTGCGGAGCGCAGACCATCGATTGGTTTTACGATACAGCCAACGGCTTCGATCCTTATGCCGGACAAGGCACTTACCTCGGTTCGGGCACCAACGCCCAGACCTTTTCGATGCCCGTCAACCAGGGATGTACACCGGTGACCTATTACCTGAAAGGCGTGGTGAGCGACTCCACCGGTCTGGCGCAAGCGGCTTGCCAAGCTTCCACCAACACCTTGACGGTGGATGTGTACCCGATCATGGGCTTTCCCACGGTGAATAACGGTCCGTGCGCCATCGTCGTCACGCCGCCCTGTCCGAACTTCACCGTCAACGGTCAAGTGGGCACCTTCACCTTCTTGGCCGGCCCGCAGCTCGACGGCACACCCCAGACTTTCGTGATCTCGAACGGTTTGGCCGCCTGCGACGCCGTTTTTTCCGAGCTTTTCAGCTGCACCAACTGCTCCGGGGGAACGGCCGCCATTGCCTCGGACACCCTTTGCTGCGGACAGAGCACCACGATCACCGTGGTCGGACAATCCTGGGCGGGCGGTGCGGCCTTGGCTTGGGCGCTGACGCCCGGAGCCGTGGGCCCCGTCCAAAACGCTGCGGAGGCCATCGCCGCTGGCAACCTCGGACAGGTGTTCCCGGCCAATGCCGACGGTTCGCTCACGCTGCTCAACGATTGCACCCTGCCCCAGGGCTCGTACTTCGCCACACCGTTTTTGGCCGCCGCTCCGGTGACGCCAGGAGGCGTTCCCACGATCGATCCGGCCTGTGAGAGCTATGGCTTTTCCGTCATCTTGGTGCTGGATCCTTGCGCCGTGGGCGTGCCCGCGCTGCCTGTGCAGCCAACGGTGCGGGTGCAGCCCAACCCTTCCACGGGCCTGTTCACGCTGACTTTTGACGCGCCGATGAACGGTTTGGCGCAAGTCTTCGACGCGCAGGGCCGCTTGGTACTGAGCACCCCGTTGAACGGCTCCGAGCAGGCGTCCTTGGACCTCGGCGCAGCTGCCCCCGACGGTATTTACCTGCTCCGCTTCGTGAATGGCGCCGATGCTTGGTTTGGCCCCATGTTGGTCAAGGGCAGATAATTCGGAAGGCTTTTTCTAAAAAAGGGGAGCGACCAGTTGGTGGTCGCTCCCCTTTTTTCAATTGCTTGATTCTAAAGGAAAAAGTAAGCCCCCTCACTTCCCCGCGAACTGTTCCAACAGCCGCACATCGTTTTCGAAGAGCAGGCGGATATCTTGGATGCCATAGCGCATCATGGCGGTGCGTTCCACGCCCATGCCGAAGGCGAAGCCGGTGTATTTTTCGGGGTCTATGCCGCAGTTGGCGAGCACCACGGGGTCCACCATGCCGCAGCCGAGGATCTCGACCCAGCCCGTGTGCTTGCAGATCGAGCAGCCCTTGCCGGAGCAGATGAAACAGGAAACGTCCATTTCGGCGCTGGGCTCCGTGAAAGGGAAAAAGGATGGGCGCAGGCGGATCTGCGTGCCCTGTCCGAACATTTCGTTGGCGAAGTACAGCAGGGTCTGCTTGAGGTCGGCAAAGCCCACATTTTCGTCCACATACAGGCCCTCCACTTGGTGGAACTGGCAGTGGGAGCGCGCCGAGATGGTCTCGTTGCGATAGACGCGGCCGGGGAAAATGGCCCGGATGGGCGGTTTTTGTTGGGCCATCACGCGCACCTGCACCGAAGAGGTGTGCGTGCGGAGGAGGTGCGCCGGATCGTGCAGCAGATAGTAGGTGTCCTGCATGTCGCGGGCGGGGTGGTCTTCGGGCGTGCCGAGGGCCGTGAAGTTGTGCCAATCGTCTTCGATCTCGCGGTCTTCGGCCACCACGAAACCGATGCGCGAGAAGATGGACACGATGTCGTTCAGCACCAGCGAAACGGGGTGCCGCGCCCCGAGCGCGATGGGCTCGCCGGGCGCGGTAAGGTCGGGCGTTTCGGCGTTGGCTTCTTCGTGCGCCTCGAGGGTTTCGCGCAGGACGGCGAATTTTTCCTCGGCGGCCGTTTTGACGGCGTTCACCGTTTTGCCGAACTCCCCCTTGCGGGCCGGCTCCACCTGCGAAATGGCCGAAAAAAGATCTTTCAGGACGTTTTTGGGGCCCACAAAACGGGAGCGGAAAGCCTCCACGGCTTCTTTGCCGACGGGTTGGGCGGTCTCGATCTCGCGCAGCAGCGCGGTGGCTTGGTCGAAAAGGTGCTGGGACATGACGGTACGGTTTCTGATTTGCTCGCAACGCAAAGGTAATGCAATCGAGGGAATGGCGATGGAGCAAAATCAAGGGTGTGAACGGCAGAGCTGGGATACCACGCCCAATAACCGCCCCAAAATCGGGTTCACACATTTTTTTGGCAAAAAAACAACTTTAAAAAAACCGACGATTATCTTTGCCAACACTTTTTTAAAATATCTCCCAATGCCTATCCATTTCCCCCTTTTTCCGGTTGATCAATCCCTGATGGACAAAGCGCAAGGGATTGTAATTATCGGTGTTATGGAGGGGGGGGGGTAACATAGAGTTTTTTTGTAAAAAGCTAATTTTTAATTTATTGAGCAAAAAAACAGGCGGTCAAAAAACCGTCCTGCCCTTCCCTGCAACATCGTTTGGCGATGGCGCGGGGAATTTTTTTTGGGAAAAAATCGCCTTTTATAAGGCCACTTTTTTATATACTTTTTTACTCTTTTTAGCCAAAATAAACCCATTTATTAACCTATAATTAATTTTTTTAACCTCCAATCAATTTTTACCATGAAAAATTTACTCCTTGCGGCATTGGCCGCCCTCGTCGT
>JBEIJQ010000175.1:0-5931 GCA_040380145.1 Lewinellaceae bacterium | reverse complement strand
TGGGGCACAAAACCCATGTCCATCATCCGGTCGGCTTCGTCCAGCACGAAAATCTTGATGAAGGCGAGGGGAAGAGCACCCGATTCGTAGAGTTCGAACAAGCGTTTCGGCGTGCTCACCACCAGGTCAATGCCTTGGGCAAGGCGTTTTTTCTGGTTGGTGACGCCCACACCGCCGTACAGGGCCGCTATCTGCAGGTCCGTGTGCTTGGCCAGCATCTGGGCGTGTTCGGCGATCTGTACCACCAGCTCTTTGACAGGAGCCAGCACCAGCGCGCGCACGCCGGTGTCTTGGTGGAATTTAAGCAACTGGAGGGTAGGCAGCAGGTACGCAGCTGTTTTGCCCGTGCCCGTCTGAGCGATCCCCAGCACATGTTGCCCCGACAAAACAGCGGGAATGGCCCTTTCTTGGATGGGCGTGGGTTTCTCGTACCCGGCCTCGGCAACGGCGTCGAGAAATTGTCGGGTGAGCTTGAGGTCGGAAAATGACAAGGAAAAAAAGCAATGGTTGAAACAAAACCCTTCAGGAGGGTTCAAGACTGGCGCACGCGGACCATATCGGCCAATTCGGGCAGTGCTTTGTAGGCCGTGAGGTCGTGCATGGAAGGCACTACGGAAATATAACCGTGCTCGAGGGCCCACACATCGGAATCCTCGCCCACATCTTCGTTCACGAACTTGCCGGTGAGCCAATAGTATTTGCGTCCGTAAGGATCTGTGTTTTCCCGATACTCCTCTTTCCAATGCGCTTCGGCTTGGCGACAGACCTTGAATCCTCGGATGCCCGATACCGGCAGGTCGGGAATGTTGACGTTCAACAGTTTGGTACCAGACGGGAGTCCTTTTTCCAGCACCTGTCCGATCAGGATGCGGGCGAAGTGGGCGGAGGCGGTGAAATCCGCGTCGAAACGGTAGTTGAGCAGCGAAAACCCGATGGAATTGATGCCTTCCAGAGAGGCTTCCATGGCCGCCGACATGGTGCCGGAGTACAGAATGTTGATCGAGGCGTTCGAACCGTGGTTGACCCCCGACACGCAAATGTCCGGTCGGCGGTCTTTCAGGATCATGTGCTTGGCCAGTTTCACGCAGTCCACGGGCGTGCCGCTGCATTCCCATGCTTCGACGCCCTCGAACAATTCCACGCGGTACAGGCGCAGGGGTTCGTTGAGGGTGATGGCGTGACCTTGCCCCGATTGGGGCTTGTTGGGGGCCACCACCAGCAGATCGCCCAGCCCACGGGCGGCTTCCACGAGGGCGCGGATGCCGGGAGCGGTGATGCCGTCGTCGTTGGTGATCAGGATAAGGGGTTTTTTTTCCATAAAAAAGGGAATGTCATCGTGCCACGATGGTTTCGGAAGTCAATTGGGTGGTCGAATCGCCGTGGAGCTCGCGCAGCAGGTGCTCCACCTCCGTATGCGAAAAGTTCACGAACCAGCGGTCGGCGCGGGCCTCGATGCTGGGGAGGCCTTTTCCGCGCACGGTGTCGGCGATGATGACGGAGGGTTTTTCCGGGTGGAAGGGTAGGGCGCGGAAGGCCTCGTCCAAGGCCGAAAAATCGTGCCCGTCGATGCGGCGCACCACCGCACCGAACGCCTCGAACTTGTCGGCCATCGGTTCCAAGGGGATCAGATCCTCTGTGGCCATGTTGGCTTGGAAGGCGTTGCGGTCCACCACGATCGTCAGGCGGTTGAGCTTGTGCGCGGCGGCCACCAGCACGGCCTCCCAAACCGAACCTTCGTTGAGTTCCCCGTCGCCGGTGATGCAGATGATGTGGTTGTCGTGCCCCCGCATGCGGCAGTCCATCGCCACGCCCATCGCCACGGAGGGCAGGTGCCCCAGCGAGCCGGAATGGAACTCGATGGCGGGCACGTTCGGGTTGGGATGCCAGTAGATGTGGTCGTTGGACTTGAGGTGGTTTTTCAGCCGCTCTTTTTCCAAAATGCCCAGCTCGGCCAAAGTACCGTACAGAGCCGGCACATCGTGTCCCTTCGACAGAAAAAGGTAGTCGCGGCGGGGATCGTCGAGGTTGTCTGCCCGTACATTCAGGAAATCGGCGTACAGATAGACCAAAAGGTCGGCGCACGACAGGGAAGCGCCGATGAAACAGCCGCCGTCGGTGGACATGCGGATGATGTGCTCACGGACATTGAGCGCCAAGGCACTGAGTTCTGCGGTTCTTTCTGGAGTCATTTTTTGGGGAAAAAAATTGGAAAAAATATGTTGTGATTTTTTGTGAAAAAGAACAGGAAAAGCTCTCGAAAAAATTTGTGAAATGGACCCGTAAAGTACTTTCCGAGGGCTCCTTTAATAAAATGCGAAACGCACGCGGAGTTTGCTGTGCAAGGTGCTTTTGGACGGATCGCCGCCGTAACCGGGCGTGGGAAGGGGTTCCGCACCGTCGCCGTAATAATAACCTGTGAGAGCATCGTAGGGCGCTGTCGTGGATTCCTCCCAGATTTGGGTGGCCGGCCCCAGTTTTTTGCCCATGGCGATGGCGAGTTCCTCGGCCTTGGCTCGGGCATTCTCGAAAGCTGCCTTTCGCAGTTCGCGTTGGGCTTCCTTTTCTTTGGAGTAAAACATGGTGGAAAAACTGCCGTTGAAAATTTTTTGAGACCGCAGATCCTCTACGAACCCCTCGAGCTTGACGAGGTCGTTGAACACGAAAGTATAGGAAAGCTGACTGGAGCCGTATGAGGATTCGGACACCACGCTGTACTTGTCGGAGAGCAGTTTTTCGGGTTTGACGCCGTGTTTTTTGGCGAGGTCCAACAAAATTTTTTCGGCCGTTTCGATGCTCACCGGGACAGGGGCATTGCCCATATCGTTGAAACCGTCGTCCACCTGACTGAAGTCGTAGAAAGTGACGCTGTAGTTCAATATGTCGGGTTTCACGTCTATCTGGGCATCGCCGTAAACCTCGATGAAAAAAGTGCTTTCGGCCGTTTGCGCACAAACGCCGAGGGGCAGGAGCAACAGGAGGAAAAAGGCGGTACGCATCGTTTCAGATGTTTTTGGTTTGATCGGCAGAAACGGTCTTGAGGTCATCCAAGTGGTTTCGGTACCAGTTCACGCCGGCGAAGAGGGCGTTGAGGGCATAAATTTCGGGTTTTTCGTCCAACAGCCGCAAGATATCGTCCAGTCCGAAGAGCGGTTTTTCCTCGTAAAGTTCGTCGAAAACGGCGCGGATGAACTCGTAGTCTTCGCGGTAGTCGATGGTGAAACGGTGGGACATCGAGTAGTCCAGACCGGTTTCCCAAGCCACATTGCCGATGCGGAAGCGTTCGGGCCGGTCCCAAACGAACGGGGTGGTGTGTTCGCGTTCATGGGGCTTTTCTGCCTCCCGCCAAGCGGTTTCCAAGATATGCATCGGCATGATTTCCACATCGTTGCCGTCCGGGTAGGTCGGCGGATGTAGGTTGCTCACGAAATCGTATGCTTGGGGCTGTTCGAGGTAGTGGGCGATGGTACGGTCAATCACCGCCGGATCTATAAGCGGGCAATCCGAGGGGATTTTCAGCACCACATCTGCCCCCCAAGCCCTGCCCGCTTGGTAGTGCCGGTCCAACAAATCGGTGGGGTGCCCGCGGAAACAGTTCAATCCGGCCGCTTCGCACAGCACCTCCACGGCATCGTCGTGCGGATCGGTGGTAGTGGCCACCACCACGGTACCCACCAGGCCGGCCGCTTGGACCCGTTCGGCCATGCGGGCCAACAACGGTTCGCCGGCCAAGGGCAGCAACACCTTGTCGGGCAGTCGGGTAGAACCCCGGCGCGCCTGGATGACGGTCACGAGTTTCATCGGCGGTCAATGTACATGTTCGGTGGCGGCTTGAAGGACGGCCACATTGCCGCCGGCCACATCTTTGTAGTGGGCAAAGGCCACGAGGTGACAGTTCTCGGAGACCCAAAGCGGATCCAAGTCGAAGGAGAAGGTATGCACGAAAGGCAACTGCGGCACGCTCAAGCCGTTGGCGTTGGGCTGCATGGCCCGCAGCACGTGCTTGTGCACATAACCGTCCACCACGCCCGTGCGGGTTTCCTGCGGGCTCACGATACCGTCCTCGGTGACCAGTGCCGTGACGGCGATTTCCGATTTCACGTTCGCGTTGCACTCGAGCCGGACATCGAAGGTCACGCGGCGCAGGATCGAATCGTAGGCCACGTTGAGTATCTCGACGTTCACCAGAGGGGTTTCTGAAAGTTCCGTGGCGATGTAGCCGGGCCATTTGGCCTGTCCGAGGGGGCGGGCCGATTCGCCCGGGAACAGACGGCGGTTGACTGTGGCGGCCGGGTAGCCCTCTACATTGCCGATCAGGTTATTGATTGCGGGACCTTCCGCAAAGGTCAGATCCTGGGGGCTGTTGGGGAACGTCGTCGAGAAAAATCCCGTGTGGATGGAAACCGCGATGAGCCGATCGGGGTTTTGGTCCAACAAAGCTGCGATCTGGGCGGCTCCATCTGGGCAGTTGACGCACTTCACGCCCGTGAACTCTTCGATCAATACGCGGCGTGGCTGCGCCGTCGGAGCGGGATCGGAACATTCGTAGCGGTCGAGCTGGACGGTCGGCGGCACTTCATCGCAGCCCGTGAGGGCCAGTGCAAGCAACACAGAAAAAGCGAATGTCTTGGTCTTGTTTTGCATCGAAAAAAACTTTTCCGCGAAAATACACAAAACCGCACAAAAGGATGCGCCTTTGTGCGGTTTTGTGGGAAGAACGGTCGCCGTCGATGAAATCAAAGGCGTTCCACGATGATGGCGGAGGCACCGCCGCCGCCGTTGCAGATGGCCCCCATTCCATAGCGGCCGCCTTTTTGTTGCAGCACGTTGAGCAGAGTGACCAAGATGCGGGCCCCGGAAGCGCCCAGCGGATGGCCCAGCGAAACGGCTCCTCCGAACACGTTCACTTTTTCGTGCGGGATTCCGAGTGCCTTCATGAACGCGAGCGTAACTACCGAGAACGCTTCGTTGACCTCGAAGAAATCTATGTCGCCGAGCGACAGCCCGGCCCTTTGAAGGGCGATGGGGGCGGCCAGGGCGGGCGCGGTGGTGAACCATTCCGGCTCTTGGGCGGCATCGGCGAATGCCACTATGCGTCCGATGGGCTTCAGGCCGAGTTCCCGCACTTTTTCGCCGCTGGCCAACACGAGGGCGGCAGCACCGTCGTTGATGGTGGATGCATTGGCGGCGGTCACCGTGCCCTCTTTGGTGAACACGGGGTTCAGCGAGGGGATCTTGTCGAACTTCACGTTGGTGTACTCCTCGTCCTTGGACACCACGATCGGGTCGCCCTTGCGTTGGGGAACCGATACGGATGCGACCTCATGGCCGAAATGCCCTGCTTCCCAAGCAGCTGCGGAGCGTTTGTAAGATGCCACCGCGAACTCATCCTGCTCTTGGCGCGTGATGCCGAATTTTTCGGCCGTGCGGTCGGCGCAGACGCCCATGGCGAATTGGTTGTACACATCGGTCAGGCCGTCTTTCACCAGTCCGTCCACCAGTTCGCCGTGGCCGTAGCGCTGGCCGTAACGCGCGGTGGGCAGGTAGTAGGGGATGCGCGACATGTTTTCCATGCCGCCGGCCACCACGAGGTCGTTCTGGCCGACTTGGATGCTTTGCGCGCCGAGCATCACGGATTTCATGCCGGATGCGCAAACTTTGTTGACGTCGGTGCAGGGAATGCGGTTGGACATTCCGGCAAAAAGGGCCGCCTGCCGCGAGGGGGCTTGGCCGAGATTGGCCGAGATGACGTTGCCGAACAATACCTCGTCCACCGTAGCGGGATCCACGCCAGCTTTCTGCAGAGCTGCCTGTATGGCCGCCGCGCCCAATTTGGGGGCGGGGACTTCGGAAAGCGAACCGCCGAAAGATCCGATCGGGGTGCGTTGGGCGGAAAGGATGTACACTTCGCGCATGGGGAGAATTCGTTGTGGG
>JBEIJQ010000174.1:0-5932 GCA_040380145.1 Lewinellaceae bacterium | reverse complement strand
CCTTCACCGAATCTTTTTCCAAGCAGCCGCCCGAAACTTATGTGGCCGATTTCCTGGTGCGCCGCTTCCGGCCCGAACTGCTGGTGATCGGCTACGACCACCGATTCGGACAGGGACGACGCGGCGACATCGCGCTCTTGCAAGCAATGGCCCCGCAATACGGGTATGCCGTGGAAGAAATCCCCCGCCAAACGGTGGACGACATCGCCGTCAGTTCCACCAAGATCCGACAAGCGCTCGAGACCGGCGACCTGTCGGCGGCCAACCACCTGCTCGGGCATCCGTACACCCTCCGCGGCACCGTGGTCAAGGGCGACCAACTGGGCCGCACCATCGGTTTTCCCACGGCCAACCTGCGGCCCGCGTCCGTGCACAAACTGGTGCCCGTCGAGGGAATCTATGCCGTTCGGGCACGCATCGAGAACGAAATCATCGGTGGAATGTTATACATAGGCGAGCGACCGACCGTCGCCGACGGACTGCAGCGGACGATCGAGGTCAACCTCTTCGATTTCGACCGCGACATTTACGGCCGAACGGTCACGCTCGAACTGCTCCGGTGGCTCCGCGCGGACGAAAAGTTCGACGGCCTCGAAACCCTCCGCGACCAGCTCCGACGCGACGAATTGGCCGCCAGAAGCGTACTTGAAAACTTCCCTTCCGTTTTTTTCCACTGATTTTTTTTCCCGAAAAAACAAAAACCCGAGCGCCGAAAGGCGCGACCAACCGCCGAAAACCTGTATGTCGGTAGCCGTCGTCATCTTGAACTTCAACGGACAGAACTATCTGGAACGGTTCCTCCCCTCGGTGGAATCCGGTTCGGACAGCGACTTCGCCGTGGTGGTGGCCGACAACTGCTCTACGGACGGTTCGGTGGAATGGTTGGAAAAAAGGGGCTACCTTCCATACTCCGCCCAATCTTTGGAAAATGGGGCACGTCATTTTTTCGTCCGGCTGGAACGCAATTTCGGTTTCGCCGAGGGCTACAACCGCGCCTTGGCCCAGATCCGCCGCTTCGATTACTATGTGCTCCTCAACTCCGATGTGGAGGTGCCCATGGGCTGGATGGAACCGGTCGTGGCGGTGCTCGACGAAGACCCCTCGGTGGGCGCCTGCCAGCCCAAGATCCGCTTGCACGCGGTGCCCGGACAGTTCGAATACTCCGGCGCGGCCGGCGGTTGGATCGACCATTTGGGCTACCCTTTTTGCCGGGGAAGGATCTTCGAGACCCTCGAACACGACGAAGGGCAGTACGACGACCCCGCGGAAGTCTTTTGGGCCTCGGGAGCGGCGCTGTTCGTCCGCGCCGAATTGTTCCACGCCATCGGCGGCTTCGACGGCGATTATTTCGCGCACATGGAAGAAATCGATCTGTGCTGGCGCATCAAGCGGGCCGGATACAAGGTGATGGTGTGCCCGCGCTCACATGTGTGGCACATCGGCGGCGGCACGCTGCCAAAGGTCAATTCGCACAAAACTTTCCTGAATTTCCGCAACAGCCTCACCTCCGTGCTGAAAAACGCCCCCAAGCGACGGGTGTTCGCGATGGTCTTCGCCCGCCTCGTGCTGGACGGGGTGGCCGGCGCCCGCTTCCTCGTGCGCGGCGAGTGGGGCAACATCTGGGCCGTCGTGCGGGCACATTTTTCTTTTTACGGAAAAATGCCCCAAAACCTGCGCAAACGGATTCTGTACAAACGGCTGATCAACCGGCACGGATTCACATCCCCGCCCGTGTTCAACGACCGGGGGCTGTACCGGGGCAGCATCGTGTGGGCCTATTTCGCCAAGGGAACCAAAAAGTTCCACGAACTGGACACCTGATCCGCCCTCTGCATCAGTCGAACACCGCCACGATCACGCCGTCGCTGGCCGACCGGCGGTTGGGCACGTGCAGCGAACGCCCGTTCATGCGCAAGTGCACCGAGGCGGCCGGCGCCGTGGGCACGAACACATCCACGCCGCTGAGGAACGGAAAATTACCGAACAAGCCCACAGGCGTGGCGTCCGTCGTGCCGTTGCCGTCGTCGTAGCAGAAAAAGGCGATGGCCGATTTGTCGGCGTCCGCGAAATCGGCGGTGGAAAGTTCGAGGTTGTCGATAAACAGTTCGTCGCGCCCGTCGATGACGGCCTGCGAAGATGCGAAAATCGCCACGACGGATTGGTCGTCGTCGCTGGGCAGCGAACTGAGCAGCAGGGCACCGAGGCCCGTGGTGGGGAAGGAACGCAGGTACACCAGTTCGTTGGAACGCTTGAACCGCTCGCGGAAGTAGATCACGGGACGGGCGCTGCCGCCCGGGCTGAGCCGAAATTCATAGGTGGAAAGCGATTTGGCGCGGAATGGCCCCCACTGGCCGTCGGCAGCGGTGGTCAGGACGGCGTCCGCGGAGGCGCGCAGGCGCTGTCCCGTGGCCGGGTTCACTTCGTAGATTTCCACCGTGCCGCCGGAAACGGGCGTATTCTCGCCCAAGGTCACGGCCCGTCCGGAAACGCTCACGAAGCCCGAGGGCAACACGTTGGGCGCTTCGGGCAACACTTCCGTGGTGAGGGGCTCGGTGCCGTCGTTGAACAGGCGGAACATTTGCCGGAAGGTTTCGGCGCTGGTGGCCACTTGGTAGTGATCGGCGGTGACCAGATTGACATTGGTGCAGCCGGGCGCGTCGCCGCCTGTCACGATCAGATCGGCGGTGGAATAGACGTTCACGGTGGGGATCTCGCCGTTGGGGCCCGCCGCGCCGGCCGGGGGATTTCCCGCCAAGTGCGCGTAATGGGCCACTTTGGCGGCACGCGCCGCCGTGGACAAAAAACTGAAGCACAGGCCGCTGCCCGCAGAGTGGCCGGCCAGATCTACTTTGTCGGCCCCGGTTTCGGCCAAAACGGCATCGATGAAGGCGTCTAGGATACCGGTGTTGTCGGCCCCCTGCGCCAGGGTGTTCCAGTCAAAGGCGAAAATGCGCTGTCCGCAGTATTCGTTGGAAGTGAAGCGTTGGTACTGCAGCGAATAGGTATCGCCGGAGGCCAAAAAGCCGTGCACCAGCACCACCGGGCGGTGGGTGGTGTCGCAGACAAAAGGCACGGGATCCACCGGATCGGGGGCGTCGTCCTTTTCGCAGGCGAGCACGCTGAACGCAAAGAAAAGCAACAGGAAAAGGACATTCGTACGGGCCATGGCGCTGCGGGGTTGGTTTTTTGGGAAAAATTTTTTTTCTAAAAAAAGAAATGGAAAAACAAAAATAAGGTTCAGGCGCGGCAACCGCAAACAATCCGTGAAAAGGCGGCTTTTTCGGGAAAAAAATGCCCGTTGGGACGAAAAAAGTACCTTTGGAAAAAAATCGCCCCATGACCGCCAACCTGATTTCCGATACCGTCACCAAACCCACGCCCGCTATGCTGGACGCCATGATGCGGGCCGAAGTGGGCGACGATGTTTTCCGCGAAGACCCCACCGTGAACGCCCTGGAAGAGCGCGCCGCGGCACGCTTCGGCAAGGTGGCCGCGCTTTTCTGCCCCTCCGGCACGATGACCAACCAGATCGCGCTGGCCGTGCACACGGGCCGCTTGGAAGAGGTGATCTGCGACCGGCTCTCGCACATTTACCAGTTCGAAACGGGCGGCTATGCCTCCAATTCCGGTCTCGCGGTCAAGCTCCTCGACGGGCATAACGGCAAGGTGACCGCCGAAATGGTGGGCGCGGCCATCAACCCCGACTTCGACTGGCTGCCCAAAAGCCGCCTCGTGGTGCTGGAAAACACCTGCAACAAGGGTGGGGGAACCTATTACACACTCGACGAGGTGCGGCCCATCGCCGCGCTTTGCCGCGAAAAGGGCCTCCGACTGCACCTCGACGGCGCCAGGCTCTTCAACGCCCTCGTGGAGACCGGCGAAAAGCCGCTGGAGTGGGGCGCGCAGTTCGACACCCTTTCGATCTGCCTGTCCAAGGGCCTCGGCGCGCCGGTCGGATCCTTGTTGATCGGCGACGCGGAGAGCATCCGCGCGGCCAGGCGCCTGCGCAAGGCCATGGGCGGCGGGATGCGCCAGGCCGGCTACCTGGCCGCCGCCGGACTGTACGCCCTCGACCACCACGTGGAGCGCCTGCGCGACGACCACCGCCGCGCCCGCCGTCTCGCCGAACGCCTCGCCGAACTCGATTGGGTGGACGGCCTGCGCCCCGTGCAGACCAACATCCTGATCTTCGATGTGAAAGCGCCCCGCACGGCCGCCTCCGTGTTGGCCGATCTGGCACGGCACGGCGTGCTGGCTTCGCCCTTCGGTCCCCAAACGGTGCGCTTCGTGACCCACTTGGACTTTACGGACGAAATGCTGGAAGAAACCTGTCGGGTGCTGGGGAGGGTTTGAGGCTCCGTTTTTGACCGAAGTGTTATTGATTTGATTTTCGGAATTTTTTTGTCTGTTTTCCCCAAAATTGTCATTAGGAAAAATCTCTAATGGCGGCCATTAAAGATTCTCGGTTGTAAGAAATTGAAATACAGTCTATAAAGAACGGTTGAGCTCCTCGAAAATCAAAGACCGACCTGTAAGGAATTCTTACTGCCCAGCCGGCCTTCGAGCAAATCCCGACAGCGCGGCTTTGGGTACTGGGCCTGAGCTAAATTCCTGTTGGATGATTTGCGGCAAACGAGGGCTATTCGAGGGCAAACCATCGCCCCGCAAATCGAGTTTTTTTGCGCCCGCGAACAAAAGACTCGCGTTGGCGACGGATTTGATCGGGATTTACTTTGGTTTCTTTTTCTTTTTGGGAAGAAGAACAAGAAAAAGTAAGTCCAACAAGGAACAAATCATCCAAGGAACAGCCCAAACGCTACCGATGAAAAAGTCTAAAAAAGGCCAAAATTGAGCAGATCAAAAAATTCTAATGACAATTTTGGGATGATTTTTTTCGAAAAAAAATCGGTCCCCGGGAAACATACTCCCGAGGACCGACAAAACGGGCCGAATGGCTGATCGATCCAGATATTTGTATCTTTTATCCGACCAGGTGCTGGTCCAAGTCGCGGTTTTGATCAGCCTTGAGATGGTTGATCTCGGCAAAGGCAATGTATATAGTGACCAAGCCTACCGGAAGGGTGAACAACAGCCCGATCCCACACAGCAGCGCTCCTGAAGAAGCTACCAGGCCGCTCACGATCATCAGGCCCAGCATAGGACCGAATTGGGTGGACACCACCTTTGCGCTGGTCTGCATAGCCGCCACTACGCCCATACCATAGAAGAAAACATAGTGCGGGGCAAAAGAAAACAGGGAGCCCACCACTATGGCCAACAACAAGCTAATAAAAAATGCCAACAACAATATTGTCGAACCAAACAGGGAAGATATCCATTCCACCATGGCCTCCGGATCCTCGTCGTCGCTGGGCGGAGCGAGCGCATCGAAGTCACCGCTGAATTCGACGATCAGCGCGGCAATGAACGGGACAAAGCACAAAACAATGACCAATCCGGTCAACAGATTGACGCCAAAGAGTTTGGCCATGTGAGGAAAGCCCTCGAAAAAGTTACCGAAGGCGATCGTTTCGCCGTTGTAGGCCTTGTGGGCCGCTGCGGCAAATCCAACGGTCATGGCCGCCGACAGTAAAGACTGCGCGATGGAGCCTACCACGGGAATGATGTTGCCAAGGGCGGAAAACAACAAGAGCAGGAGCGTGGCTGCCACAAACAGCCCCATATTGCTTTTGACCATTTCCCAGGCTTTGGAAATGAAACCGCCGATGTCGACGGTGTAGCCTTCTTGGACAATTTTCTCGATCGGGGGTTGGGTGTTGATGTTTGACATACAGTTGGTTATATAGGTAAATAAAATGGTTGTCCGTCAAATGTAGGCAAATGTTGATCGAAATTTGTCAATGGAATTTTTTTGTTGCAAGATTCAGCTTGCGTCAAACAATTGCTACATGATCCCAAAATTGTCATTAGG
>JBEIJQ010000173.1:0-5958 GCA_040380145.1 Lewinellaceae bacterium | reverse complement strand
GTTCGTGTTCATGGCCATCGCCTCGGGCGCGATCCTGCTGGCGCTCTCGCGCAAGTTGATGACGATGATGCACGGCATCCGCTGATACGCTGCCTTTTCCCTTTGGGTCAAGGAAATGCGCGAACCCCGGCCCGCAAAGCCGGGGTTCGCCTTTTTTTTGTGGTTCGTTTTTCTTTTTTTTGAGAAAAAATTTTTGGAAAAAAGATTTGCCCGAAGGGCTTTTTCCAAAACAAGGCAGGACACGACACTTTTTTACCTCTTCAACCATCGGAATTGCGCTTTTTTCCAATACTCCTCGCATGCGCGCTCGCCCTTTGCGCGACGGCGCCGCTCACCGCCCAACACTGCGGCGTTTTGCCCGAGGGCGACGACCTGTGGGCCAAGCACTACTGCGTCCACAAACACCAATTCCCCGTTGATCCCGACTCCCTCCTGCACGCGCCCATGGCGATCTGGATGGTGGCCGACGACGACGGCATCGCCGCCCTGCCCTGGAGCGGGCTGCTGGACGCCTACTGCTCTTTGCAGTCGTATTACGATTCGGCCAACGTGCGGTTCTTCATGATCGGCCTCGATTCGTTCAACAACAGCGCGCTCTACGCCCACGGCAACGACCCCCAAGATTATCTGGACGTGGCCAACACCACCGCTCCGTACGACAGTTCCGGGGCCGTGAATTGCTACATGGTGGCCGATCCCGCCGGGGCCTGTGGGTATTATCTGCGCCGGCCCGACAACATCTTCATCAACTACGGCTGCATGGAGGGCGAAACCTGGGCGCACGAATGCGGGCACCTGTTCACTCTGCCGCACCCGTTTTTCGGTTGGGAGGACATCAACTACACATACTCCCAGCCCACACCGCAGTACCATTACAGCGACTGGTGGGTCTGGCAGGACACGGTGATCAACGGCGATACTGTGTTCACGAACATCCAGCAGTATTTCGACACCTTGGCCGTGGAAGTCGAACTGGTGGACGGTTCCAACTGCGCCACGGCGGCCGACCGTGTGTGCGACACCGGTCCTGACTACCTGTCGGACCGCTGGACCTGCAACGCCAACGCCCAAAGCCCCACCTTGCAGAAAGATCCCGACAACGTGGATTTCCGCTCGGACGGCCGCAACATCATGTCGTATTCCGACGATGCCTGCATGGATGGCTTCACGCCGGGGCAGATCGAGCAGATGCGGGCCAACATCGTTTACCAACGGGGGCCGGGATTTGCGCAATACCCCTATCCCGGCTACCAGCCCATCACCGCGGTGCCCACGCAGTTGGTGCCCGCCGAGGGCACTGTGCTGGCGCCAGGGCAATACACCTTTACTTGGGACGCGGTGCCGAACGCCACGGCGTACGTGTTGGAGGTGGGTCTTTCCTCGTCGCCCAATTCGATTTCCACGGTGTACGAAGAGGTGATGGTGCGCGATACGTTTTATGCGTCGCAGCGCTTTTTCAATCCGTTGCCGATGAACAACAACTACCGTTATTTCTGGCGGGTGCGGCCTTTCAATCCCGAATACACGTGCACTTCTTTCACGCCGATCACCCGTTTCGGGGCCAGCAACGCCGTTTCGGTGAACGCCCTGCCCGGCACGGCAGGCGAGGTGCGCGTTTTTCCGTCGCCGTTGTCGGCCGGCGAGCCCTTGCAGGTGCAGTTTGACGCTGCGGCCTCGGGTTCCATGGCCTTTGCGTTGCGGAACATGGCGGGGCAAGTGGTGCGCAGCGGGATTTGGGAGGTTCAAGCCGGCGAAAACCGCTTTTCGATCGTCACCGACGCTCTTCCGGCCGGCACGTACGCCCTGCGCCTTTCTTCGGCTGGGGGGCTGTTCGACGCCCTTTTGGTCATTCCCCGTTGATTTTTTTCCCAAAAAAAGAGAGATGAACGATTTCACCGATATCTGGAAATTCCTGATGGCCCGCAAGAAATGGTGGCTGATGCCGGTGCTGCTGG
Organism: Lewinellaceae bacterium; assembly: GCA_040380145.1. Lineage (GTDB taxonomy): Bacteria > Bacteroidota > Bacteroidia > Chitinophagales > Saprospiraceae > JBEIJQ01. The sequence continues at coordinate 4,003 of JBEIJQ010000173.1, read as the reverse complement.
CCCTGTTGCTCTTGGGCGCTCTGCTGGTCTTCGGCGGCGGTTCCGCAGTGGCCCCTTTTGTATATACCTTGTTCTGATCGTTTTTCCTTTATGTCTCCCTACACCGGACTGCACACCCCGCTCGAGATGTTTTTTCGTTGGGAGCGCGAAAGCCCCGACGCGGTTTTTCTGCGACAGCCCATTGACGGCCAATGGCGGACGATGACCTATCGTGAGGCCGGCCAAGGTGTACGGCGCATGGCAGCGGTGCTGGGCGGCTTGGCCTTGCCCGCGGAAAGCCGGATCGCAATTTTGTCGAAAAACTGCAACTACTGGATCTTGGCCGACCTCGCCATCATGATGAGCGGCCACGTGTCGGTGCCCCTGTACCCCAACCTCACGGCCCGTTCGGTGCGGCAGATCTTGGAGCACAGCGAGGCAAAGGTTTGTTTTGTGGGCAAGCTCGACCAGTTCGAGCAGATGCGTCCCGGCATTCCGGAGGGAGTGTACGGGATCACTTTTCCCATTTACGCCCAGAGCGGCTACGACCGCTGGGACGATCTGTGCGCACGGGTAGAGCCTATGTCCGGGGAGCCGCGCCGCGCCCTGGACGAACTGATGACGATCATCTACACCTCGGGCACCACGGGCGAGCCCAAGGGCGTGATGCACCGGTTCCAGAACTTCGCCTTTGCGGCCACGCACGCCCTGCGCTTGTTCGACGACCTCGGCCGGGGCAGCCGCTTTTTTTCCTACCTGCCCTTGTGCCACATCGCCGAGCGCGTCGTGGTGGAAGTCGCTTGTCTGTACTGCGGCGGGGCGGTGTCTTTTGCCGAGTCCCTCGATCTGTCGCCAAAAACCTGCAGGACACCCAGCCCCACGTGTTTTTGGGCGTTCCCAGGATCTGGACCAAGTTCCAAATGGCGATTCTCGAAAAATTGCCGCCGGCCCGTTTGCGCCTGCTGCTGAAAATACCTTTTCTCTCGTCGTACCTCAAAAACAAGATCAAGCGCGGCCTCGGCCTCGCGGAGGCGCGCTACGCGCTGAGCGGCGCGGCCCCCATCGCCGCTTCGCTCCTCGAGTGGTACGCGGCCTTGGGCATCAACATCCAGGAAGGGTATGCGATGACCGAAAACTGCGCCTACTCGCACTTTACCCTGCGCGGCCAGCTCCGTTTTGGATCGGTGGGGCGGGCCTTGCCCCACAACGAGGTGCGCATCGGCGAGGGCAACGAGATCCAAGTGAAAAGCCCCTGCATCCTGAACGGCTACTACAAAAATCCCGAACTGACCGCCGAGGCGCTCACTTCCGACGGTTTCCTGCGCACGGGCGACACGGGCCATATCGACGACGAGGGCTTCCTCCACATCACCGGCCGCGTGAAAGAACTGTTCAAGACCGGCAAGGGCAAGTACGTGGCTCCTTCTCCGATCGAAATGCGCCTGTTGGACAATACGGCCATCGAGCAGGTCTGCGTCACCGGCCCGGGGCTGCCCCAGCCCATCGGGCTCGTGGTGCTTTCCCAGGCGGCCCGCGAACAGGACCGCGAGGAACTTGCCGCCGCCTTGTTGGACACCATGGTGGCCACCAACCAAGAACTCGACCAACACGAGCGGCTCAAGACCGTCGTGGTCGTCGGCGAAGAGTGGACGGTGGAAAACAGCCTGCTCACGCCCACGCTCAAGATCAAGCGCAACGAAGTGGACGCCCGATACGGCCAGCACTACGAAAGGTGGTACGCCGTGACCGAAAGCCTCGTTTGGTGGGAATAAACCGCAAATCAAACCGATGAACCCGGAACGATTTTTTTCCAAGGGAAAATTGCTGCTGACCGGCGAGTACGCCGTCCTCGACGGCGCTTCCGCCCTTGCCCTGCCCACGAGGATGGGCCAATCCCTCGAGGTCGAGACATTTCCGATGGCCGAGCCTTCGCCGACCCGCCGCCTGTCCGTACGCTGGGAAAGCCTCGACGTGGAGGGGTTGCCCTGGTTTTCCGCCGATTTCGCGGGGCGGGATTTCGCCGTCGAGCAATCCACCGACGCGGAAGTGGCCCTGCGCCTCCAACAGATCCTGTGCGCGGCGGCGGAACTGAACCCAGCGTTCCTGTCCGATGCGCCCTGTTTGGGCGTGACCGCGCAATTGGATTTCCCGCGGCTTTGGGGCTTGGGCACCAGTTCGACGCTGATCGCCAACGTGGCCCGCTGGGCCGGCGTGGATCCCTTTGCGCTGCTGGCCCGCACTTTCGGCGGCTCGGGGTACGACATCGCCTGCGCCTCGGCCGGCGGTCCGATCGTGTACCGACTCGGAGCCGGCGGCATGCCCGAGTGGGAACCCGCGGCTTGGAACCCGCCCTTCGCGCCGCTGCTTTATTTCGTGTATCTGGGCCGCAAGCAGGACAGCCGGGCCGGCATCGCCCGTTACCGCGCCCTCGCGCCCGATGTCCGCGAGCGTCTCGTGCCTGCCCTGAGCGGCATCACCGAACAGCTGTGCAGGCCCAGCCTCGACTTCGAGACCTTCTGCGAATTGCTCACGGCCCACGAAAACTACCTGTCCGAAGCCCTCGGCCTGCCCCGCGCGCAAACGGAGCATTTTCCCGATTTTCCGGGCACGGTGAAATCCCTCGGCGCATGGGGCGGAGATTTCGTGCTGATGGCTTCTGCTTGGGAGGGAGAACGCCTGCGCCGCTATCTGCGGGAAAAAGGGTTTGGAACGGTGTTGGGGTACGGGGCGGTGGTTTGAGTCTCTTTTTTCAAGATTTTTTTGGGAGAAAAAAGGAAAAATAAGATCGGCTTTTCCCAAAGGCGAAAGAGCGAAATTCCTTTTTTTGCAAAAAATTGGCATCAAATTTCGTGACCGTCCGCCCGCTATGCATATGAACGTTTCTTCTTTCCTTGGCAGAGGCGCCCTGTTGTCGGCGCTCGTCTTTTGTTCGCTGTTGCCGTTGGTTTCCTGTCACGTGTCCGATACCCCGACCATTCTCGGTCTTCGTCCCGTGTACATTTCGCCGGACTCGGTGCATGTCATCCGGTCCATGCCTCCGCGGCCGATGTACCGATTGGGGCAGATCTATTACAAAGACAGCCTGTTGTTCGTCAACGAGCTCAACAAGGGCATCCATGTGATCGACAACCGTAATCCGTCCGCGCCGGTGCCGCTGCGTTTTTTGAGCATTCCGGGCAATCGGCAGTTGGCCATCCGGGGCGATTATCTGTATGCCGACAACTTGGACGATCTGGTCACCATCCACATCGCCGACCTAGAGAACATCGCGGTTTCCAACCGGATAGACCGGGCGTACAACATCGGCGCGGGTCATTTTCCGGAAGGCTACAACGGATATTTCGAGTGCGTGGATCCGGCCCTCGGGGTCGCCATTGATTGGATGTCCGCCGAACTGGAAGATCCCCGCTGCCGTCGTTGATTTTTCCGAACGTATTTCCGAATCGACATGGAAAGAACACTCAGTAGAACGCTTCTCGCCCTGACCGTTGCCGTCTTGTTCTGGTCGGGTTGTGCCAAAGACGGTCCGACGGACACCTCCGGCACCGGGGGCTCACTCGCTCGCTTCACGGTAGCGGGCGATTATCTGTACACGGTAGACAATACCACCCTTCGCGTGTACCGGATAACCGATCCGGGTCAGCCGCAGTTCGTGCGCGAAATCGAGATCGGCCCCGATATCGAGACCATTTTCCCCTATGAGAATTATCTGCTGCTCGGCTCGCGCACCGGCATGTACATTTACCGGCAGGAAAACGCCGGAGGGCTGCCTTTTCCCATTTCCCAGGTTTCCGTGACAGACCATTTTTACAGTTGCGACCCCGTGGTGGCCCAAAACGGCTATGCGTATGTGACCTTGCGGATGAACGGCCCCTGCGGGTGGCAAAACAGTCTTCTGCAGGTATATGCACTCGGCGACATGACGGATCCGGACCTGGTCCACGAATCTTTGGTAGAAACACCTTACGGCCTTGGGGTGGACGGCAACCTGTTGTTTGTGTGCAACGGTTCGTACGGATTGACC
>JBEIJQ010000172.1:0-5965 GCA_040380145.1 Lewinellaceae bacterium | reverse complement strand
TGGAATTGGCCTTGTCGCCCATCGCCTCGATGGCTTCGGGGGTGGGGCCCACGAAGATCAGCCCGGCCTCGCGGACGCGGCGGGCGAAAGCGGCGTTTTCGGACAGGAACCCGAAGCCCGGGTGGATGGCTTCCGCTCCCGTGCGCAGGGCTGCTGCCACGATTTTTTCCTGATCGAGGTAGGATTCGGCGGGGGTATTGCCGCCGAGGGAAATCGCTTCGTCGGCCTCCCGCACGAAAAGGGCCCGGCAATCGGCGTCCGAGTGGACGGCGACGGTGGCGATGCCCATTTCCCGGCAGGTGCGCATGACCCGGCGCGCGATCTCGCCCCGGTTGGCGATGAGGAGTTTGGTGATCATCTGTTGTTGCTGATCGGTGGTGGATTTGCTGTCGCAAAAATGCGAAAAAAAAAGGCGTCGGGAAAGCCCGTCCGGCCCCGTCCAGCTAGGCCGGAACGATTTTGTGGGGCCGGTGCCTGCGGCGCTTTTTTTCCCAATGCAGAAAAAACCATTTTTTCAAACGATCCGCAGTGAACAAGTACACTGCAACGATGCCCAGCAACGTGCCGAGGACGACTGGCGGCAGGGGCGCGAAACCGATCGCCGTGGCAAATGGCAGGTACGGCAGCCCGAGGATCAACCCGAAAGCTACGGCCCCCAGCACCAGCATCCATCGATCGGGGCGGCTCCGGAAAAACGGCTTGCGGGTGCGGACCACAAAGAGGATGCACAATTCCGTCAACGAGGATTCCACGAACCAGCCCGTGCGGAAAACGGGCGTTTCGGCATCCAGCACGAACAGCAGGGCGCAGAACGTGAGGAGGTCGAATAGTGAACTGTGGATGCCGAAAACCACCATATAGTTGCGGATGACCCGCATGTCCCAATGGCCCGGCTCGCGGAGCTGTTCGTCGTCCACGCTGTCGTTGGCCACGGTCAGGAACGGGAAGTCCGTGATGAAGTTGGTGAGCAAGAGTTGTTTGGGCAGCATCGGCAGGAAGGGCAGCGCGAGCGAGGCGAGGGCCACGCTGCAGATGTTGCCGAAAGTCGATCCGGTGCTGATGTACAGGTATTTCAGTGTGTTGGCGAAGGTTTTTCGGCCTTCGGCTATCCCATCGGCCAGGACCCCGAGCTTTTTTTCCAGCAGCACGAAATCGGCCGACTCGCGGGCGACGTCCACGGCGTTGTGGACGGAAATGCCCACATCGGCGGCGTGGATGGCCGAAACATCGTTGATGCCGTCGCCCATGTACGCCACGGTGCGTCTTTTTTTCAGGGCCAAAACGATCCGTTCCTTTTGCTGGGGCTCCACTTCGGCGAACACATGGGCCTTTTGTGCCAAATGCACCAGGGCCTCGGGGCTGGTGTGGGCCAGTTTTTTTCCCGTCACCACCACGGGACGGACGATGCCGATCTGTCGGGCGATGCTCAGGGCCACCCGCTCGTTGTCGCCCGTGAGGATCTTCAGTTCCACGTTCAGGCGGTCGAGGGCGGCGATGGTTTCGGCGATGTCGGGTTTCACGGGATCGTCCAGGACCGCGAAACCGGCGAACACCATCTCGGTCTCGTCCGTTTTGTGCGGGGTGTCCCCTTCAAAAGCCTTGTAGCACACGGCTATGGTCCGGTGGCCGTTTTCGCCGAAGCCTTTGTAGCGGTGCTCGAGATCGGCCCGGAGCGGGGCGATGGGCGCTTCGCCGCCGTCGCCGAGGCGGATCTTTGTGCAGATGTCCAACACCTGGGGCACGGCTCCCTTGGTGACGAGCAGTTGCTGACTGCCGTCCTGGATGGCCACGCTGAGCCGTTTTCGGATGAAATCGTAGGGTACCTCGCCCAGTTTTTGGGGCGAAAATGTCCACGGTCCCGACCGTTTTTTGAGGGCCTCGTCGATGGGGTTGGTGTAGCCCGTCTCGAAAAACGCGTTCCAATACGCCAGTTCCTCCACGAACCGGCTGGGCGACCCGAAGCCGTCGAAGACGCCGACCACTTCGATCGTGCCCTCGGTGATGGTCCCGGTCTTGTCGGTGCAGAGCACATCCACCTCGCCGAGGTTTTGGATGGCGTTGAGTTTTTTGACGATGACCTTTTTGCGGAAAAGTCTTCCCGCGCCTGCGGCCATGGCGATCGTCGTAATGGCCGGCAGCAGTTCGGGGGCCATTCCCACGGCGAGGGCCAGCGCGAAAAGGGCCGCCTCGGCGATGGTCCGTTGGTTGAGCAGATTGGCCACCAGGATGACCGCGGAAAGCATCAGCGTGACCCGCATCAACAGGCCGCCGAAATCCCGCAGCCCCTTCTCGAAGGCCGTTTCCTCGGTTTTCACGGTGCCGGCCGCCACATGTCCTAAAAGCGTATCGGCCCCCGTGTGCACGACCAGTGCCCGTGCGTGGCCGCTCACCACGCTGGAACCCTGCCAAAGGCAATTGATGCGCCGGGGCAGTTCGGTGTCCGCGTCCAAAATCCCCGCCGACTTGCGGGCCGGGTAGGATTCCCCGGTGAGGCTGGCCTCGTTCACGTGCAGTTCGGTGGCCTCGAGCAGCAGACAGTCGCCGGGGATCATGTCGCCGGCGTTGAGCACCAGCACGTCGCCGGGGACCACTTCTTCCGTGTGCACGTCCCGCGGGGCTCCGTCGCGCAGGACCGTGGCTTTCAGCGCGATCAGGGCGCGCAATTTCTCGACCGTCCGCCCTGCCTTTCTTTCTTGGAAAAAACCCAGCAGGGTGGACAGAACGATGATGGCCACTATGATGGCCACGTCCGAGGTGTCGCCCAAAAACGCCGACAACAGGACGGCGGCCAAGAGCAACAGCAGCAGCGGGCTTTTGAATTGCCCCAACAGCAGCAGGAGGTCTTTGCGAAAGGCTTTTCCTGCCCCGGTCCGGGCAACCGGGCGAAGGGCTCTGGTTTCGGCATCCCGTTGCGCGAGGCCGTTTTCGCCGCTGTCGAGCGCGGCAAACCAGTGTGCTGCACCGTACTGCCAAAACGGTTCTGTGGGGTTCGTGTCCGGCATGGGGGAGGTCGTTTTCACAAGGCACGCCGATGAGCGGCGGGCTTCATTTTTTGTTTCCCCCAAGTTAGCCTTTTTTTCTTTGACCGAGACTTGGGCCCAAGCCCAACCGATCGGATTGATTTCCGTAAAAACAAATCGTTGCAACGCAATTTTCTGTAAATCATAATTTTTTTATAAAAAAATATATTAAAATAAAAAAAATATATAAATCAACGCCGAGGTCGTGAACTATTTTTTTGCTGGGGCGTTTAACTCTTATATGCTTTTTCAAACACTCCGTCTTTCCCCAACAGGAAAGATTTTTTTATGCACGAATTTGTTTTTATTGGGTTGTTAAAGGGGTTTTGGGAATCGGTTTGCCATTTTTTGTTTTTGGATCGTCCGATCGGTTGATCGAAGGGCGGGTATTTTTTTCGAAAAAAAGAAAAAAATACAACCTACCCTTTTGAAAGGCATACCGGCTTGCCGTGTCATTTTTCCGACATTTTTTTACAATAAGAAAAAGCGGCTCTCTGCGGGGCCTATCTTTGTGTAAAATTAACACTAACCCCCAAAACGCAATGAGTATGAAAAAGCTGCTGTTGATGGCGATGATGGGTCTGTTCGCCTGCGGGCGGATGGCCGCGCAAATCGAGACGGATCCCGTTTTCCCGACTGCGGGGCCGAACGATTCGGTGACGATCGTGTACGATGCGGGCTTGGGCAACGGAGCTTTGGCGGGAGTTTCGCCGGTTTTTGTGCACACGGGCGTGATCACCAACCTGAGCACGAGCCCCACGGATTGGCGACATGTGACGACGACTTGGGGCGTCACCAACGATCCCGATGCGGCGATGGTTTCGTTGGGCAACAACCGTTGGCGCAAGCGTTACCACATCCGCAATTTTTACGCGGTTCCCGCCAACGAGACTGTTCTGCGACTGGCCTTTGTTTTCCGCAACGGCAGCGGTTCGATCGTGGGCCGCGCCGCGGACGGTTCGGACATGTTCGTGGAGGTGTACGGTCCCGGAGCGGGGCTGGTGGCGCAATTTCTACAGCCCACGGCCAACGCCCTGGTGGTGAACGCCAACGATGTGGTGCAAGTCAACGCGGCGGCTTCTTCGCCGGCCACGCTGACGCTGTTCGACAACGGCGTGCAGGTGGCCCAAACAACCGGTACTTCTCTGCAGCACGCCTTGGTGGCGGGCGCTTCCGGCGACCACCTCGTGCGCATCGTGGCGGACAATGGCAACGCGACCGTGGCTGATACTTTTTACTATGTCTCTTCCCCGACGCCGACCGTGCAAAACGCGCCGGCGGGCACTTTGGACGGCATCACCTACCCAACGGCCACTTCGGCCCGCTTGAAACTGTTTGCCCCCAACAAATCCCATGTTTTCGTCCTCGGCGACTTCAACGATTGGACGCCTTCGACCGCCTATCTGATGAACCGTACGGTGGACGGCAATTCTTGGTGGCTCGACATTCCCGGGTTGACGGCCGGACAGACATATGCCTTCCAATACTGGGTGGATGCGAGCATCAAGATCGCGGATCCGTACAGCGAGATCGTCCTCGATCCCAGCAACGACACCTGGGTGCCCAACGTGACCTATCCCAACCGTCCGGCCTATCCGACGGGCAAGACCACGGGCATCGTTTCGGTGTTGGAACCCGGCCGGGCGCCTTATGCGTGGCAAAACAATTCCTTTGCCGCGCCGGCCAAGGCGGATCTGGTGATCTATGAACTGTTGCTGCGCGACTTCATCGCCCGCCACGATTACGAAACCCTGCTCGATACGCTGAGTTACCTCGACCGGCTCGGCATCAATTGCATCCACCTGATGCCCGTCAACGAATTCGAGGGCAACATTTCTTGGGGGTACAATCCGTCCTTTCACATGGCCCTCGACAAGTACTACGGTACCCGCGAGGCGCTCAAAGCGTTCATAGACGAGTGTCACGGACGCGGCATTTCCGTGGTGTTGGACGTCGTGTACAACCATGCGTTCAGCCAAAGCCCGCTGTGCCAGTTGTATTGGGATCCCGTGCTTTTCAGGCCCACGCCCGACAACCCGTGGCTTAACCCGGAGGCGCGGCATCCCTTCAACGTGGGCTACGACTTCAACCATGAATCGCCGGCCACCCGCAACTTCATCGACCGCGTGATGCGCCATTGGATACAGGAATTCCGGGTGGACGGTTTCCGCTTCGACCTGTCCAAGGGCTTCACCCAGACCAACAGCGGCGGCGACGTGGGGCTTTGGGGCCAATACGATGCCTCCCGCATCACCAACATCCGCCGCATCGCGGACGTTTGCTGGGCCGCGGACAACGATTTCTATGTCATCTTGGAGCATTTTGCTGACAACTGGGAGGAGATCGAACTGTCGAACTACGGTTGCATGATCTGGGGCAACGCCAACTGCACCTATAATCAGGCCACGATGGGCTTTGGCGCTGGGCCCTGCAACTGGGACTTCAACTACGGGGTGAATTACCAGGCCCGCGGCTGGCAGAATGCACACCTGATCGGCTACATGGAAAGTCACGACGAGGAAAGGCTGATGTTCAAGAACCTCACCTATGGCAACGCTGCCGGCAATTACAACATCCAAACGCTCGGCACGGCGCTTGGCCGCCAGGAGTTGGCCGCCTGTTTGTTTTTCACCATCCCCGGTCCCAAGATGCTGTGGCAGTTCGGCGAGCTGGGTTACGACAAGACCATTGAACTGTGCGCCGACGGCGTGACGGTCAACAGTGGCTGCCGCACCGATCCCAAGCCGATCTTGTGGAACTACGCCAATGTGCCGTTGCGCCGAAAGCTGTACAACGTCTATCGGGCGCTCATCGAACTGAAGACTTCTCATCCGACCTTTGAGACCACCAACTTCACGGTATCGGCCGGCAACGTGTTCAAGACCGTCACTTTGGACGGCGCGACGATGGACGCCGTGGCTTTGGGCAATTTCGGCGTGACCGCC
>JBEIJQ010000171.1:0-6049 GCA_040380145.1 Lewinellaceae bacterium | reverse complement strand
TTGAACGAAAAACCTTTGCCGTTTTTCATGATCCTTGCCGAAACATTGGAAGGATGGAAAAATCCGGCCTCCGATGAAGGCAAAGCCGTCCTGATGGAACACTACGCATGGGGAGCCGCGCTCAAGGCAAACGGCAAAATGCTCTTGGCCGGACCGACCGATTTCGAACTGACCTCCACGGGAAAAATCGATGCGATCGAACACACCACCGGATTGATCGTGCTGCGCGCCGGATCCAGGGAAGAGGCCGAGGAATGGGCATTCAAGGATCCCTTCCACACCCACGGTTTCCGCCGAAACAGGGTTCTCTCCCTGAAAATCACCATGACCGAAGATTCCCTTTGGGGACCTTTGGACAAATTAACATATTAATTTTCATAAAAATACAACCATGAACTGCATCCAAGCCATTTTGACCCTCGACATGGAAAACCTCCCCGACAATTTTCCCGAAATCCTGAAGCACGAGCAGGAGATCGTCGCCCAATGGAAGGAGGAGGGGATTTTGGAACATTTGTTTTTGCGGCAGGCCCGCAACGGAGCCATCCTGATTTTCAAGGACGTCGACGAACAGCAAGCCCGGGCCCGGATGGAGCAACTGCCTTTTTACAAGTTGAGCAAAAGCATCGAATACCTGAGCCTGATCAAGCAATTCTGAGAAGGCCCCCCTTTTAGTGAAGCCTTCCGCGTTTTTGCCCTTGGCAAAGAGCCCACAAGGCATTCACTGTTCCTCTCCCATCGCCCAATACAGCAGCGCGCCGGCGCCGGCCGCCAGCAGCAGCAGCGGGGCCGCCGAATCCCAACGCCCGAGGATGGCCTGTCCGATGGCGAACAGACTGCCGTACACCAGCACGATGCCGGCCAGCCAGCACAGGGCGAGGCGACCGAGGCGGGCAGCGGACGCGCTGCCGTCGGGGCGGAAGGGCCCCCAAGCGCCGTCGGGGCGGACTTTTTCGTAGAACCGGTCGAGGGTGGCGCGATCCACGGGCGGGGTCAGGTAGGTGACGGCGATCCAAACGATCGTGGTGAAGCCCACCGTGAGCAGGTACTTGGTCTTGGGATCTTCGAACGCGACGTTCCACAGCAGGGCGGTGGCCACGAAGGGAGCGGCGGTGGCGGCGATTTCGCTCCACGCGTTGATGCGCCACCAGTACCAGCGCAGGATCAGCACCAAGCCCAGTCCGGCGCCGCATTGCAGGATGAACTCCCAAGCGCCCGAGATGCTGTTCATGAAGAAACTGAGCCCCAGTCCCAAGGCCATCAACAAGAAAGTGGCGAGGCGGGAAGCCCCGACCAGTTGCGCTTCGGTGGCTTCCGGGGCCAGAAAGCGGCGGAAAAAGTCGTTGATCAGATACCCCGCGCCCCAGTTGAGCTGGGTGGCGATGGTGCTCATATACGCAGCCAAGAAGGCCACGAGCAACAGTCCTTTCAAGCCCGTGGGCAGGTAGTCACGCATCGCCAGCACGTAGCCCTTTTTCTCGCTGCCGCTGTACACGAGCGCTTTTTCGAGGGCGGCATCGGAGCGGGCCGCCTCGCGCAGCGCGGCGTTGAGCGCGTTCAGTTCGTCGAGGCGTTCGCGGACGGCGGGCTCGTTGCGGGCGCGTTCGGCCAACTGATCGGCCTGGAGGGTGAAAATCCGGTAGCCGGAGTCGCCCACGGCGGCGCGGATCTCCTCGACCTTGGCCCGCGTGGCCTCGTCGGGCAAGGCGGCGGGCAGGTGGTACAGGCAAATCGCGCACAGGCCCACCAAGATCCAGGGCCAGGGGCGCAGGGCGTAGTGGGCGATCTGGAAAAACAGGGTGGCGAAGACCGAATCCCGTTCCGTGCGCGCGCTCATCATCCGCTGGGCCACATAGCCGCCGCCGCCGGGCTCGGCGCCGGGGTACCAACTGGCCCACCACTGCACGCCCACAAAAGCGAGGAAGGCCATCAGCGAAAGGCCCAGTTTGCCCGCCCCGTCGCCGGCGCTTTGTCCGACGGCGGGTAACAGATCGAGAGCATGGGGCTGTATGGCCCCGAGTTTTTCCTGCATGCCCTGCACCCCGCCTATGTCGCCGGAATTGACCACCAGCACGGCCAGCACGATGCAGCCGCCCATGGCGATCACGAATTGGATGGCATCGGTGATGGCCACGCCGAGAAGCCCCGACACCGACGAATAGGCCGCCGTGACCAGCATGGCGGCGGCGACCCATTTCACGGCATCGGCGCGCGACATGTCGAGGAAAATTTCGAAAATATCGATCATCGCCACATTCACCCAGCCGATGATGACGACGTTCATGAACAAACCCAGGTATATGGACTTGAAACCGCGCAGGAAGCGGGCCGGAGCCCCGGAATAGCGCATTTCCACGAACTCCACCTCCGTCAGCACACCGGAGCGCCGCCACAGGCGGGCAAAGAAAAAGGTCGTGAGCATGCCCCCCGCCAGGAAGCACCACCACAGCCAGTTGCCCGCCACGCCGCTCTGCCCGACGATCTCGGCCACGGCCAAGGGCGTGTCCGCCGCAAAAGTGGTGGCCACCATCGAAAGCCCGGCAATGTACCAGGTGAGGTTTCGCCCCCCCAGAAAGAAATGTTCGGTGCTCTTGCCGGCGGTCTTGGAATAGGCCAGTCCAATGGCCACGGTGATCACGAAATAGGCGGCCACGATGAGCCAGTCGAGCATTTGCATGGGACAAAGATTTTGGAAGGGAGCTGGCGGCGAATTCTATTTATAATACTGATATTCAAAAAAATAAGATCCAGAAAATAAGACGAAAAAATGCTTTTGCGCGCCGTTCGGATTGGTTTTTCGGAGAAAAAATTTCAGAAAAAAGAAAAGGGGATCGGAAATGTATTTTTTCGAAAAAATAAAACAAAAAACTGTTTTTCAGAAAAATATACTTTTTCGAAAAATCCGTTTTCCGGAGAAAACTCCCGTTGGACAGCCGTTGGGCGGGGGATTTTTTGGGAAAAAAAATTTTCCGGAGGGAAAAATCGGGGGAAAGAAAAGGATTTTTCCGAAAAAATGCCCTATCATAGCGAAAGCAAACCCACGAACCCATGGAAAAAATCCCCGTCCGTTTTGTTGCCGCCGCCCCCGACGACATTCCCGTCATCGGCAATCTGGCACGGCACATCTGGCACGCCCATTACCCGGGCATCATCACCGTCGAGCAGATCGAATACATGCTCGCTTGGATGTATTCGGAGGAGACGCTTGCCCGCGACATGCGGGAGGGCTGCCGCTTCGAACTCATGCTGGCCGCCGACGGTGCCCCGGTGGGTTTCATGGCCTACCTCCCCAAGGAAAGCGGCGTTTTCCTGTCGAAGCTCTATGTGCTGTCCGAATGGCACGGCAGAGGGCTAGGCCGCGCGGCCCTGGAGGCGCTCCGCGCCCGTGCCGAGGGATTCGGGCTGCGCTCGTTGTACCTCGTGGTGAACAAGCGCAACGAAAAGGCCATCCGCGCCTACGAGCGTTTCGGGATGTACCGCGAGTCCGATGTGGTGAGCGACATCGGCGGCGGTTTTGTGATGGACGACTGGCAAATGCGCCTCGACTGGTAGCGCGATCGTGGGATAAATTCGTAATTTTGCCCTTTCGATCTTTTTCAGATACTCGTCTCTTTGCCAATAACTATCCAGAAACCGTACAAAATCTTTGCTATGTCTCTTGCCACCCTTTCTCCCCAAAAGACCTACCGCCGGATCATCCAGCTCGAGCTGAACGAGATTTCCCGCGAAGTCGTGGACGCGCTCGTCGCCAAGGGCAAGTTGCCCAATTTTGCCAAGATCAACCGGGAATGGGGCTTCTTGAAGACCACTTCCGAGACCGATTACAAATACCTCGAGCCGTGGATCCAATGGTGCACCGCCCACACCGGCAAGACCTTTGACGAGCACAAGATCTTCCACCTCAGCGATGTGCACGCCCTCGAGCACACCCAGATCTGGGAAGCGCTGAGCCGGGCCGGCATGGAATCGGGCATCATCGGCAGCATGAACGCCATCCGCCGCGACACCAAGGGCGGCATCTTCTTTCCCGATCCCTGGGCAATGAAAAACGAGACCTATCCCGAGTCGCTGCGCCCGCTGTGGGATCTCATCGCCAGCCGCGTACAGGGCCACGCCACCTCCAAGCTCACGCTCGGTGACATGTGGAAGGGTGCCAAGATCTGCATGGGCATGGGCCTCCCGCTCGGACTGTATTTCCGCATCGCCGGTCAGCTGGTCGGCCAAAAAATGAACCCCAAAAACAAGTGGAAACTCGCCGCGGTCTTCGATGTTTTCTTGACCGAGATCTTCAAGAGCGTGCTCCGAACCACAAAATACCCGTACTACACGCTGTTCCTCAACGCCATCGCCCACTATCAGCACCATTATTGGCGCTCGTTCGACGGCACCAAGTTCGATCCGAGCATCAAATATCCCGATATCGAGGACAGCCACGACCCGATGACATACGGCTACGAGATGTACGACAACATCCTCGGCGAGGTTTTTGCCGCGGTGGGCAACGATCCCGACACGTTGATCGTGATCGCCTCGGGGCTTTCCCAAGTGCCCTACACCGACAAGGAAGCGCAGGGCGGCATGAACTATTACCGGCTCAACAGCCACCGGGCGTTTGCCGATATGCTGGGCCTGCAGACCTTTGAGGTTTTCCCGTTGATGAGCCGCGACTGGCAGATCAAATACGACAATGAAGCCGACCGCCTGCGCCTGCGCGAGGTCCTCGGCGGACTGAAAATCCAGGGCGAGCAATTGTTCCAGCTCGACGAGCACGAGCAGGGCTTTATTTTCGTCGAGACCCACTACACCAAGGGTGCCAAGCCCGAGGCGCGGATCACCGACCGCGACGGCAAAGAACTGGGCAATTTCTACGACCACTTCACCAACACCGCCATCAAGAGCGGCCACCACACGGGCATCGGCAACCTGTGGCTGTCCGACCGCAGCCTCGTGCCCGAGCAGGGCGCCAAGATCCCCCTCACTTTCCTGTACGATTTCTCCCTCGAAGCCCTCGGCGCGGCGCAAATGGCGCATTGAACCGAGACCGCCGGCATTCGGTCACTGCAAGCACACCATGAGCACCCTTACCTTTTTCCACCGCGGCAAAGCCGTCCGCGACCTCGTTCTGGCCGAAAACACCCCGCTGACCATCGGCCGCAAGGAAGACAACGCGTTGGTCCTGTTGGATCCCCGCGTTTCCGGTCACCATGCCCAACTGGAACTGCGTGCCGCCGAACTCTGGCTGACCGACCTCGGCAGCACCAACGGCACCTCGCTCAACGGACGGCGCCTGGCGCCCCAAACGCCGGTCAAACTGTCGGTCGGCGACCAGATCGATTTTCCCGGCGAAGAACGCTATTCGCTCGTGGCCAAAGAAGTGCCCGAACTTTCATCGGCCGTCACGATGCCGCCCCCGTCCGCGGCCCCGACACCACCTCCTCCGACACCGCCCGCCTCCCCGACGCCTTCGGGGCGTTCCGGACCGGTTTCCAAGACCGTAGAAGGCAAACCCAACGGCCTGCAGGAGTGGCTCGACCAAAAACCAACGGTCACCATCGGCCGCTCCCAGGAATGCGACATCGTGCTGGATTCCCTCATGGTCTCGCGCACGCATGTGCGGGTGGAAAAAACCGCCCAGGGCGTGCTGGTCACCGACCTCGGTTCCAAAAACGGCACCTTCGTCAACCGCAAACTGATCTCCGGCCCCACGCCGATCGGCCCCAACGATTTCCTCGAGGTCGGCCCCTACCAGTTCGCGCTCAACCAAGACGCAGTGGTGGACGTCCGCAGACAAGGCTACGCTATCCGCGCGAACTCGATCACCAAAATATACGGCCGCAACGAAAACGGCGAAGAGATCGTGGGCCTGCAGCCCATGACCCTCAAGGTGCCCGCACAGGAATTCGTGGCGCTGATGGGACCCTCCGGCTGCGGAAAATCCACCCTGCTGAAATGCCTCAACGGCGACAACCCGGCCTCCAAGGGCGAAGTGTTCATCCACGGGCACAACCTCGCCGAGGATTTTTCCTACCTCAAACGGTACATCGGCTAC
>JBEIJQ010000170.1:0-6097 GCA_040380145.1 Lewinellaceae bacterium | reverse complement strand
GTCCAAAACACCTTCGTTGAAGACCGTGCCGTCGGTGAACAGCGAATAGCGGCGCACATTGCCGCCCACCAAGATGTCAACATACTTGCCGGTCCATTCGCTGAAGTCGTAGTTGCCTTCGATGTGGTACAGGCGGGAAGCGTCGATAAAACCGGCGCCGCCGCGCTGGAACAGACCGTTGCGCACCGCGTTGATCGTGCTGGTGAAGGAACTGTCGCCCGGCATGGGGCGGGAGCCACCGGTGGTGTATTGGATCAAATGGTCGGTAGCCGCTTGAACCTGTTGGGGCGTGGGGTTGAGATTACCCGCAATCAGCGAACTTTGAATAACACCGTACAGCAGACCTTCGAGGTTGGTGAGTTGGTTGGCCGACAACTGGCTGAAACCGCCGCCATCGGCAAAGGTACGCGCGAAGTTGTGGTCGCCGGGGCCTTGTCCGGGGTTGTTGGCCAACAGAGCAGGGAGCAGGTTGGCGAGATTAGCGGGGTTGTTGGGGTCGCCGTAGGCGAAGTTATAGGCCGTTGCCCAGCCGCCGGGGACTTTGTTGAAGATCGGGTCGTACACAGCGGAGGGGAAAATGCGCTCGCTGGCGAAGCTGCCGAGTGCGGTGAGGTTGTAGGAATCGCCGTCGTCGGTGAAGGAGCCGTAGGCGCGTACGAAGTAGTTGGAACCTTTCAGTTCGAGCTTGGCGAAGTGTTGGATGAAGTTGTTGAGCTGGTAGCGTTCGCTGCCCTGATAGATCGAATTGCCCGAACCGATGCGGTAGCTGCCGATCAGCTCGGCGTTGTCGCCGACCTTGTAGTGCAGCGACACGTCGCCTTTCAAGCTGGAGGCTTGGCGGGTCTGGAGAAGATCCTCTTCGCGCCAGCCCGTGCGGGTGATGCCGCCGGCCACGGGGATCAACACCTCGTCACCATAGGAATTCATGCCGTCGAAATTCGGAGCGTTGATGGCGGCGGAATCGGCCTGTCCGGTCACGCGGTCGGTGCTGTAATCGTTGGCCGGCCAGTCTTGGGCGGAGAAGTAGGAGAAATTGAACTTGAACGCGAAGCGGTCGTTGAAGGCCCGCGCGTAGCGGATGGCGGCCGTGTAGTTGGGCGCCATCGGGTTGAAGTTGCGCTGGTAGGGCATTCCGTACTCATAACCGCGATTGGACGGGAAAAACGGGTTGTCGGCACCGTTGCTGTGGTTGAAGCCCAGCTTCACCATGGCGCTCAGCCCTTGGTAATCGAACGGGCTTTTCGACTGCATCAGCAGGATGCCGTTGAACGCGTTGGGGCCGTACAGGGCCGAGGCGGCGCCGGGCACCAGTTCCACATTGAGGATGTCGAGCTCGGAGATGCCCACGATGTTGCCCGTGGGAAAGTTGAGCAGCGGCGCGGCGTTGTCCATCCCGTCCATCAACTGCACGAAGCGGGTGTTGGCGATGGAAGCGAAACCGCGGGTGTTGATCGAAGTGAACGACAGCGAGCCTTGGTTGGTGTGCACGCCCTTGAGCTTGGTGAGCTCGTCGTAGTAGTCCACCGTGGCCGATTGGCGGATGGCGATGGCGTCGAGTTTTTCGATCGTCACGGGCGCCTCGAGGATTTTTTCTTCCACGCGCGAGGCGGAAACCACTACGGCATCGGCGAAGGTGAAGCCCTCGGCCGCCATCCGGATATCGAGGATCTGCCCGTCGGCGGTGATGTTCAACTCCTGGGTCTTCATCCCCACGGCGCTCACCACCACCACAAAGGGCGGAGGAAAGTTGGCCTTGAAGGTGAAATTGCCTTCGTCGTCGGCTTCGGTTCCGACTCCCTTGTCTTTGACTTGGACAGAAGCCCCGATCACGGGGTCACTGTTTTCGTCGAGAACTTTTCCCGAAACCGTCGTGCTCTGGGCGGTGGCCCAAGAGGCGAGGCCCAACAACAGCACGACCAGCAGGTATCTGGTCTGGGTAAAAAATGTCATCATCGGATGTAGGTTAATAAGGTCAACAAATTTTTCAGGGCGAAAATAAACAACCCAAACAATTCAAGCACTTGGCCGGGGCTTATTTTGGGGGAAAAGGAAAAAAAATATCGGGCACGCCCTGTGCCAGGGTGATCAAAATCATCCCGCCCGCTGACCCGGGCGTTGTGGGCCGCAAACAGGTCTTGCCAATTTTGTGAGGAATATTCCCCCCTTTTCCGATTTCCGCCCTTATGTCGCTGATCAACAAATACAATGTAGCCGCTCCCCGGTACACCAGTTACCCGACCGTGCCCTGCTGGCAAAAGGAAAGGCCCTCGGATCGGGAGTGGGCCAAGCGCGTAAAGGCCACTTTCGAGCGCGACCGGCGGATCAGCCTGTATATCCACCTCCCTTTTTGCGAAAGCCTGTGCACCTACTGTGGATGCAACACCCGCATCACCCGCAACCACGGCGTGGAAACGCCCTACATCGATGCCCTGCTGCTCGAATGGGGGCAGTACCGGCGGCTTTTCGACCAAAAGCCGGTCCTGTCCGAACTGCACCTCGGCGGCGGTACCCCCACTTTTTTTTCGCCCGAAAACCTGCGCCGCTTGATCTCCGAGATCTTGCAGGACGCGGAAGTGCCCGCCGACCACAGTTTCAGCTTCGAGGCGCACCCCAACAGCACCACGGAGGAGCATCTGTCGGTGCTGCACGAACTGGGTTTCGGCCGCGTGAGCATCGGCGTACAGGACACCGACCCGGAGATCCTTCGCCTCATCAACCGCCACCAGACCTGGGCCGAAGTGGAAAAGGCCGCCGAAACGGCCCGCCGGATCGGCTACCGCTCGATCAATGTGGATCTGGTGTTCGGCCTGCCCCGACAAACGGAAGCGCACATTCGGCGCACCTTCGAACAGGTGTCGGCGCTGCGGCCCGAGCGGATAGCCTTCTACGGGTACGCGCATATACCCTGGATGAAGCCCGGACAAAGGGCCTTTTCCGAGGCCGATCTGCCCGAGGGCGAGGACAAGCGCCGGCTGTACGAACTGGGCCGGAGCCTGTTCGGGGAAGCCGGCTATACCGAGATCGGAATGGACCATTTCGCGCTGCCGGGGGATGCCCTGCACCGCGCACTCGAAGAGGGCGCGCTGCACCGCAACTTCATGGGCTACACGCCCCTGCACACGCGCCTGCTCGTGGGTCTCGGGGTGTCGGCCATCAGCGACGCTTGGACGGCTTTCGCGCAAAACGAAAAAAAGCTCGAGGATTACCTCGATCGGGTCCAAGCGGGCGTTTTCCCCTTTTTTCGCGGACATCTCCACACGGAGGAAGATCTTTTGTTCCGCCGCCTGATCACCGATCTGATGTGCCGTTTCGAAACCTGCTGGACGCCGGCCGAGGCCGAATGTCCGGCTTTGGCGCTAGGCCTTTTGCGCTTGGAGGAAATGGTCGCCGACGGGTTGTTGGAACACGGCCCCTTCCACCTGCGGGTCACGCCGAGAGGGCGCCCTTTCCTGCGCAACGCCTGCATGGCACTGGACGCGCGCCTGTGGGAAGAAAAACCGGAGGGACGCGTTTTCAGCAGGGCTGTGTGACAGCGGCGGCGGGCGCGTTGCGGCGATGGTACCACATGCCGAGGCGGGCCACCCAGCTCTTGGCCCGGGTTTTCCAGCCGCCGGGGCCGAGGTGCCGGCTTTCGAGGCGCAACTTGTGCAGGTTCACCTCGTTGACCACCCAGCGCACCGCGTAATCGTAGTACGGACGCGGATAAGTGCGTACGAAGTCTATGTCCCGGTCGGTGCTTTCTTCCCAGGGCAAATGGGTCGTCCGCAGCGCCTCCACCTCTTCGTACAGGCCGGTCCCCTTGATCGGGTAGGCCACGGTGATCGTGAACAGATCAGGGTTGGCGCTTTTGAGGTGGTGCACCGTTTCGCGGATGTCTTCCTCCGTTTCACCGGGGTAGCCCAGCATGATGAAGGTGCCGGTCTGGATGCCCTCGCGCCGGGCGGCGCGGATCATTTCCCGGACCTGCTCCACCGCCACGCGGCGGTCCATCGCGTCGATGATGCGCTGCGAACCGCTTTCGGCGCCGATCCAGACCCGGAAGCAACCGCACTCGCGGAGCAGGGCCACGGCCTCTTCGTTGAGCCGATCGGCGCGGGTGATGCATTCGAACGGCACTTGCAGCCCGCGCAGCCGCAGTTCGTCGCGAAAGGCCGCCAGCCACTTGTGGCTGACGGTGAACACGTCGTCCACGAACCAGACGGTATCGAAATCGTACGTCGCGCGCAGCTGCTCCAGTTCGTCGCACACGCTCTGGGGCGAGCGACGGCGGTAGCTCTGCCCGTACACGGCGGTGCTGCACCAACGGCAGGTATAGGGGCATCCGCGCTGGGTGCTCACCGAAACGGCGCTCTGTCCGTGCTTGTTTTTCCAAGCCGCGAGATAAGCCCCAAGGTCTATTTTGTGGCGGGCCGGAACGGGCAGCAGGTCCACGTCCTTGATCTTGGCGCGGGCCACGGTGCGGATCAGGTGGCCCTCGGCGTTGCGGTACACCACACCGGCAATATGCCCGAACTCGCTGCGGTTGCCCGCGCGCACCGTTTCGGCCACTTCCCGCATCGTTTCCTCCCCTTCGCCGATCACGATGGCGTGCGCACCGGCGTCGAGGTAGTTTTCGGCGTTGTGGGTCACGTCGGGACCGCCGAGCACCACCACGGTTTCGCGCAGCGCCTCGGCCCCGCGCACGAAGCGCAGCAGATCGATCACGTTGCGCTTGGTCATCAAATTGGCGTACACCGCCAAAATCGCCGGCGGACGGGCCACGAGATCGGCGCAGAGTTTTTCTTTTTCGGAAAAAGTAGTGTCGAAAACCTCGTTCGGCAAACCGTGCTTTTCCAGCCAGGCCGACAGGTACAGGATGCCCAACGGCGGATAGGGCCGCATGATCTCTCGTTCCTTGGGGTCTTCGGACAAGAAATACCCGTGGGTGAACAGGATGCGCATAGACGAGGTGGGCGAAAAGGCTTACGGAAGTGTATTTTTTCCTTTCAGACGCGGACAAAATCCATCAGGCAGTGGTCTGAACTCCCTGCAAAATAAGCCCGTTCTGACAACTTTTTTTCCCAAGCCTCCAATTTTTTCCCCCAATTGATTTTTTTGCTGAAAAAAGGTTCCAAATAAGAAGGGGGCAGCACAATGCCGATGCCCCGACGGTGCGCCTCCGTAAAATCCGGCGCGAGGGCCCGCGCAAATTCATCGGGGGAAAAATACCAGGTGTCCACGAAGTGCCCGCCGCCCAGCGGCGCGCTCACGGGCCCGCCGCGCCAGCGGCGAAAGGCCTGCCCGGGACAGAACTTGGCCAAAAAATACAGGGTCTCCATCGGACAAAAACGCGGCATGAAGACCGCCACGAACCGCCCTCCGGGCCGCAGCCAGGCCGTCAGGCTCGGACGCAGCGCCGCGATCCGATCGGGCGACAGGCAGTTCAGGCCCCCGAAATTGGAGAACACCA
Organism: Lewinellaceae bacterium; assembly: GCA_040380145.1. Lineage (GTDB taxonomy): Bacteria > Bacteroidota > Bacteroidia > Chitinophagales > Saprospiraceae > JBEIJQ01. The sequence continues at coordinate 648 of JBEIJQ010000170.1, read as the reverse complement.
GATCGTAGGGCCCTTCGTCTGGAAAGGGCATGGCAGGATTCGACAGGTCGAGGCGCGCGGTGCGGACCGACAGCCCGCGTCCGGCGGCCTTGCGGGCGGTTTGGGCCACCATTTCGCCGGAGAGGTCGGTGGCCGTGACGGAGCAGCCTTTGGCTGCGAGGAAACAGGCATCCTCGCCCGTGCCGCAGTTGATTTCCAGCACCCGGCCTCGGCCGTGCCGTTCCAAGAGCTTGTTGAGATACGCCCAGACCAACCGCCTTTGCGCCCAGCCCGTCACCGTGTCGGTGAAGGTGCGGTCGTACGCCTCGGCGATGGGATCGAACTCGGCCATTTCCTCGTGTGTGTTCAGCTGCGGCGGCGCGGCGGCTTTTGGTCGTCGCCGCTCTCTCTGCGCACCGTCGCGGTCGCCGAAGGTGTCGGCTCGTAATCGCCCGTGGGCACCGTGGGAGCGCCGCCTTTGCGCACGAGCGTCCAGATCGCAAAACCCAGCCCCGCGAACATAAGCGCGCTGCAGGACAGTCCCACGAGGCGGCCGGTGTGGTACGAGCGCGGTTCGAAACGCATCTCGACGGTGTGTTCGCCGGCCGGTACGCGCAATCCGCGCAGCACATAGTTGACCTTGACGATGTCGGCGGCGGGCTGTCCGTC
>JBEIJQ010000169.1:0-6122 GCA_040380145.1 Lewinellaceae bacterium | reverse complement strand
TTTTTCGACGCCGGCACGACGCCCTTCGACCTCGTTCCCCCGCTCGACCGTTGGGCGGTGGAAGGCCTTGGCCCAAGGGAGCCGCCGGCCCGGGGGCCCGAGGGCGAAATCATTTTTTTGCCTTCTTTTTCCAGAAAAAAATTGAAGGTATGGCAAATTGATTTTCCCCTCCATTGGGACGCACGATCAAAGGGGGCTTGGATAGAGAAACGATAAAAAAAGCCAACACTCACTTGGAGCGTTGGCCAAAAAGCTCATTTGGGAACAATCTTTCGAAGCAATCTTAGAAAAGCTTCGTCAGACCAATCACTTGAGTTTGCCGAGGCGTGCAGTTGCCTTGACCGTCGTTTTTTTCAAGATGAAGCCCAATCCCAAAAACGGCTTCGAAACCCGGGTTTCATATTGGGGATAAATGACAACGTCGTATCCTTGATTGCCGTTCATGATTTCATAAAGGGCATAATTGGCGGTTTTGTCGCCAAGATAATTTCCGATGATCGGCAAGCTGGCCAAATTGATGCTCGCAGAGGCACCTTCCGAGGCACCGGCCGTGCTTTTGAACAAGCGCTTGAAATCAATTCCGAAGATTTTCACCGAAGTGGCCTCTGCAGAAAATTGTTCGGAAATGGTAAAGTCGTTTCTGTTCAATTCAACCCGGACGTTGGGTTCTTTCATCGTCTTGTTGATCGAGGTGCAGCTTGCAAAGAATGTCAAGACGAACAGAAATGAGGCAAATTTGAAAAGATGTTTCATAATGGTATGGGTTTAAAATTCCTACTCGTTTGGCTTTTCGGATTTCGCCCCGTTTTTTTAGTGGTTGCTGGTCTCCACCGACAAAAGAGCTTTTGGAGTCAAAAATAGTTTTTTTTGAAAATAAAAAACAAATACCCCATTTTTTGCCATAATAAACAAAAAAAATATCTCTAGCCTATTTTTTAGACAATTCTAATATTCAATTATTTCTACAATGGTTTGGGTATCGTGCTCCATTTGGTGCCTCCAAAAAATCAAGCTCGTCTATTTTGGATTTTTGTTCGAAAATCCTAAAATCGCCAATTCCCCAAGGGCCTTCGGCAAAAACTCTTTGCATTTTTGTCTTTGTTGAGAGGCCATTCGTACATTACATCTATGAAAAGCGTTTTTTCATTACTATCTGCCATTTCGCTGTTGTCGGCCGGCACCGGCCGCCTGCTCGCCCAAGTGACCACCACCTATGGATTCAGCCAATCGAACGGCACTTATGCGCCGATCGTCGGCGGAACGGTTTTGGGCACGGGCGCGATGGACGACAACAACTATACGAACTTGTCCATCGGGTTTCCGTTCGTGTTCAACGGAATTTCCCAGAGCGTTTTCAGTGTCAACGCCAATGGCTATCTCGCTTTGGGCCCTACGGTGGCCAACACCTATACGGCCCTTTCTACGGGTTCGTCCAACCATGTCGTGGCGGCCCTCAACCACGACATGGAAGGGCTGGCCAACGCCGAGCTCCGATACCAGGTCTTGGGAACCGCCCCCAACCGCACCCTGGTCGTCCAATGGGCCCGTTTCGCGAGTTTTCCCGCGGCGACCAACCTCGACGACACCTACAACTTCCAGATCGTTTTGCACGAGACCACCAACAGGGTACAGATCCTGTACGGCCCGATGGCCAAAAACGCCACGCCGCGCGAGGTGCAGGTGGGCCTCCGCGGAAACGCCAACACCGACTTCAACAACCGCACGACGACGGCCGATTGGTCCGCTTCGACCGCCGGAACGGCCAATACGGCCACCATGACGCTCGGCCAATCCGTTTTGCCCGCCACCGGTCTTTCGTTCAGTTGGCTGCCGGTATCCTTTTCCGTCTCCAATGCGGCGGTATCTCCCTCGGCCCAACAATGCGGCGGGGTTCCCCACGCCGTGACCGCCACCGTCGCCGACGCGGGGGGCGTTTCCAATGTTGCGGTCGCCTATTCGGTCAACGGCATCGCACAAACTCCGGTCCCGATGGTCCGGATCAGCGGCGACGCGTTTTCGGGCGTGTGGTCGGCAACCCTGCCTCCCACGGTCGGTCCGGAGCGCCAGAACGTGTCGTACGGCATTTCGGCGATCGGCTCGAACGGTATTTTCGGCACTTTTCCCGTGGGGAATTACTTGGAACACTACCTCGGGCTGAACGCCGGCCCCGACCAGACGATCGATCCGGGAGTGACCGCCACGCTCACGGCCACGGTGGACGACTCATCGCGGTTTCCCATCCTTTTTACCGAGATCACCCACTTCGAAACGGGATTGGGGGCCACCACCCCCTACCCCGCTTACATACCCACGGCCACCCTGGATTTCGACGGACTGGAACTCTCCAATGTGCACTCCACGGCCCCGATCGCCGTGGGCGGATTGCAAATCGTCGTGTGGAGTTCGCAAACGGCCTCGTTCACCTACACGATCCCGCCGGGCACGATCATCCCGCCCGCGGGAACGGCCGTTTTTGCCCACAACAACACGCCGAGCAGTCCCGCCAACCGCTTTTTCTCCATGGCCTCGGGTCTTTCGCCGTCCTCGACCGCGTCATACGGCTATGTGCTTCGCACGGCCGGCGGGGCGATCATCGACGCCGCGGCCACCGGCGGTTTTTCTTTTCCGGCGGCCTCGGGCGTCACCGCCGCCGATTGGTCGGGCAATATCGCCAACAGCCCCGGCCGCGCCGGAGTCCTGCGCAACGCCGCCACCGACAGCAACCGCTCCAACGACTGGGCACTGGCCGCTTCCGGCGGACCTCTGCAGACCATCGGCTCGTTCAATCCGACGCTGGGCACGGTCAACACTGTTTTCAGTTCCTTCACTTGGAATCCAGGCGCGATGACGGGACCACAGATCACGGTCGGGCCTTTTGCCCCCGGCAACCATACTTTTACCGTTCAATACACGGATCCTTCCGGATGCAGCGCGCAAGATGAAGTCACCATCGTCGTGAACAACCTCTGCCAGCCGATTCCTTTGTCCATGGTCAACACGCCCGTTTCTTGCCCGGGTAGCAGCGACGGCGCGCTGGATCTCACGGTCGGCGGCGGGACGGGCCCGTTTTTATATGCTTGGAGCAACGGCGCGTCCACCGAAGATCTCTCCTCGCTCGGCGTCGGCCCATATGCCGTGACGGTGACGGACGCCTTCGGTTGTACCGCCACCGCCCCGGCGGTCTTGTCGGTGGCAGACACCTCGCCGCCGGTGCTGGTTTGTCCTGCGAACATCCTCTTGGCGGCCCCGAACGGCTCGTGCAGCGCCGTGGCCACTTTCACGGTGGCGGCGACCGATGCCTGCTCGGTTGCGGTCGCCTTTTCGCCGCCCTCGGGCAGCGTTTTCTCCTTGGGCAGCACGGCGGTGGTCGCCACGGCGACCGACGCTTCGGGCAACACCGCCACTTGTTCTTTTTCCGTGACGGTGGCCGATGCGCTCCCGCCGATCCTCGCCTGTCCGACGGCGCAGGCACTGATCGGCAACGGCCCTGTGCCTTTGGGCAATTTTGTCCAGCCCGGTTCGGCGACCGACAACTGTTCGGTGGCTTCGGTGGTACAGACTCCGGCTCCGGGCACATTGATCGTTTCCGCGCAGGTCGTGCAGGTCACGCTCACCGCTGCGGACGCTTCCGGCAATACCGCCGCCTGCTCCTTTTCCGTCACGGTTGACGTTTGTCCGTCCGTTCCGGGCGTGATCTATGTGGACGACGATGCGCCGGGGGCCAACAACGGCACCTCTTGGGCCAATGCTTTCAGAAATCTGCAGTCGGCATTGTCGGCCGCCACGCCGGGCACACAGATCTGGGTGGCGGCCGGCACTTATCGGCCCACGGCGGGCACCAACCGCGGGGAAACCTTCTCGCTAAGGCCGGGCGTGGCGGTATATGGCGGATTTCCCGGCAACGGCACCGGCTGCTCGCCGGCACATCGGGATTGGCAGGCCCACCCCACAATCCTTTCCGGCAACATCGGCGATCCGGCCGTGGCCACCGACAATTCCCATCGCGTGGTGACGGCCAACAATGTGGGGGCCTCCTCGGTGTTGGACGGTTTCCACCTCGTGGACGCCCGTTCCAACGGCAACGGGGGCGGGTTGTACGTGCAAGCCTCCGGTGCGGGGCAGCAATCCTCGCCGACCCTGGCCCGTCTGCGCGTGGCGGACAACCGGGCCTCGGCCAAGGGCGCGGGCACTTGCTTGTACGCCGTCAACGGCGGACTCGTGGCTCCCGTGTTCCAAGAAGTAGCCTTTGAGGGCAACGAGGCGCTGTACGATGGGGGCGGGCTGTGCGCCATGGCGCAGGGGGCTTCCCTGCAAGCCTCGTTCAACGGCTGTGTTTTTTTGCAGAACCAGACGCCGCAAAAAGGCGGGGCCCTGTACGCCTGGGCCGCTTCGGGAGGAAACCTGTCGCTCGACTTTTCGGCCTGTTCGTTCGGCGGCAACACGGCAGGGGCGCTCGGTGGCGCCGGATACCATTTTTCCAGGAGCGGCGGCAACTTGCAGATTTCCTCGAGCGATTGCGAGTTCACGGACAACGCCGCGCCCCACGGCGGGGCTTTTTATCAGCATGCGGCGGGCGGGGCGCTGAACCTGCAAACGGAGCGGAGCCTGTTTTCGGGCAATGTGGCCACGGTGGGCAACGGCGGGGCCATCTGCTTCTTGTCGGAGTTTGCCGGAGGGGGCAACCAAGCCGTGTTGTCGAACGCGCTGTTCGAAAACAATTCCTCTGCCCAGGGCGGTGCCCTGTTCGTCTCCACGCTGCGGGCCGGGCAGACGGCAGTGCAGGTTTCGGCGACCCGCTTTGCCAACAACTCGGCGGCACAAAACGGCGGCGGCGCCTTCCACTACACCCTGAACACCGGTTCGGCCTCCGCACTGCAGTTCACCAACTGCGTTTTCCAGACCAATACCGCCAACAAGTCGGGCGGGGCATTGTATCTGAACGCGAACACGAGTTCACCGATGCCCACGGGGCTGACCAATTGCACCTTGTACGGCAACGGCGCCGGAACGGGCGGCTGCGCCCACAACATCGCGGCCACGGCCGCTTCTAACCTGTCGCTGCGCAACTGCATCGCGCGCAACAACCCCACCACGGACCCTACCAGCCGCACCTTCGTCAACGTGGGGGCCACGGCCAATATTTCCTTGGTGCACAACCTGTTGGACGCCTTGCCCTGTACCGCGGTGACGGCGGGTAACGGGGTATTGTCGTGCGGAGCGGGCAACCTGGCTGCACAGCCCGGTTTCGTGAACGCCGGAGCCGGCGACTTCCACTTGACCGCGGCTTCCGGAGCCATCGATGCCGGACAAACGGCGGGTGCACCGGCAGTGGATTTCGACGGTTCGCCGAGGCCCCAGGGCGGCGGTGTGGACATGGGCGCTTTTGAGTTCGGCGGTGCAAGGCCGCTGTCGCGAATGGCCGGCGATGGGGAAACGAACCGAGCAAGCGTTTTTCCCAATCCCACATCGGGTACTTTCAGCGTGGTTTTCGAGCGCCCGTTCACGGGCCTCCTGCAAATGTTCGATCCCCAGGGACGATTGATCGCCGCGCAGCGTTTGAACGCGCAAAGCCGCGCAAATTGGACACTGGATGCCCATTCACCCGGCGGCACTTACCTGTTGCGCGCCACTCACGAAGCCGGGGAAATACAGACGATGCGCGTGGTCCTGCTGACGCCTTGATGGTGCGGATTTTCATTTGAACTTTTTATTTTTTTATAAAAAAATAAAAAACAAACAGTTGGATAGAATTATCGCCTATTCGCCCCTCCTATGAACCTCCGAAAAGTAAATTATGGGTCGTTCGGGGCATCTCCGGCGCCGTTTATCTCAAAATTGTCATTAGGAAAAATTTCTAATGGCGGCCATTAGAAAATGCTGATTGTAAAAAATTGAAATACAGATTGAACCACGCTCTAGACACCCTCAAAAATCGAAGAACGACCTGTAAGAATTTCTTACTGCCCAGCCGGCCTTCGAGAAAATCCCGACAGCGCGGCTTTTGGTAGCGGGCCTGAGCTAACACCATGTTGGATGATTTGCGGCACACGACGCTGATCCGAGGCCGAAACGCCGCCCCGCAAAGCGAGTTTTTTTTCGCGCCCGCGAACAAAAGACTCGCG
>JBEIJQ010000168.1:0-6143 GCA_040380145.1 Lewinellaceae bacterium | reverse complement strand
TCGCCCCTATTGACCAGTAAGATTTCCTTACAAATCGCGTTTCGATTTTTTACAAACTCAATTAAATTTATAAGATTAAGTAACCTATGGATTAAGCGGCCACTGTGTCGGTTCGATTTTGGTTTTTGCCTTGTATGTTGAACCTTGGTTTTCCATCCTGGTGTGCTTCCCCCCATTGGGAAAGTGCAAAATACTGCTTGAAAGGTACCGAAATAGTCATCATAGCTTCTTGGTCTGCTCTAATTTTTTAAGCCCATCCAACGGAAGCGTTTTGCCTGAACCCGAGATGACATGTTCCCGATCGTGTCATGATCTTTTTTTCCCAAAAAAAAGATGCGAGAGTCTTGACAATCGGCTTCGAAAGCATTTTTCGGACGCTAAATTTACTTTACAAAAGAAACATTTTGTTTTATATTTTCGTTTGAATCGAAGAAACCGCATTCCAAGACCCGTTCACCCTTTGAGAAATGGAGCAAACGCAAAACCCATCTGCCCCTCGCCGACCCGACCACATACGAGATTCGGCCGCAACCGGCCATTTCGGTTCTTTCGTCGGAAAACCAACCCGTTCAGGTCTGTTGAACAGACTGTTGTTGTGGCTAGGCATCGGATCGTTCGACTTTCGGGAAGGCCCGCTGCTGCAAAGAATGCGGCGGCATTGGTTTACCTTGGCCGTGGCACTTTTGGTGTTGGTATTTGTCTTTCGCCATCTGCTCGATGTCCGCATCGGCTGGCGAGGCGGGGGAGGCAGCGAAAAAAGGCATCTGATTGAAAAGGACGGGCCGCCCCAAGCGGCACAAGGTTCTCTTTTGCCGTTAGCGGACAATCCCGTTGCACGCGGCTCCAAGATTTTGGAGCAATTGCGCTCCATGGCCGCTTCTAAGCGGGAGGCTTTCGTGAAGCGGTTCGGTCCCATCGCACAAAAAGAATCCAGAAAATTCGGCACGCCGGCCTCGGTCATCCTCGGTTCGGCCATGATCCACAGCTTGGCCGGTACCACGGCGGCCACCCTGCAAGCCAACAATATTTTTTCCATTTCCTGCGGGCTCAACCCGCTACGGGAGGGCGTGGTCGGTCAATTCGATGCCGAGGGACAGTGCATGACCGCTTACGAAAACCATTGGACTTCCTTCCGCGCCCACAGCGTGCTGCTGAGCCGCCCCCCCCTTTCGGAAATAGCCCAGAGGGCTGGCAAAGACCCGTCAAAATGGGCAGAGGCACTTTCGGTAGCGGGCTATTCGGCCGTACCGGACTTCGCGACCGTCCTGTTGTCTGTCATCGAAGAGAACGGTTTGAAAAAATGGGACCGCTGAGGCGCCCGCCCTAGGATCAATCGGAGATCAAACCGTGGAAGCGCAACAAATGCCGAGGCTCCGATTCGTCGTACAGATACACTTCCAACAAGGCGCCGCGCCCGGGGGATTTGGCGGGAAAAAGTATTTTGACAGGGTTGTGCACATAGCCCACTTCGTCGAACAGGCCCGTTTGGGCGCGCCGCGGACGCTTGAACAGTTTCAACTCCCCGGCATTGGCCGGCACGGGCACATCGCCGTATCCCTCCTCGTGCAGAAAGGCGCGCACCATGTCGTACGCTTTTTCCAGACTGCTTCCGCGAAAAGCGATCCGAAAGACCTTGCCGTCGCAAACCCCGCCCATGTAGGAGGGGGTGCCGGCGGGGGGAAATTCCTTTCTGATCAAGCGCAAAGGTGTTTTGTAGGGTTTTGAGCGGCCGTACGGTCGAACATCAGTTGCCTCCCGTCAGGGTCATGATCTGCTGGGCCTGCGGCATGTTGGGATTCATTTTGAGGGCCTGTTGGGCATCGGCCCGGGCCGCCGGATAGTTGTTGAGATAATACTGGCAGATACCGCGGTTCTGATACGCATAAGGAACCCGCACATTGAAAGTATTGATGGCCTGGTCCAGATCTTTCAGCGCGGCGGCGTAGTCGCCCTTGGAAATGTAGCCCTGGGCCCTGCGCACATACGCCTCGCCCACCGTTTCGACCCCCAACTGAATGGCCCTCGAAAAATCGGCGATCGAAGAATCGGGGTTGATCATCGTGTAGGCCGTGCCTCGGTTGTAATAGTACTTTCCCTTGTCGGGCTGCATTTTCACCGCCAAGTTGAAAAAGTAAACGGCAGAATCCGGTCGGCCCTTGCTGCCGTGATAATTTCCCATGCCTTCATAAATGTCCGCGCTCTGCGCACCGGCCCGGATTCCTTGGTCGAAGACGCTTTTGGCCATTTCCAAATTGCCGCTCTTTCCGTACCAAGAACAGAGGTAATTGTAGGCATCGGGCACGGAGGGATATTGCGCGATCACATTTTCCCAAAGGGTGCGGCTGTTTTGCCAAACATCCACTTGCTTGACCGTCCCAAACAGGCAAAACACAGAAAAAGCACCTGCTCCAACCCAGAGGGCCATCTGCCCGGGACGGCTTTTTTCTACCAGTTCATACAGCCCCTGCAGCACCAAAAAGGCCAATCCGATGTAGGGCAGATAAGCGTAGCGATCGGCCATGATGACTTTGCCCACGGCCAAAAACTGCAACACGAGCACCGCGGTGAAAAAGTAAAAACCGACGGCAAAAGGCCACAGGCGCTTTTTTCTGAAAAGGGAAAAAGCCGCCCAACCGAGGCTGCCCAAGAAAAACAGCACCCCCGCCCACAGTTTGATGCCGAATCCGCCGGCCAGTTCGGCCTCGGTCGGATAGGGGTAAAAAGTGCACAGCCCAACGGGGAAGAAAAATTTCCACACATACATCATGTAGCCGTAGGCCCCGAACTGCAAACGCTGAAGGCCGGAGAAAATCTCGGGATCGGCGATGGCCTTGGAAGTACCGAATGCGCGGTTGACCTCCAAAAATCCGTGGAAATCACCGCCGCCCTGCACACTGAGGGCCATCAGGCCGAAAAACAGCGAAACAGCGAAAAACGGCAATTTTTCTGCCCAAACCCGCCAATCCGTCAACGAGCGCCCCCTGTACGCATCCACGGCGAAAAACACCATGGGCAGTACCACCGCCATTGCCTTGGACAGGCACGAGAGCACCAGCAACCCAAAGGCCAGCACCAGCCACGGCACGGATTTTTTGTCCACATATCGCAGGTAAGCGACCAGTCCGCCCAAGAAAAAGAAACTGTACAGCACATCTTTGCGCTCCGAAACCCAAGCGACCGATTCCACGTGCATGGGATGGATGCCGAACAGCACGGCGGTGAACAGCGATACGCCCCAGTTGCCCCGGGTGAGCATGAAGACAAACAGCAGCACCAGAGCGGTATTCAGCCCGTGCAGCCAGATATTGTAGCGGATAAAAGGGGCGGCTTCGGGAATCTTCGTGGCCGGATCGGTTTTCAGCGATTCGGGATCCTTGGGGGCCGAGCGGCTGTTCCAAGCCAGGGTGGTCATCGTCAGCGGATGGTAGTTCAAAGAGACCGGGATGCGCCAGAGCTTGGACACATTTTCGGGCGTGGGGTTGAGCACCTCGGGGCGCTCGGTCACATATTCTTGATCGTCCCAGCTCACCCAGGTGTTGTCGGTGGCGTTCCAATAGGCCGCCCAGACCAATATCAGCAGGCCCACGATCGCCAACGGAAGCCGCCAGGCGTTGGGCCCGATGGAGGACGCGGACGGCGGACTCGCGGTCTTCTGGGTTCCTTCGGCGGTCGTTGAGGGCCGAGCGGGGGCCTGCTTGCTTTTTTTGGGGGAAGACGCCATATAGAGTCGGTTTTTGAGGGGACTTTTTTTCCGAAAAGCAAAGATATTTTTTTTCCCAAAATCCTATTTCCGCCGGCCCGGCATCTGCCTCGCACGAAAGCCGTCCAGCTGCAGACTGCGGTGGTTCACTTGCCCCATCGGGTACAGCACGGCCTTGGGATTTTTATAAAAACGAATCTGTTCCACCTTGTTTTTTCCGAAAAAAACCAGCATATCCTCGCAGATCGTCTTGTTGACACCTGAAAAGGCCCTGGAATTGTCCTGAACATAATACACCACCTCTCCTTCTCGGAAAACGTGCATCGTCCTGGCCTCGCCATCGGAAAAGCGCACTTGGATGTCGTCGCCCTTGATCTGGTTGTAAAAAGTGGAGTCGGGACGGTTAAGAATGAACGCTCGGTTGAACAGGTGGACAAAATCTATCTTTTTGTTTTTCAGGCCGACCATCAGCGTATCGGCAGAGAATTGGGAGGTATCGGCCCACATTACGGGATCTTGGTAAAAGACAAAAACCGAGTCCACCGATCGAAAGACCAACGAATCGCTGGTGGCCTGCAGATCGCTTTTATATACTTGTACGTGCCTATGCCCGTACAGCGTGCGCGCCTCGCCGCCCACCGAATCGAGCTCCGAGCGCAGGGTATCGGCCCACAGCCAAAGGGTATCGCCGTCGATCAGAAATATCAGTTCGGGACGACGGAAGGCCAGCAGGTAGCCGGTGCTGTCGTTGTAGTCCAATGCACCGCAGGTAAGCGAGGAATTGTCGGCCGAATCGCGCCAGACCACGTGGCCGCGTGCCTGTCCGAGGTGTGAGTCTCGGTGATAGTCCAAGGAATCGGTCCAGAGCGTCTTGGTGGAATCCTGCACCACCACATTCTGCCGGAACCGCATCGTGTTGCCCGTTTCGTCGTAGGTGGAAAAGTCCGCCGTGACGGACTGGCTGCCGTCGCGCTCGACGAATTGGGGGCGACCGCGGAAATCGTACTGCTTGCGGTTTTCGTCGTACAGGATCGTATCGGCATATACGGCCTTGGCAGTGTCTTCGAAATAGGCGTTGCCCTCCAAGCGGTACAGCCCGCTGGCGCCGTCGTACACGATGCGGTCGCCATACGCCAAACGACCGTTTTCGGGATCCTGGAACCGGGCGTTTTTCTCGAAAACCGCGTACTTGTCGGCCGTGCGGTAATACCCCCCCTCGCAGTAGATCCACCTTTCGTCCTGTCGGATATCGGTGGGGCCGTGGAAAAAAGCGGTTTCCGTGGCGGTGTTGTACGCCAGCGTGTCGGCCGCGAGCTGGAAATCGGGGTGCGCGATGCGCACCGAATCGCGGAAATACGCCATGTCCGTTTTGACATGGTATTCCCCTTTTCGGCTGGTCAGCTGGGCGGAATCCTTCACGATCAGGGCGCCGGCCGGATACACGGCGATTTCGGTGTCGAGGTCGTAGTCCACCCTTGGCGAGAACAAAGTGGCCTCGCGGTCGGCGATCACCACTTCCCCGAAAAGGCTGGCCTCGCGCTCGTTGCCGTGGTAAAAAAGGCTGTCCGAAAAAACCGTCACGGAGTCCGGCTGCACGATCTGGACATCGCCGGCGGCGGTGAGGAAATTATCGGGCAAAAGAGTCCCGCGCCAACAAAAGAAGTCCACGGTGTCTTGGCGGAAATGGTTGGGCCGTTGAAGGCCGGTCAGGCGCTTCACATCGCCGTCCACCTCGAGGTAATCGGAATAGACGATGTCCACCGCCCTTTCCTCGGCCCCTTGAGCGCCGGGGTTGGGCGGGGCCTGTGCCGACAAGCGCACCGAAGAGAGCAGCAAAATCAAAACGATATATAAAGGACGCATACCGGGCCCAAAAGTAAAGCGCCACGGCCAAAGTTGCCCCAGTGCGATGGTTCGCGGGCCGGATCAGATTCCGTAAGTCTGTTCGTCGCCGACTTTTCCGTCTTGGCAGCGCACGATGCGGGCGGGGAATTTTTCCAGCGTCAAATAATCGTGGGTGGCCATCAGCACGGCCACATGGTCTTCTTCGGAAAGTTTGCGCAGCAGGCGCAGCACCTCGTCCGAGGTGTCGGGATCCAAATGGCCGGTGGGTTCGTCGGCGAGGATGATTTTGGGCTCGTTGAGCAGGGCGCGGGCGATCACGACCCGCTGCTGCTCACCGCCGGACAGTTCGTGCGGAAAGCGGTCGAAGGCCTCGGCCAGCCCCACGCGGTCGAGCAGTTCCATGGCCCGGGCACGCATTTTTTCCCGATCCTCCCAACCCGTGGCGCGGAGCACGAACAAGAGGTTTTCACCGGCAGTGCGGTCGCCGAGCAGATTGAAGTCTTGGAAAACGATGCCGAGTTTCCTGCGCAGGAATGGCACTTCGGCGGGCTTCAGGCTCCGAAGGTCGAAACCGGCGACGGACCCCGATCCTTCCAAC
>JBEIJQ010000167.1:0-6341 GCA_040380145.1 Lewinellaceae bacterium | reverse complement strand
GGCGGCGGCGGCGGACAGGGCGGTTTTGGCGGCTTCGGCGGCGGAGGCTCTTTTGGAGTGTACGAAAACGCTTCGAGCGGAAACTTCTTGAACGCCTCGATGGCCAACGGCAGTGCCGGTTCGGGCGGTTCGGGCGGACAGGGCGGCGACGGCGGAGCCGGCGGCGGCGGTGGCGGCAGCCAATGCAACTGCAACAGCGACCGTCGGTGCGGCGGTGCCGGCGGTAATGGCGGAAACGGAGCCCGCGGCGGCCGTGGCCAAGAAGCCTCCTCGGGAACAACCGCTGCGCGCTATGTGGTTGGCACGGGTGCTTTGAACGGCACCTCTATTCCCACCGGAACTACGGCCACCATTAACGTCAACAACGCCAAACTTTGCCGAAATTCCGTGATCGAGCTCACCAAAGCTGCGGGCAACTGGGATTTGGCACAGTTCGGCCAGAGCTTTGCTTTCGTGAACGATCTGGACGCCCAAACATCATCGTTCAACGCGGCCAGCAGTCCGGCACAGGTATTTACCCCGCAGGGCAGCCAAGATGCCGACCTTGTCGTCAACGGAACCGTTTTCCCTTCCTACCTGCAGATCAAGCCCGATGCCCGTACCCTGCCCACCATCGCACTCAGTTCCGCGGCCATCTGTGCCGGCGGACAAGTGGGCCTGAGCGTCACGGGTGCTTGGGACAATCCGGTCGAATACGAATGGAATGTTTTTGAGGGCACTTCCTGCGTGGGGCAGCCCGTGTTCGTTTCCACCTCGGCCTCGCCGACCACCACGGCATTCAACAACACCGGTACCTATACCGTGCGCTACCGCGAGCGGCATCTTTGCTGTGGATGGAGCATTCCTGTTTTCCAAACTTTTGCGGTCAACAGCGACCCCACAGCGCCGAATGCCATTCTGCCCGCCATCACGGACGCCTGTGAAGGCGCCACCGTGGCCATTACCGGCGCGGCCGGCGCGCTCAACGGAGTGGGCAATGTGTATGAATACGATTACGAAAACGCCGCCCAGTCCTTCGCGGGATATACGACCACACCGCCCTCTTTCCCGGCCACTTTGGGGCCCAATGTGATCCGCGTCCGGGTACAGGAAAATGCGGCCCTGGGCTGCGATGCCTCCGCTTCATTTGAAGTGACCGTCAACGGCAACCCTTATCCCGAAGGCGGTTATGCCGGCCCCGATACACAGGAAGTCTGCTCGGGCAACTTGATGACCGAAATACAACTCGGCATCCTCAACAATTTGGCCGGGACCACTTTCTCTTGGACGCGCGACAACACCGCCAATGTGACCGGATTGGCCGAAACCGGCTCGGGGCTTTCCATCAACGGCATCCCGGTGAACACCACTAATGTGGCCCAGACCGTTGTGTTCACGATCACCCCGCTCGGACCGTCGCCCTCGTTTTGTGCGGGTCTGCCTTTCACCGCTTCGATGACGGTCCATCCGGCTCCCACGCCCACGATGACCAACAACAATCCTGTCTGTGTGGGCAACAGCATCCAACTCGATGCCACGCCGAATGCGGGTACGCCTGGGTTCACTTTTTCGTGGAGCGGCCCGAGCGGATTTGTTTCCATCGACCAATCTCCTGTAATTGCCAATGCGCAACCGGCCAATGCGGGCAGCTATGCCGTGACGGTTACGGACGCCAATGGCTGTACTGCCTCTGCACAGACCGCCGCGGTGACCGATATCACGCCGCCGACCGTTGCTTGCCCCGGCGACCAAACCTTGCTGCTCGGCAGCGACTGTAGGGCCGTCTTGCCGGATTATCGTGGGGAGGCCACCGCCGATGACGATTGCAATGTTCCCGGCTACCTGACCATTGTGCAGACCCCTTCCCCGGGAACGATCGTTTTTGGTGCCGGCAATTCGACGGTGACCATCACGGTGACGGATCTCGGCGGCAATTCGAGCACTTGTTCGTTCGCTGTGGCGCGCCAAGACCTCACGCCGCCCCAGATAGTCTGCCCCACTAATTTGACCGTTCCTGCATCTGCCATTGCCTGCTCCGCCGTAGTGACTTTTTCGGCCACGGCCACCGATGCTTGTGGAGTTACGCCCACGGTGAGCTTTTCTCCGGCTTCCGGGGCCACTTTCCCAGTGGGCATCACCACGGTGACCGCCTCGGCGTTGGATCCTTCCGGCAATACAGCCACTTGTTCGTTCACGGTCACGGTCGTAGATCAAACCCCGCCGGCACTGGCGTGCCCAGCTAACCAGAGCGTGACCATTCCCCAAGAATTTGCTCTGCCCGATTATGTGGCGCAGATCACGGTCACCGACAACTGTGCCATGGGCACGGTTGTGCAATCCCCTGCCCCTGGCACGCTGTACACCACCAGCGGCACGCGGACGGTCACTCTGACCGCCACCGATGCCGTGGGCAACATCAGCACCTGTTCATTCTCTTTGATACTCACCATCACGCCCTGCGGGTACCTGTTCGTGGACGTCAATGCCACGGGCAACGGCAACGGCTTCTCTTGGGAAAACGCTTTCACCACTCTGCAAGCGGCCATTGCCGCATCCGCATCCAGCTGTGACACTATTTTGGTCGCACAGGGCTCCTATTCGCCCGGAGCCTTGGTCACCAGCACCTATAACCTGAGGCCGATGGTGCCCATGTACGGAGGTTTCCGTTCGGGGCTGACCCGTGCGACCTGGAGCTGGAGCGACCGCGATCCCGCTCTGTATCCCAGCGTGCTTGAAGGTTCGGGGGTGGTCAGCCGCATCGTGTCGGCCAGCAACGTCGGAACGCACCCCGTCCTTTCCGTTTTCGACGGATTTACTGTTCGGGAAGCCGCGGGCACTAGCCTCGGCGGCGGTTTCTATATTTTTGCCAATGGCGCCGGACAAACCTCGGGCCCTATTGTCCGGAACTGCCGCTTCCTGTCCAACATCGGATCGAGCGGGGCTGCCGTCGGCATCTCTGCCAGCAACTTCGCAACGGCCAATCCGACATTTTTGAACTGTGAGTTCTCGGGCAACCAAGCCACCGCCGCCGGAGGGGGGCTCTACGCAGTATCCCAGTCGGGTGCGGCGTGTCCGATAACAGTGAGCAATTGTTCTTTCATCAACAACTCTGCCTTTGCGCCCGGCCAACTCATTGCCCGCGGCGGCGGATTGGCCACTTACGCTTACGGCTCCGGAGCTACGGTTGATCTGGCTTTGGAAAACAGTTCTTTCATCAACAACACTTCCGAACAAATGGGCGGAGCCGTTTGGAATTATTCCCGGCAGGCCGGTGTCGCCAATCTCGTCGCAAACAATTGTATCTTCGAGGGCAACCAAGCCCAATCGGGCGCCTGCATAGCCAACTATGCGCTGGGAGGCTCGGCAAACCTGACCATCAACAACTCCACGATGGATGCCAACGCGGTTTCGTTTTCAGGAGGGGCTCTGTTGAATTACTGCGAAACACAAGGAGGAAATGGTTCCATGAACATCGACAACTGCCTGTTCAGGTACAACAATTCCGGCGCTTTGGGCGGGGCCATTTCCAATTTGTCCTTGAAGGCCGGACAGGCAACAGCCAGTATCTCCCGTTGCCGATTCGAAGAAAACACAGCTTCACAAAAGGGCGGCGTACTGTTCAGTCAAGTTTCTCAAAGCACCCAAGCCTTGATCAATACATTGACCACGACCAATGTTTCCAATTGTGTGTTTTTCAACAACAGTTGTCCCGGCAGAGGCGGAGCGATCAACAACGAAAGTTCCACCGGTTCTCCGACCAACCTCAACATCACCAACTGCACCTTTGCCAGCAACGGCTCGCCGAGCGGCGCCGGCATATACAATACCGGCATGAGTCCGGGGGTGGGCTTGGTGAACTTGGTGAACACCGTTTGGTGGGGTAACTTGACAACGGGGCCGACCAGCCGTTTGATCCACAATGTCGGAAACGGAGCGATCGTCAATGCCCGAAACAGTTCCATGCAGGAAACTCCGCTCACCAACAACGAGATCGGTACCGGAGCGTTCAACAACCAGGGCGGCAATATCATTGGAGACCCCTACTTCCTGAATTTGGCCCTTGGGGATTTGCAAACCTATTCCTATTCTCCGGTCGTGGACGCCGGCACTTCGGTCGCCCTGACCCTGGATCTCGACGGCAACACCCGTCCGCAAGGCAACGGGTTCGATATGGGCGCCTACGAATACTCCGGCGCGCGCCCCTTGGCCCGTATCAGTCCCGTGAGCACCGAGGAAATGTTTGACGCAACCATCTTTCCCAACCCGACCACTGGATCGTTCACGGTGGCTTTTGACCGCGAATGGACCGGCATCGTGCAGATATTCGACATGCAAGGCCGCCTCGTGTTGGGCCAATCTCTCGATGGAACCGACCGGACCTCGTTGCAATTGATGGACGCTGCCTCTGGAACCTATCTCGTGCGGGTGGTTTCCGGCGATCGGGTGCAAACGCTCAAGCTCCTGCTCGAAAAACCCTGATGAACGGGAAGTCAATGACCTTTTGTAAAAGGGCCACCGTGTAAACGGTGGCCCTTTTTTGTCCCAACTTGCCGTCGGGCGAATATCTATTGGCCGCCGTCGGGTATTGTCCCTTATGGAATTCTGGGTTTAGGACAAAATTGTCATTGGAAATTGCTATTTGCAAAAAACTGAAAAACAGAACATAAAGCACATTCGAGCCCTTCGAAAATCGAAGAGCGGCCTGTAAGGAATTCTTATGGCCCTGCCGGCCTTCGAACAAAAGACTCGCGCTGGCGCCGGATTTGATCGGGGTTTACTTTGGTTACTTTTTCTTTTTGGGAAAAGAAAAAGTAAGCCCGGTTAGGGGCAAAACATCCTGCGAACCGCCTCTCGGCTACCGCTGAAAATCATCGAAAGACCTTTTACCGCGAAGAACAAACAAGGTCTAACGACAATTTTGACTTGATTGGGAGGCAAAAAGAAAAGGAGCCGCTCGGATGAGCGGCTCCTTTCGTGTGTGGGTAGTATAGGATTCGAACCTATGACCCCCTGCTTGTAAGGCAGGTGCTCTAAACCAGCTGAGCTAACCACCCCTTTTGCGCGAAGCAATGCAAAGGTAGGACGAATTTCTTTTTTTCCTATTTTGATAAAAAGAAATTCAGAGGCAAAAAAGGAGCGAACGGTCGTGCACTTCGCTTTTTCCGCGATAGGGGGGAGTACTTTTGCAAGTTGAATCCAGCTTTTTGAAAATTTGAAAAAAAATTCGGCTTCCCACCTCGTTGGATGCACATATTTTGCGGCGCCCGGGGGTTAAAAAAAAGTTAAGGGAAACCGGATGTGGGCCCACCTGCCCGGAACGGGCTATTTTTGTGAAAAGACGCACAACGGCATGAACGAAAGATCTATCCGCGCCATCATCGGTTTGATGACGCTTGCCCTGTTGGGCATCGTCCTGCTGCAGGCGTATTCGATCTGGCAGGCCGTTCGGCTCAACGAACAGAAGTTCAACAAGAACGTGCTGGGAGCCCTCGGACGCGTGGCCAAACGATTGGAGCACGAAGAGGTGAAGGCCGCCGCCGTACACTTTGATTTCGGCCCCGTCCGGCATGTTTTCGACTCCGTCACCGCCCTGGCTTTCACCGGCAACTGGCCCGGGCCTCCGGATCCGGAGTGTCGGACAGGCCTTTTCTCCGAAAGCGGCATTTCCTCGTTGCAAAGCAGCGTCGAAGCCTGGCTGGCCATGCAGGTGGCCCTTCCGGTCGAAAATCGACCCAGTTTGAGATACCTCGACCGAGTCCTGCGGGAAGAATTGATCGAAAGCGATGTGCATTTGGACTATGCATACGGCATTTTTTCCAAGCTCCGCAACGGATTTGTGCTGCTCCGAGAAGTATCCTGCCAACCCGATCGGGAACAGTCCGGAAGCCATTTGCCCGAGATCGCCTCGCCGGAAGCCCGCGAACTGCTGCGTTCGCCTTACCATATCCGCCTTTTTCCGCTGACCGACATGGAATCCGGTACATTGGTGCTGCACTTTCCGCACAAACGGGATTTCCTGTTCCACTCCGTTTGGTTGCACCTGTTCTGCACCCTCGCCTTTGTGGGCATCGTGCTGTTTTGTTTCGCCTATACGATCCGGGTTATTTTTCGACAAAAAAAGTTGTCCGAAATCAAAAACGATTTCATCAACAACATGACCCACGAGTTCAAAACCCCCATCGCCACTATTTCTCTGGCTGCCGATGCGCTCACCGCCCCGAGCGTAGTGTCGGATCCGGCCCGCATCGGACGGTTTGCCAACATCATCCGCCAAGAAAACCGCCGCATGAACAGCCAAGTGGAAAAGGTGCTGCAAATGGCATTGGTGGACAAAAAAGAGTTCCGGCTCAACTTGGTACCGG
>JBEIJQ010000166.1:0-6474 GCA_040380145.1 Lewinellaceae bacterium | reverse complement strand
GTTCCTGACCGCCACTGGCGCAGGCAATGTCTGTGGTCCCGTGGTGCGCAACTGTATCTTCCAAAACAACGTCGGTCTGACCGGCGGCTCTTTGGGCATCACAGGTGCATCGGGCGGTACGGTCAATGCAAGCTTCACCAACTGTGTCATCAGCAACAGTACGGCGACCTCCATTGGTGGTGGCGCTTACTTGGCAGCTCTGACCGGTTCGATTGTGAACGTGACGATGACCAACTGTTCGTTCACGAACAACTCGGCTTTCATCGCAACTACTGCCTTCGCCAAAGGCGGTGCTATCGGCCTTGCTCCTTCCGGTGCAGGCAGTCGCATCAACATGACGCTGAACAACTGTACCTTCCTGAACAACACCAGTGAAGAAGACGGTGGCGCCATTTGGAACAACCCCAAAACGGCAGCGATCATCAACATGACGATCAACGGAGGCCAATTTGAGGGCAACTCCGGCCGCAATGGTGCAGCAATCCACAACTGGGCCCAAGGTGCTTCCAGCACGGTCACCGTAACCGGTGCAACCTTTGTTGACAATGCTGCCTCCAACTCCGGTGGCGCGGTGCGCAACCAAAGCGAAACCACCGGTGGCGCAGGTACCATGACTTTGGAAGGCTGTGTGTTCACGGCCAACAGTTCTGGCGTCTACGGCGGTGCGGTTTCCAACTCGAGCTCTGCCAACGGTGTCTCGGTGATGAACATCCGCCGCAGCTCGTTCGGTGAAAACAACTCTCCGAACGGTGGTGCCCTGTACGCCAGCTCCAGCTCGCGCACGGCCACCAACCCGGCCACGGCTTCCACGACCAACGTCGAGAACAGCATCTTCTTCGCGAATACCAGCACCACCCTGGGCGGTGCAATATTCAACGAAGGTCTGCTCGGTGCACCCAGCACGCTCAACCTGACCAACTGTACTTTT
This sequence comes from Lewinellaceae bacterium, assembly GCA_040380145.1. Lineage (GTDB taxonomy): Bacteria > Bacteroidota > Bacteroidia > Chitinophagales > Saprospiraceae > JBEIJQ01. Next base: position 5,546 of record JBEIJQ010000166.1, on the reverse strand, counting down.
GCTTCCAACGCCTCGGCCAGTGGCGGCGGCCTCAACAACTCTGCGACCGCTCCGGCCGCTGCAGTGGCCAACTTCACCAACTGCGTGCTTTGGAACAACACCCATACCAGCCCCACCAGCGCCTTGTTCAACAACGTTGGAACGGGTGCCACTGTGAACGTCCGCAACAGCTCGCTGCAGAACGTGACCTTCGCGAACAACGAAGCGGGTACCGGTGCCTTCAACAACCTCGGCGGATTCATCGGCGGCGACCCGCTGTTCGTGAACCTCGCCTTGGGTGACCTGCACCTGGATCCGAGTTCTCCGTGCGTGGATGCCGGTACGGCAGTTGCGTTGACGGTTGACTTCGACGGCAACGCCCGTCCGCAGGGAGCCGGCTTCGACATGGGAGCTTTCGAGTCCGGTGTCGTTCGTCCGATGTCTCGCCAACCGCAAACCATCGAGCCTTCCGCACAAGACGCTTTGGCCGCTCAACTGTTCCCCAACCCGACCAGCGGCAGCTTCACGCTGACGCTCGATCGCGAGGTGACCGGTTTCGCCCAAGTGTTCGATGTACAGGGCCGCTTGGTGTCCTCTGCGCAACTGAACGGTGCCAACCAGGCCCAGTTCGACCTTTCTCGCGAAACCTCCGGTCTCTATCTCGTCCGCATCGTTGTGGGCAACGAGGTGATCACCAAGCAGGTCGTCGTGCAGAAACCCTGACCGATGATCCGGGGCCACTGAAAACCCCGGTCTGAAAACAAAGGGCCATCCCGCCAAGGTGCGTGGATGGCCCTTTTGTTTTTGCCCTTTGAAATCAAGAATCAAAAATCGGCTCCTTGAAAAGCCTCGTTGCTGACATCGCCGAGGATTTTCCATACATTTGGAACGCATTTGAGAGAGGCTTTACCGTTTCAGGGCCGCTGCCCGGCGATGATGGTCTCGTTGGCCAACTTTCGGCCGAATTGACGCGTTTTTTTATATCTAATTGATTTTTATAATTTTTTTATCAAAAAAATCTGATGAAAAAAACATTCTTTCTGCTGATTTCCCTCTTTCTGCTGAACACCGTGGCCGTTCGAGCGCAAACAACCCTGGCCAACAAAGCCAACGGCAAATGGCAGTTTTCGGTGGTCAAACGGATGGATGCGCTGCCCGTGCAGGATCAAAACCGTTCCGGCACTTGTTGGAGCTTTTCCTCGCTGTCGTTTTTCGAGACCGAGCTCGAGCGGCTCGGCAAACCGAAGGTCAACCTGTCGGAAATGTTCGTGGTCAACAACGCCTACCGCGGTAAGGCCGATATGCACGTGCGGATGCACGGGTTGAACAATTTCGGACCCGGCGGTGCGTTCCACGACGCCAAGCATGTGATCAAAAACCACGGCATCGTGCCCGAGGAAGTTTATCGCGGTCTTCAATACGGCGAGGAAAAGATCGTGCACAACGAAATGGACGAGGCGCTTTCCGGCTATGTGAAAGCCATCGCCAAAAACCCCAATGGCCGCCTCACCCCGGCCTGGAAGGCTGGATTCAACGGCATCCTCGACGCGTACCTCGGCGAACTGCCCCAAAACTTCACCTTTGACGGCAAGAACCACACGCCACAGAGCTACGCCAAATCCCTCGGCCTCGACATGGACGATTACGTGGAGATCGGCTCTTATAAGCATCATCCCTTTTACGAGTCTTTCGTGCTGGAGATCCCCGACAACTGGACCTTGGACCGCGTGTACAACCTGCCCATCAACGAATTCGCCGATGCGATCCGCCACGCGCTCGAAAAGGGCTTCACCGTGGCATGGGCAGCCGACGTATCGGACAAAGGTTTCTCCTTCGGCAACGGCGTGGCCGTGGTGCCCGCCGAAACCGCTTGGAAAGATCTCGGCAAGGCCAAGATCGATTCCCTGCTGAACACGCCCCACAAGCAGCTGGCCATCACCCAGGAAGCCCACCAAGCCGCTTTCGACAACTGGGAAACGACCGACGACCACGGCATGCACATCACCGGACTGTGCAAAGACCAGCTGGGGCAGCCTTTTTACATCGTCAAAAATTCTTGGGGAGCCAAGAGCAACGAGTGCGACGGCTACTTTTTTGCCTCCGAATCCTATGTGCTCCTGAAGACCACCTGCATCATGGTGCACAAGGACGCGTTGCCCAAGGAGCTGCGCAAAAAACTCAAGTTGGACAAGTAAAGTCCGACGGGACGGTGAACCTTTTGGGGTGCCGTTTTATTTAGTGTTGGCCACATAGTGGCAAGGGCTTGGGTGTTTGGCCGAACGCCCAAGCTCTTTTTGTTTGGCGGGGCTTCTTTACCCCTTTTTTTCCAAAAAAGACCATCATTGATCGCCACCGCCTTTTGTTCACCGAGATTATAAGCACGATGAAAGGAATTTTGCTCGTCAACCTTGGCACGCCAGATGCGCCCACCCGCGGCGCGGTGTACCGCTATCTGAAGCAGTTTCTGCTGGATCCGCGCGTGATCGACATCAACCCGATCGCCCGCAACCTGCTGGTGCGGGGCATCATCGCGCCGTTCCGTTCGGGCAAGTCCGCTGCGGCCTATCGTCTGCTGTGGACTCCGGAGGGTTCGCCGATCAAGGCGTATGGTTTTGTGCTGCGCGACGGCGTACAGGCCCTGCTGGGCGACGGTTACAAAGTTGCCCTCGGCATGCGCTACCAAAATCCTTCCATGGAATCGGCGCTCCAAGAACTGTTGGACGCGAACGTGTCCTCTATTTTGGTGTTTCCACTTTTTCCGCAGTACGCCTCGGCCACTACGGGATCCGTGCACGAGGAGGTGATGCGGCTGCTCGCCCGCGAACAGGCCATTCCCGAGGTGCGCCTCGTCAATTCGTATCCGACCTTGCCGGCGATGATCGATATTTTCGCCGACAACGGCACTAAGCATGGGCCCGATTCGTACGACCATGTGTTGTTCAGTTTCCACGGGCTGCCCCAGCGCCAGTTGCGCAAGGCCGACCGCTGCGGACATTGTCTGCGCACGCCCGATTGCTGCCAGACCATCGGGCCGAAAAACCAATTTTGCTACTCGGCGCAGTGCCATGCCACGGCCTTTGCGATTGCCGAGCGGCTGGGTTTGTCGCGCGAGCGCTACACGATCTGTTTCCAATCGCGGCTCGGCAACGACCCCTGGGTCCAGCCCTACACCTCGGAAGTACTCAAAGAGCGCGCGCGGCTTGGCGACAAGCGGCTGCTGGTCTTTTCGCCCGCTTTTGTGGCCGATTGTCTCGAGACCATCGTGGAGATCAGCGACGAGTACCAAGAGGAATGGGAACACCTCGGCGGCGAGCACGTGCAGCTGGTGGAAAGCCTCAACGACGATCCCCGCTGGATTCGCGCCGTGGCGGAAGCGGTGGGGTAGGGGGGAGGCCAGCGCGCAAAAAAGAAATACGACGCTTGTTTTTTCGCTGAACCAGCTTAATTTTGTAGGAAAAATACAAAATAAGTCATGTTGCTCGAATTCAAAGTCGCCAACTATCGTTCGATCGGCGACGAACAAACGCTGAGTCTGGTGCCGGCCCCGAAACAAAAGGACCATCCCCAGAACATTTTTGAAAACGGGCGCTACAAAGCCCTCAACGCAGTGGCCCTGTACGGCCCCAACGGCGGCGGGAAATCGAACGTGCTCCGCGCAATGAGCCTGTTGGACTTGCTCGTGCACACTTCGGCCCGTTCGGCCTCTACGGCTCGTCTGCCCCATGATCCGTTTCTGCTTCGAGAAGGGTGGGAAAACAAGCCTACGCAGCTCGAAATTACCTTTGTCCTCGGAGGAGAAGATCGCTACCGGTACGGTTTGGCTTTCGATGCGGAAAAAGTCCGGCGCGAATGGCTGTATCGAAAATCACTAGGGCGCGAAGTGGTCTTGTTCGAACGGGAGGATGATACCATTGATGTCAGTTCCGGGTTTCGAGTCCCGGCCAAAATACTGGATGCGGCCATCGAGGCGACCCGCGACAATGCACTCTTCCTGTCGGTCTGCGATATGCTGAACATCGAAGAGGCCAAGCGCATCCTGCAATGGTTTTGGCACTTTCGGATGGTGGACGGGCTGAACACTGAAACCCAAGAGATTCAGACCGTGAGACTATGGGAAAAAAATGAATACCGGGAAAAAATCCAAGGATTCTTGACCTCCTTAAATCTCAACATCGTCGGGTTGGACATTGATACAAAAGAATTCGACGAATCGGACCTGCCCGAGGATATGCCTACCGAAACGAGGGACCGTTTGTCAAACAGACTTCGAGGTAAGCATGGCTATTCGGTACTAGCCCGCCACAGACGGTACGACGCATCGGGGCAGCCTACCGCCGACACGCAAATCTGGCCTTGGAAAGAAAGGGAATCCTCAGGGGCCAAAAAAGCATTTCAGTTGAGCGGTCCCGTTCTCTGGGCTTTGGCCAATGGAGGCGTATTCATCATCGATGAATTCGAGGCCTCGATGCATCCTTTGTTGACCTTGAGCACTATCGATGCTTTTTTGGACAATACCAGCAATCCCCATCACGCGCAGCTGATTTTTGCTACCCACGACACCAACTTGCTAAGTTACGCCAAATTGCGCCGAGACCAGATCTGTTTTGCCGAAAAAAACAAATGGGAGAGCACCGAATTGTACGCCCTTTCTGACTTCGTATATTTCGGAGAAAGCAACGGGGAGTTCACTTCCGAAAAAGAGCGGCCCGACACCGACAAGGAAAAACGGTATTTTGAAGGAAGATACGGGGCCATACCTGCTTTGGGCAATTTTCATAATTTCATTCGTAATTTCCAATGGCCAAAAGAGGAAAAGTAAGCCGGTCGGCCGCTGTTCGGCGGGATGAGCGTCCCCTTCGTTTGCGGAAGTACCCCCATTTGTTTCTGGTCGTCTGCGAGGACGGAAAAACGGAGCCGTATTACTTCCGGACTTTTGAGCGGCACATTCCCCCAGAGACCATTTTTCTACGCACCGTGGGCACCGGCAGGAGTTCGCTGGGCGTGGTCGAGCAGGCCATCGAAGAGAGGAGGCTGTTGATCGAAGAGGCCCGGAAAAATGTCGATGAGGTATGGGCCGTTTTCGACAAGGACGATGCCGATCAAAGCCCCGGGAATACCCATCGCTTCGATAAAGCATTCCGACTGGCAGAAGAAACGGGCATCAAGGTGGCGTACAGCAACTAGGTTTTCGAACTGTGGCTGTTGCTGCATTTTCAATCGGTTGGCTCCGATGCCGTAATCCCTCGGGCAGAGGTATATGGCCGTTTGGAAAGTGCCCTGCAACAGATAGATCCTGCGTCCGGTTTTGTGTATGTCCACGGAGAAACGTTGGTCATCGACCAAGTGGTGCAGTGTGGCAATGAATCTCTGGCCATAGAACGTGCCCGCGCCTTGCATCGATTCCATCGCGGCACGCCGCCCCTTGCAGCCAATCCCAGTACTACCGTTCACCGGCTGGTCGAGCGCTTGAGGGGGCTGATCGAGTATTATTCGTACGATCCGGATGAGCGGTGAATGCCTATCTTCCAAGGTATTTTCTTGCAGGTATGGTTTCTGAAAAGCTGGAT
>JBEIJQ010000165.1:0-6538 GCA_040380145.1 Lewinellaceae bacterium | reverse complement strand
GTTGGTTTTTTCTTTTGTCTGAATCAGGATTTACAGGATTTTAGGATTGGCAGGATTTTCCCGCCCCTTTTTTTACCCCAAATCCCCCCCCCGCACAAGGGCCGAAAAAAATCCCCCACCGCCACTTCCCTTTCTTCAGGCCCAAAAAATCATAAAAATCAAATGAATCACCAAAATCATAGTTCAGACAAAAAATACGCCCCACGAGGGCTCATGACCATTTGGGAGTAAACATCAGTACAAGAAGAAAATCTTCCCCTGCAAGAGGTGGAAAAAATCCTGAAAATCCTTTAATCCTGAAAATCCTGATTCAGACAAAAGAGGCGCCCCACGAGCGCTCATGACCCTTTTTGAGATAAAATCCTAAAATCAAATGAATAACCAAAATCATCGTTCAGACCACCTCCCTCTTCAGCCCAAAAATCCCTTCCCTAAATCGACCATTTGTGACATCAAATCATTTAGCCAAAATCGGCTTGAAAAAAATGATTGTCCGTCTGGAGGGCTTTCCGTACGCATGTTTTCGCTGCCAAGCGGAATAATAACAAAATTTAGTGCGCCGACGGGGCGGTTTTTGGCTTTACGTACCTGTAATTGGTGACTTTTTAGGAAGTTATAAAATTGTAAAATCTTTAAAAAAATGACAAAAAAACAAGTATTGATGTAAGTGCAGCTATCTTTGCGGCCGATTTCTGGAATGGATTCGCTATGTGTAACTATCTTGCTGCATATCCGCCCTTGATAATGGACATTGCCCATTCGACATTCGCCAACAATGTTTCCCAGGTCGGCGGAGCTTATCTCGGTACGGCCACCGCAGCCCCGGCAGCCTCCACCGCCAATGTCATGAACTCCATCTTTTGGAACAACACCACCGTGGACACCAGCAGCCGATCCTTCCACGGATTGAGTGCCACCACTACTGTTTTCGTGGCATCTTCTTCGCTGCGCAACCCAGCTTTTGCCGACAATGAAAAAGGCGCGGGCACCTTCACCGACCTCGGCGGCAACATCTCCGGCGACCCCCAATTCGTGAACCTCGCCCTCGGCGATCTCCAACTCCAGGCCGGTTCGCCCTGCATCGACGCGGGCGCACCCGCCGCCTTGTCCGTTGACTTTGACGGCAACGCCCGTCCGCAAGGTGCTGGCTTCGACATGGGCGCCTACGAAACGGCCGCTACCCGTCCGCAGGCCCGCCAGCCGCAAACGACGGTGGTCACGGCCCCGATCGCCACGGTGTACCCGAACCCGACCACGGGCGCCTTCACGCTCTCGTTCGATCGCGAGGTGACGGGCTTTGTGCAGGTGTTTGACGTGCAGGGACGTTTGGTGGCCTCCAAACAGCTCAACGGTACCAATCAGGCGCCATTCGACCTTGGTACGATGGCCACGGGTATGTACCTCCTACGCATCATGGACGCAGAAACGGTGATCACGAAACAGATCGTGGTGGCGCGGCCTTGATGTCGTATTGATCCGATATCCAACGAAGTAAAAACCGCCCCGGTGTCATGCCGGGGCGGTTTTTTTGTCGGAATCGGGATTGACGGGAATCGAGAGATTTTCAAGATTTTTTCGCTCTTCTATCGCCCGGATTGCACTGGAAAAAGAATGCGAAATGTCTGGAGTTTGCACATTGAGGAATGCCCTCCCGAGAATATCGCTTTTCCTTTTTCCTCCAAACACCCTACTTTTGGGCTATGATAAAATACGAAATATCGCCCCGATCGATCGCCCTGATCACGATCGAATGGCCGAATGGCCCCCTTCATTTTTCAGGTGAAAAATTCCTCGCCGAGTTTCAGATCGCGTTGGCCCGTTTATCCGCCGATCAACGGTCGGGAACAGTCAAGGGAATCCTTTTGCATTTGGGAAAAAACGCCGAAAACAGACCTTTCGAGGACCGATCGGCTGCTCTGCCGACCGATGCCGATCCCTTTTTTTTACAAATAAAAAAACTGAACAGCAGTTTCCGACAACTGGAAAAATCCAACCTGCCCATCGCGGCCGCCCTGAGCGGCGACGGCTGGGGCGGCGGCCTCGAAGCGGCCCTCGCCGCGCACCGGATTTTCGCGCTCGACCGCCCGGGGCCGCGCTTCGGCTTTCCGGAGACGACCCTCGGGCAAGCACCGATCGGCGGGGGGTCCGTCCGCTTGCTGTGGATGCTGGGATTGGAAAAATCCTTTCCCCTGCTCGCGGAAGGCCGACTGCTCACGGCCAATGAAGCGCTCGCGACGGGCCTTTTGCACGAATTGTGCCCCGATGGGGAAAAAATGCTCGAGCGCGCAGAGCAATGGCTGCTCGAAACCACCGCGGCGGACAAACCCTGCGACACCGGCGGGCGCATTCCCGGCGGCGGCCTCGAAAACCCGCGCACGGCCCAGTGGGTCGCCGGCGCCAACGCGGCACTCGCCCAAAAAACCCGCGGACTGTACCCCGCCCCACAGGCCCTGCTCAATACCCTCGCGGAGAGCTCAACGGTGGATTTCGACACAGCCCTGCGCATCGCGGGCCGTTACGCCGTATCGCTCGCCCTCGGACGAACGGGCCGCAACCTGTCCGAAGCCTTTTGGAACGACCTGAACGCCCTCGAATCGGGCGCGCAAAGGCCATCCGAAGTTCCCTCGTCGCCGACCCGCCGGCTCGGCATCATCGGGGCCGGGATGATGGGCGCGGGCATCGCTTGCGCAGCCGCAGAAGCGGGAATCCCCGTGACGCTCCAAGACAGGACGATGGATCAGGCCGAAAAAGGCAAGGAACGGACCGCCCGTTGGCTTTCCAAAAAGATCGAAAAAAAGGAATCCGACGAGTCGCATGCCCAGTCGGTCTTGGCCCGCATCCGACCGACCGACACCGCCGCAGACCTCGCCGGGTGCGATCTGGTGGTGGAGGCGGTGTACGAAAACCGCTCGCTCAAAAACGAAGTGGTGCGCGAAACGGAGAAGTACCTGCCCGAAAACGCCGTTTTTTCCAGCAACACTTCCACTCTTCCCATCACCGGCCTGGCCGAAGCGAGCCGCCGCCCGGAAAATTTCGTCGGGATCCACTTTTTTTCCCCAGTGGAAAAAATGCGGCTCGTGGAAATCATCCGCGGACAAATAACTGCTCCCGAAACCCTCGCCAAAGCACTGGATTTCGTGCGCCAGATCGGCAAAACGCCCATCGTGGTCAACGACGGCCGCGGGTTTTACACTTCGCGGGTTTTCGGCAAATATGTGATGGAAGGCATCGCCCTGATGGCAGAAGGACAACCGGCGGCCCTGATCGAAAACGCCGGGCTGGCCTCCGGAATGCCCACACCGCCGCTCGCGCTGACCGACGAGGTGTCGCTGACGCTCCTGCTGGATGTGGAAAAACAAACGGCGCACGACCTCGGCCCAGCCTATCTCCCCCACCCTGCTCTCGCCGTGCTCGAGAAAATGGTCGGCGAACTCCATCGGCCCGGAAAATCGAAAGGCGGCGGCTTTTACAGTTATCCGGAAGGAGGCAAAAAAAGTCTTTGGTCCGACCTTGCGCAACACTTCCCCACCGGCGCGCCGCTGCCCCTGCGCGACCTCGTGGACCGGCTCTTGTTCGTACAGGTGCTCGAAACGCGCCGTTGTTTCCGAGAGGGCGTGATCGCCGACGAGGCGGCGGCCAACATCGGCAGCATCTTCGGCTGGGGCTTTGCGCCGCACACGGGCGGAACCGTGCGTTTTGTGCGGTCTTACGGCGAATCGGCCTTCCGCGACCGGTGCGCCGAACTCGCCGAACTTTACGGGGAACGGTTTGTTTTTTCGGAATAATATGGAAGAAAAAAAACACATAGAATTGCGGGTCGAGGGCATGGACTGCACCAACTGCGCCATGTCCATCCAACGCTTTTTGGAAAAAAAGGGGCTGGACGATGTCTATGTGGACTTCGCGTCCGAAACGGTGCGCTACGCCGACGGGGAAGTCCCGCTCGACGAAGTGCGATCGGGCATCTCGCAATTGGGCTACCGGGTGGTGGGCGAAAAGGTCGATGCGCCGTTTTGGACCACCCAGCGCAAGTTTTGGTGGTGCGCCGCCTTCACCCTGCCACTGATGCTGCCCCACTTGGCCATGCCGCTCGGCCTGCACCTCGAATGGATGCACAACGGATGGATCCAACTCGCCCTCACCTTGCCCGTGCTGGCTGTGGGCGGTCTCCATTTTCTTCGTAGCGCCGTGGGTTCCCTGCGCGGCGGACTGCCCAATATGGATGTCCTGATCTCCCTCGGCGCCTTTGCCGCACTGCTGTACAGCCTCTTCGGCCTGTGGCTCGACCGGCCCGATTTCTTTTTTTTCGAGACCACCGCCCAGATCATCACCCTCGTTTTGCTCGGGAATTTGTTGGAAAAAAAAGCGGTCCGGAGAACGACCCTGGCCATCGAAGAAATATCGTCCATCCAACGCGAAACGGCCCAAAAAGCAATCACGGCGGAAGGACGGGAAACCGTGGTGCCCGTCGCGTACGGCGACATCCGCAAAGGCGATGTGCTGCTGCTCAACGAGGGCGACAAGGCCCTGGCAGACGGCACTCTGTTGGAGGGCACGCTGCTGGCCGACGAATCGGCGCTCACGGGCGAAAGTCTGCCGGTGGCCAAAAGCCCCGGCGACCGGATCCTGAGCGGCAGCCTCGTCGTCAAAGGCGCCGGGCGCATTCAGGTCACCGCTGTCGGCACGCAATCATCGCTGGGCAGGGTGATCGAACTGGTGAAAAAGGCGCGGCGCGAAAAACCGGAGCTGCAGCGCTACGCCGATCGGGTGGCCGCGGTGTTCGTACCCGCCGTGGCAGCCATCGCCGTATTGGCCTTTTTGGCCAACTGGGCCCTCGGAGTGCCCGTCGGCGAGAGCGCCCTGCGCGCCATCGCCGTGCTGGTCATCTCCTGCCCCTGTGCAATGGGACTGGCCACCCCGACCGCCGTGATCGTGGGCGTGGGGCGGCTGGCCCGCAACGGTATTTTGGTGAAGGGCGCCAAAACCCTCGAAGCGCTCGCAGAAGTACGCCACGTGGTGTTCGACAAGACGGGAACCCTCACGGACGGCCGCTTCGACGTGCAGACCGTTGACTGTTTCGGCCCGAAACCGCGCCCCTTTGCCCTCGGAATGCTGCTGGCCTTGGAACGCCGCTCATCGCATCCGATCGCCCAGGTGTTGGCCCGGCACCTCGAACGAGCGTACGCCGAGCCAGACATTTTTTCTAAAGGAATTTTTTCCGAAGAAAAAGGCATCGGCACCCGTTTGGTCGTGCCCGACGGCACCGAATACCGGGCCGGTTCGTTCCGCTTGGCCGAGGGGCTGACCCAGGACGATTCGTACAATGTGTATCTGGTCGAAAAATCCCCCGTAGGCGAGCGCCGGCTGTTGGCCGCGGCCCGCCTACGGGACGCCCTCAAGCCCGAAGCGGAAACCACCATGGCCGAACTGGCGCGATTGGGCCTTTCGCTCTCGATCCTGAGCGGCGACCGTTGGTCGAACACCAGACCCGTGGCCGAGCACCTCGGCATCCGTTCGGTTTGGGCCGAACAGTTGCCCGACGAAAAACTCCGCAAACTGGCGGAATGGTCTGCCGTGGCGCCCACCGCCATGGTAGGCGACGGGATCAACGACGCACCGGCGCTGGCGCAGGCCACCGTGGGCATTTCGCTCGGCGAAGCCTCCGCGGCCGCGGTCAAATCCGCCCAGGTGATCCTGCCGGGCAGCAACCTCGCCCGGTTGCCCGAAGCGATCCGCATCGGCCGTCTGACCCTGCGCACGATCCGCGAAAACCTGCTCTGGGCGCTCGCATACAATGCGGTCGCCATTCCCGTGGCCGCGCTGGGTTTCCTCAACCCGGCCTGGGGCGCCGTTTTCATGGCCTTTTCCGACATCGTGATCATCGGCAATTCACTGCGCCTGCGCACCCGCCGCCGGTAAGCGCTCGGGCGTTGGCCGTGCGACATTCGGTACAAAAAGAAAATTCAAAGCGAAGATTATTTGGCTACCTTTGCGGCGCAAAACAAAATTTGCCTGCCCGCTCTCTGGGTTTCAATTCCAACCAACTTTGCCTTTAGCGTATGCGCATTTATTTCGACAACGCCGCCACCACTCCCCTCTGCGACGAAGCTTTCGAAGCGATGGTCCCCTATCTGAAGACCCATTTCGGCAACCCCTCCTCGGTGTATGCAGAAGGGCGCACGGCCCGCATGGCCGTGGAAAACGCCCGCAAAGCGATCGCCGGGCTGCTCAACGCCTCCGTAGGAGAAATTTTCTTCACCTCGGGCGGCACGGAGTCCAACAACACCGCCATCAAATGTGCCGTGCGCGATCTCGGCGTGCAACGCGTGATCAGTTCGCCGGCCGAGCACCCTGCGTGCTCCACTCTGTCGAACATGTACGCGACCACGACGGGGTACGGGTGGACTGGGTCCGCCTCTCCCCCACCGGCCGGCCCGATCTCGACCACGGGGAGGAACTGCTCAACGCCGGCAGCGGACTGAACACCCTTGTTTCGCTGATGCACGCCAACAACGAGACCGGCGCGATGATCGCCCTC
>JBEIJQ010000164.1:0-6585 GCA_040380145.1 Lewinellaceae bacterium | reverse complement strand
GAGTAGGTATTACCCGCCAAATAAACATTGCCCGAAGCGTCTACCGCGCAGGAATAGCTATAATCGTTCATTGTTCCACCATAGTAGGTACCCCATTGGCGTACCCCGGCAGCATTGAATTTTACCAAAAAGGCATCGTAGGAACCACCACCGAAGGTATTCTGGTGGCCGCCCGAGGCGATGCCGGTGGAGGAAATGGTATAACCTGCCAAATAAACATTCCCCGAAGCGTCCGTCGCGCAGGAAAGGCCATAATCGCCTGATGCTCCGCCATAGTAGGTACCCCACGCTCTATCGGGGTCTATCACCAGCGTGGCCGAGCGGTCGTAGCTGCCCACTTGGAAACGCAGTACATTTCCTTCCAGCACAAAGGAGGAGGCGATCTGTTTGTTGCCCTGGAAGCTCACGGGGCGCTGCTCGGTGAATTTGCCCATTCGGTTGCCGTGCACCAGCTCGCCCGCTGCGTTCACGGAAAGTTCCTCTTGGTCCTTGAAGCGGATGCGGATGTCGCCAGGGTTGCCGCCGGGGCGCACTACAAAATCGTACTTCATGCCTTCCTCGGTGGTGTAGATCACCCAGTCGATGTGGGGATAGACATCGCGGTACACCACCTTTTCGTAGTGGTGCACGTCCAGCACATTGTGGTTGTAGTACTGCACATAATCCGCGCTTTTGCCCGTGGCCTCGATCTGGGGCGATGGGTTCGCGCCCTCGAGGTACATGTCCATCCGGTAGGTCTCGAGCCGCACCAGCTTGGACAGTTCGTCCCGCTGCTTCATCTGCTCGGGATCGAGGTGCTTTTCGGCCATGAGCGCCTTGTAGCCTTCCGGGTAGTGGGCGCGCTCAAACTGATAGGCAATGCCCGCGGGCTTGAGCAGGAAGATCTTGGTGTTGCCTCGCTCCAGGGAGTGGCTCACATACGGGGCGGCACGGCCGTCCGTTTGCTTGATCTGGCCCTTGTTCTCGTACCAGCCTTCCCGTCCCGTGGAGGGAGACCCGTGGGAAGACTGCGCCCAAAGGGACAGGGCTCCCAGCATCAGAAACAATGCCGCCAATAAATTTTTTCTCATAAAAATTTAGGGTAAAGGGTATAGAATGCTCCTACTCTGTTAGGCTTTTCGGAAAACGCCCCGATGTTGGAATGGGTATCGGAACCCTAGATTTGCAAGCCCGTAATACCGTGCACAATTGTGCCAAAGACTGACGTCGAGGATTCGGCAGGGCAATTTTTCAGAGGACTTTTTATGTCAAAAGGAATCGAAAAGAAAAAATACCGAAGGCTGTCAAGGGTTATATACGGCTGGGTTTGGCTTCCCCCTAATACAGATACAATGAAGTTTGCTATTTATGGAAATAATTGAGCCTTTTAGAAAAAAGGGGATTTTTTAACAAATTCTGCATTTCTCCTGTCTCGACAAGGTAAGTCAAGCAAGCCCCAGCGCCAAATTTATTTTTAAAAAAAGCCCAAAATTTAATTTTTTCGCAAAAAAACAACTCATCGCCCCAAGATGATTTCTGGTGAGCTGACATAGCAATCGAGGGACGAATTAAAATACTTATCCTATATCCCTCTTGAAAAATCAATGGCAAGACTCGCTCCTGTGGAAAAGATGTTTTGTTTCTCTCCTTTCACTTCAGAAAAAATACACCCGAATCCCCTTGGTCGCTTCCGCATAGCCGGGGCGGTTGGCCATGGAACGCTTTTCCATCATCGGGATGCTGGCGAATTGGAACATCAGGAACATGGCCGCGCTGCCGAGCAGGCACCAGTACCAATTGGCGGGGCTTGCGGCGACGCCGAACAGGGACAATCCGACCCAAAACAGGGTTTCTCCCACATAGTTGGGGTGGCGGGAGTAGGCCCAAAGTCCGGAAGTCATGGTTTTGCCTTTGTTGGCCGGATCTTGTCGGAAGGCGCGCATTTGTTCGTCAGCGACCAGCTCGATCGCCACGGCCAAGAAGGTCACGGCCGCGGCCACCACGTCGAGCCAGTGGAAGGGGGTGTCTTGGTCGACCTGGGCGAACAGCAGCGGCACGCAGCCCAGCCACACCATAACTGTCGGGAAAAAGTGCAGCCCCCAGAAACTGACCAGCCAGTACCACTTGCCCGTGTTGCGGCGAAAGTCCTCGTATCGCCAGTCTTGGTGGTGCAGGCCCGGCCAGCCGCGGATCCAATTGATCGTCAGTCGGAAGCCGTACAACATTACCAGCGCAAAAACCAGCAAGTTGCGCCCATCGCCGGTGCCCCAGGGCGATTGTACGAACAGCCAGCCGGAGATCACCATCGGTGCGACGCTCCAATAGGCGTCGTACATGCTGGTGTTGTTGAACGAATAACTGAAGGCGAATATCGCGAGGGTGGCGGCCACATCTGCCACGGTGATGCGGGTCCAGAGCGTTTCGTCCTGCGTGAAACGGGCGGCCACCCACGCCACGCCGAATGCCACCACATAGGCGAGGGTTACCCACAGGAGTCCGGAAGTCTTTTTGTCCATGGTTTGGTCGGGTTGCGGTGAAATGACTATTTTGTCGGGCAAAAATAAGTTTCCGGAGTTGTTTTGCCCTTAAAACCGCCTTTTGTTTGAAAATTCCCTTCTATTGGCCGCCGATTTTGTTGTGGTCGGCCTTGGGTCTTTTGGCTCTTTATCTGCACTTCACGGGCGTCCCTGTTTTTTGGGGCGGCTTTTTGGCCATCATGTTTTTTTACGGTCTGATCTTCGGGATCGGCTTCTGGGCCGCCGACCGGCGCGGTTTCGGCAGTTCGGACGAGGTAATGCTGGCCGGCCGCGGCATTCCGTTGTGGGTGGGGGTTTTCACGATGAGCGCCACTTGGATCGACGGCGGATATATCAACGGCACGGCCGAGTATGTCAGCAGCAGCGGCGTGATGTGGGTGCAGGCGCCGTGGTGCTATGCCATCAGTTTGTTGATCGGCGGGCTGTTTTTTGCCCGGCCGATGTACCGCAGCCGCTACACCACGATGCTGGACCCTTTGGCCAAGCGTTTCGGCGAGCGGATGGGGGCCGTGCTGTACCTGCCCGCACTGGCGGGAGAGGTTTTTTGGACCTCGGCCATTCTCGTTGCTTTGGGTTCGACTTTCGAGACCGTACTGCAGCTCGACAGCACCACGGCGATCGTGCTCTCGGCGCTGATCGCCCTGATCTACACCTCTTTCGGCGGATTGTTGGCCATGGCCTACACCGATGTGCTGCAAATCGCGCTGATCTTGGTGGGGATGTTCCTGGTGGCGCCCTTCGCCCTGCAGCAGGTGGGCGGGCTGTCTGCAGCGTGGGCGGCCTATACGGCTCAGCCGGGCAACAAGGGTTTCGACAGCGCCGTGTTTTCGGACGGGGTCTGGTGGGACAGTGCACTGCTCCTGATTTTCGGCGGCATCCCGTGGCAGGTGTATTTCCAGCGGGTGCTCTCGGCCAGATCCGAGCGGGCGGCCGTGGGGCTGTCGCTGGGTGCGGGCGCGATTTGTCTGCTGGTGGCCGTTCCCTGCGTGTTGATCGGCGTGGCCGGCGATGTGTTCGCTTGGGGCGAAAACGGCTTCCCCGAGCGTCCCGAGGAGGCGAGGCTGATGTTGCCGTATGTGGTACGCTACCTCACGCCGTTTTTCGTGGGGATTCTGGGCTTGGGTGCGGTGGCCGCGGCGGTGATGTCGTCGGCGGACGCCTCGCTGCTATCGGCTTCCAGCATGGCGAGTTGGAACATTTGGCGCACCTTTTTCCGTCCCGACGCCACGCCGGACGAGTTGGCCAAAACCCTTCGGCGGACCATTTGGGTGATCGGTGGGGCGGCACTGCTGCTGGCCCTGAAAGTCAAAAGTGTCTATGCGCTGTGGTTTCTGTGCAGCGATTTCGTGTATTGCCTGCTTTTCCCGCAGTTGGTCTGCGCTTTGTTCGACCCCAAGGCCAACCGCAACGGATCGGTGGCGGCCTTTGCCGTTTCGATGGTGCTGCGTTTCGGAGCGGGCGACGAAACCTTGGGGCTGCCACAGTGGCTGCGCTATCCCGAGGGCTTTCCGGTCAAGACGACGGCTATGTTGGCGGGGCTGTTGACCTTGTTGCTCGTGAGCCGTTTTTTTCCCGAGAAAAAAAATGTCGCGCCGCCCGATTCGCACGATTTTTTCACCAAAAATTAAATTGGGAAACATTTATCTTTGTCCCGAATCGCACTTTTTACCAATCTTCTTATTTTATATGAAAAAAACTTTACTGTTCGGACTCTTCATCCTTTCTTTTTCTTTTGCACAGGCCCAACCCGAAAACCCGTATTGTGACGGAACCCGCTACGTTTCGGAGGTGTTCCAGAACGTTGATGTGGTCACGGGCGTCCAATACGGCTCCAATACCACCTTTTGCGGCACTGCCAAGAACCTGTTGATGGACATCTATACGCCGCAGGGCGATGCCGCCACCCAACGCCCCGTGATGTTCATGGGCTTCGGCGGAAGTTTCATTTCCGGAGCCCGCACCGATGCGTACATCCAAGATCTTTGCCGCCGTTATGCCCGCCGCGGTTTCGTGGCCGTGGCGTATGACTACCGCTTGTTCGAGCTCTGTGTGCTGCCCCCCGATTCGGTGACGATGCTCGATGTGGTGGTGAAGGCCGTGGCCGATCTCAAGGCCGCCGTCCGCTACATGCGCGAGCATTCCGGTGATTACGGAGTGGACACCAATTACATCTTCGCCGGCGGTGTTTCGGCCGGTGGCGTGCTTTCCTGCAACGCCGCTTACCTCGGCCCCGACGACAATGCCGCCGCTTATGTGCTCAGCGCCGTGAACGCCAACGGTGGCTGGGACGGCAACACGAGCAACAACTACCAGTATTCTTCCAGTATCCAAGGGGTGGTCAGCATGTCGGGCGCCCTGCACCGCTCGGTGTGGCTCGATACGGACGACGGCCCGCTCTATGCCATCCACGAGACTGGCGACGGTACGGTTCCCTAC
Source organism: Lewinellaceae bacterium (assembly GCA_040380145.1). Classification (GTDB taxonomy): domain Bacteria; phylum Bacteroidota; class Bacteroidia; order Chitinophagales; family Saprospiraceae; genus JBEIJQ01. The sequence goes on along the minus strand of JBEIJQ010000164.1, from coordinate 1,633 downwards.
GCCACGGGCTTCGCCAATGTGTTCGGCATCAACCTCGTGACCTTGCAAGGTGGCGCCAGCATGCACAACCAAGCGGACCAGATCGGACTGCCCAATACCTTTGTTTCGATCACGGCCAACGCCCACACCGCCTACATGAACGATGCCAACCGCGTGACGCAGATCGTGACCGGCTCCTCCCAGCTGTTCCACGACGAGGTGTTCTGCCCGACCTTTGCTTCCACCCCGGGCGTAGAGGCTTTCGAACACCTTCTCAACGCCTATCCGAACCCGGCCGCCGGCGATCTGCTGCTGGAAGTCAGCAAACCGGCCAATGAGCGCTGGACGCTGGAAATGCGCAACGAACTCGGCCAATTGGTGCAGCGCTTCGCGCACCGCACCGAAAGCGCGTTCCCCATCGAGCGCGGCGTCCTGCCCTCCGGCGTGTACTTCCTCACCGTACGCTTCGAAGACACGCCCGTGGTGCCCATGACCAAGCGGGTGGTGTTCACCGACTGATTTTTTTGGGGAAAATTTTTCTCGAAATGAAAAAAATACTGCTTCTGATCGGCTTGGTCCTTTTTTCTCAAAAGGCCTTCGCCCAGCCCGCCAACCCTTATTGTGACGGACTCCGCTACGTTTCGGAAGTTTTCCAGAATGTGGATGTGGTCTCCGGGGTGCAGTTCGGCAACAACGAATCCAACTGCGGCATACCACAGAACCTGCGGATGGACATCTATACGCCGCAGGGCGATACGGCTACCCAACGCCCCGTGATCTTTTGGGGGTATGGCGGCACCTTCATCACGGGCTCCCGTACCGACGGCTACATCGTGGATCTCTGCCAGCGGTACGCCAGAAGGGGCTATGTGGCCATTGGGTTCGACTATCGGCTCTTCCAGCCCTGCCAATGGCCGGATTCTACCGTGATGCTCGACATCGTGATCAAGTCCATCGGCGACCTCAAAGCGGCCGTGCGCTACATGCGCGAGCACGCCGCGGACTTCGGGGTGGACACCAACTACATCTTCGCGGGCGGCGCTTCCGCCGGGGCCATCCTCGCTGCCAACGCCGCTTACCTCACGCCCGACGACAATCCACCCGGTTATGTGCTCGATGCGATCAACGACAATGGCGGCTGGGAGGGCAACTCCAGCAACAACTATGCGTACTCTTCCAGCCTGCAAGGGGTGATCAGCCTTTCGGGGGCCTTGCACCGCGCCAGTTGGCTGGACGCCGACGACGGCCCGCTGTACATCGTCCACGAGACCGGCGATGGCACGGTGCCCTATGGCACCGATTACGCCAACATCGGCGGCCTACTGGACATCATCACCGTCCAGGGGGGCGGGTCCATGTACCACCAGGCCTTGGCCGTGGGCGTGCCCGTCGGATTCATTCCCATCCAAGCCAATTCGCATGTGGGCTACCAGAACGACACTTCGGTGATCAACCAAACGATCAACGAGTCCTCCCGTCTCTTTCACGACAACAAGATCTGCAATCCATTCAACGCCCTGGCCGACGTTGCAGTCGCCTCGGATTGGTTCAAAGCTTTTCCCAACCCCTCCGACGGGCTTTTCTGGATCCGTTTGGAAAATGGCGCGACGGGAAATTGGAGCGTGGAATTGCGCAACGATCTGGGTCAAGTGGT
>JBEIJQ010000163.1:0-6602 GCA_040380145.1 Lewinellaceae bacterium | reverse complement strand
GGGCCGTTTGGTGGCTTCCGAGCAGCTGAACGGAGCCAACCAGGCCAACTTCGACCTCGGCGCACAGTCCCAGGGCGTGTACCTGGTGCGCATCGTGGGCGGCGACGAGATCGTCACCAAGCAGATCGTGGTCAACAAGCCCTGATCCTGCCTTGACGGTACGGGGCCCTTGTGAGAGGGCCCGACGCGAAAGGGTTTCCGGTACGCCGGAAACCCTTTCTTTTTTTGCCGAAACCGGCTAAAGTAGCCTCAAGAAAACCTCAGAGCGACTTTTTTCCCAAATACAAAAACCATTCGGACAAAAAATTCCCATCCCTCCCATCTTTGGTTAACCTAAGCGCGTTTTCTTTGTTGTGTAGCCAAAAATACCCAACGTGTACAACAGTTTGCGACAAGCCGCGCTCGATTTGGAAAAGACCGGCCAATTGGTGCGCCTGCGCACAGAAGTGGATCCCGAGCTCGAAATGGCCGAGATCCACCGGCGCCTGTACGATTCCGGCGGTCCCGCCATTTTGTTCGAACGGGTCAAAGGCAGCCCTTTCCAAGCCATCAGCAATGTGTACGGGACCGTGGAGCGCACCCGGTTCTTGTTCAGGCACACCCTCGAAAAAGTGCGCCGCGTCATCGAGCTGAAACTCGACCCGACCAACGCGTTCAAGCGGCCCGGGCGTTATCTCGGGGCGCCGTTCACGGCCCTTTCGGCCCTGCCGATGAAAAGTCCGTTCGGAGCGCCCATTCTCCACGGCACCACCCGTGTCGGGCTGCTGCCGCAGATCCGATCGTGGGGCATGGACGGCGGGGCGTTCGTCACGCTTCCCCAGGTCTATACCGAAGACCCCGATCGGCCCGGTGCGATGGGCTCCAACCTCGGGATGTATCGCATCCAACTTTCCGGCAATGATTATGTGCCCGACGAAGAGATCGGGCTGCATTACCAGTTGCACCGGGGCATCGGCGTGCACCACACCAAGTACAATCGGCTCGAAAAGCCCTTTTTGTGCAGCATTTTCGTTGGTGGACCGCCCAGCCACGCATTTTCGGCCATCATGCCGCTGCCGGAGGGTCTGCCGGAGCTTACCTTCGCCGGCATGCTGGGAGGGCGGCGCTTCCGCTATGTGCGCCGCGACGGACATCTGCTCTCGTCCGATGCGGACTTCGTGATCACGGGCGAGATCCTCAAGGGCGTCAAAAAGCCCGAAGGACCGTTCGGCGACCACCTCGGCTACTATAGCCTGACCCACGATTTTCCCGTGATGCGGGTGCACCGTGTCTATCACCGAAAAGATCCGCTGTGGCACTTTTCCGTCGTGGGCCGCCCCCCGCAGGAGGACAGCAGTTTCGGTTGGCTGATCCACGAATTGGTGGCGCCGCTGACCCCTGCCGAGTTTCCAGGCCTCGTGGAACTGCACGCCGTGGACGCCGCCGGGGTGCACCCGCTGCTGCTGGCCATCGGGCGCGAGCGGTACATGCCCTTCCGGGAACGCAAGCCGGAGGAAATCCTCACCATCGCCAACCGCATCTTGGGGACCGGACAGACCTCCCTGGCCAAATTCCTGTTCATCGCCGCCGAAGGCGATGCCCCGAAACTCGACACCCACGACATCGCCCATTTCTTGGGGCATGTGCTCGAACGGGTGGACTGGCAGCGCGACCTGCACTTCCAGACCCGTACCACGATCGATACGCTGGATTACTCCGGTTCGGGCTGGAACGAAGGCTCGAAGGTGGTCGTGGCCTGCTGCGGCCCCGCTCGCCGAACGCTTTCGCGGGAAGTGCCGGGCAACCTGGTTTTGCCAGAAACTTTCTCGGAACCACGGATGGCCCTGCCGGGCGTGCTGGTGCTGCGGTCGCCCCGTTTCGAAAACTACACGGTGGCGCAGATCGAAATCCAAAACCTCTGCCGTTACCTGCGCGAAACCATGCCCGATTCCGTTCCGCTCGTGGTGCTGGCCGACGACAGCCGATTCGTCTGCGAGACGCTCAACAATTTCCTATGGGCGGCCTTCACCCGCGCCAATCCTTCCCACGACCTGCACGGGGTGGACAGTTTCTACGAGTTCAAGCACTGGGGCTGCGTGGGCGCACTGGTGCTGGACGCGCGCACCAAACCGCACCACGCGCCCGCCCTCGAAGTGGATCCGGCGTTGAAGGCGCGGGTGGACAAACTCTTTGCCCGGGGAGGCGAACTGGCCGGATTGGGCGGATAGCCCTACTCCTTCCAGCCGCGCAGCATTTCCCGCTTGCCCGGAGGCCCCGGCAGCCGCTCCGCCCGAAATCCCACGGATTGCAGGGTACGCCTCACTTCGCCCTTGGCGCAGTAACTCACCCAAACGCCGCCGGGGCGCAGGGCCCGGAACATCCGCCCGAGCGCGTCGGGGCTCCACAATTCGGGCTGGGTGCCCGGCGCGAAAGCATCGAAATACACCACATCGTACCGTTCGGCCTCGTCGAGCAGCTCGAAACGCGCGCAACGCTTTTCGAAGAGAAAAAACGGCGCGAGCCGATGCGCTTGCCCCTCCGCACACCGGTGCATCGCCATGAAATCGTCCGCCGAAGCGCCCAGCAACGCCGGATAATCCAGTCCTGCCGCGGTCTGCAGATCCAAGGGATAGGCCTCGTAGCCCGTGTATTCGATTTCGATCCCGAGCTGATCGGCGGCCAACAGCGTGAGCAGGGCGTTCAGCCCCGTGCCGAAGCCGGCCTCCAAAATGCAGGGCGAACCGTATTCGGGGTGTTTTTCCAGCCACGCATACAGCCCGTTGCGCAAGAAAACATGCTCCGATTCGGTGCGCGCACCCCGCCGCGAATGGTATGTTTCGCCAAAAACCTCGGAGTGGAGGGTGGCGGATCCGTCGTCGGTGGTCAAAAGCGTTGTGGACATGTCTTTTTTATTGTAAAAAATTTATTTTCAGTATTTTATATAAAAAAATGGGAGCGACCGCCAGTTTTTTTTCTTTTTTATAAAAAACTCGCAATCAAGTTTTTGTAAAAAAAGAAAATTCCCCGAAAAGAGAACGGGAGATAAAATCCCCGCCCGTGCATCGCCCCGTCGCAAAAATAACCCATCGGTCCGGCTTTGTGTCTTTGATCCGAAGCGTCGGATTTCGTGGGAGCGATTTTGTCGTAATTTCGCGATATGGAAACGAGAGCCGCCATTCTTTGTGCCGTGATCTGTGCCGCCGGTCTGTTCACCGCGGCAGCCCAGGATGTGCCTCGGCTGGACCGCACCGGCCTGCAACCGTACGACCTCGACCTGTGGTTGCGTTGCCGTGTGGAGCATTTCGGGCACGAAGAGGAGTTGTTGCTGCGCACCAACAGTGCGGACGCGCACCTGGTGTACCGGCTGTTCGATGCCGACAAGGGGCGCCGCTTCCTCGGCGAGCGCAGCCGGACGCTGCAAAGTTGGCGGGGCGATACGCTTTGGCGCATTCCCGTGGAGGCTCCCTTGGAGCGTTTCGTGCTCGAAGTGTCGTTGACCGATCGGGCCAGCGGCCGCACCGTGCGCGATGTGCTGGAAATAGACCGGCGCCGCGACGATCCCGGTTGGTATGCTTTGGCCGATTTCAACGGCCGGACGGTATTGCCCGCCAACGCGCCCGTGGGCGTGCCCGTGCGTCCTTTTTGTCGGCTCGAGGGCACCCGCCACCTTTGGGTGCGCTATTTTGGAAACCTGTCCGCCGCTGCGCCGCCGCCCGATGCCCGCCGCGACGACGCGTGGGCGCCCCGCATGCGGCCCGATTCGGCTTGGCGCATCGAAAACGGGGGCGCGTTGCGGCTGCTATACGAGGGACTGTACTGGATCAGCGCGGATTCCGCCGCTCGCGACGGCTTTCCGGTCCTTTCCACGCCGGCCGATTTCCCGGACATCACCCGGGCCGACGAACTGGCGCTCAGCATCCGCTATATTTCCACCAACGACGAGTACGAACGGCTGAACGGGCGCATGGACATCAAGCCGGAGCTCGACCGCTTCTGGCTGAAAGCCGCACAGGGGGACATGGAAATGGCGCGCGAAAACATCCGCCTGTATTACGGCCGCATCCGCGCCGCCAACGGATTTTTCGGCGATTGCAAGCCCGGTTGGAAAACCGACCGTGGGATCATCTTCACGGTCTTCGGTCCGCCCGACCAAGTGGAAAAACGTCCCGGCAGCGAGATCTGGTATTACGGTCCGACGAAACTGCGCGGTCAGGTTTCCTTCGTTTTCGAGGCGTTTTTCGCCAAACAGTGGATCCTGCGCCGCGATCCCTCCTACCGCATCCCCTATGCCGCCGAAGTATATGAATGGCGCAATGGGCTGTCCAAATGACTTTTTCTCGAAAGACCCTTTTTTTTCGAACAAAACCGCTTTATGATCCGCATTTTCCGGTCGATCCTCCTCGCGATGGTCTTTGTGCCACTGCTTTCCGCCCAGTCCGATCCCCGCTCAGAGGTGGCCGTGCGGGGCAGGGCGATGGAATTTTTCGAGGCCCTCGAAAGGGGCGACACGGCCGTGCTTCGGCTGCTGATCCACCCCCAGGCGGTTTTTTCCGTTGACGGGGAAGGCCCCCTGCCGATCGTGCGCGGGGCGGGGGAATTTCTCCTCGCTTCGGTCCGCCGACCGGGGGAATCGGTCCGCGAAGACCTGCTTTCGCTGGAGGTTTCGGTGGACGGGGGCATGGCCGTGGTTTGGGCCGATTACCGCGCGTTCGTGGGCGGAAGCCCCGCGCATTGCGGCGCCCATGCGCTGCAATGGATCCCCAGCGGCCCCAAGGGCGTTTGGCAGATCGTTTCGGGCTCCGATTCCCGCCACACGGATCCTTGTCCGGACGCCCTGCCCGAGCCCAACTATCCCGTGGCCGACAGCGCGGCGATCGCCCGCCTGCTCGACGATTGGCACGCCGCCGCCGCCAGGGCCGATTTCGATGCGTTCTTCGGGGCCATTGCCGACGACGGGATCTACCTCGGCACCGACTTGTCGGAAAGATGGACCAAGGCGGATTTCGCCCGTTTTTCCAAACCCTATTTCGATCGCGGAAAAGCTTGGAACTTCAGGCCCTACGAGCGCCGCGTGTATTTCTCGGAGGACGGCCGGACGGCTTGGTTCGAAGAAAAACTGGATACTTGGATGGGCGAATGCCGCGGTTCCGGCGTCCTGCGCATGCGCCCCGGCCCCAAAAGGGCCTTCGAGATCGTCCACTACGACCTGGCCGTGGCCGTGCCCAACGAAGCCATCGAAAAATATCTGAAAATCCTGCGCAAAATCGGCCGTAAACCTCGGTTGGGAAGGGGCTAAAAAATCGGTTGCCCGTTGTTATGCAACGACGGGCAACACATGAAAAAGAAAAAAATGAAATTGGAAGCGCAAAGGTATGGTTCTTAAAAGCAAAGAAGCAAGTCAAATCGATGTTTTAACGAATAATTTTTTGGCAAAAAAAGCGCCCAAAGCCGCACGGGAAGCGGATTTTCAAAATCGGGGCCGTGCATTTGCCCGTCCGTCTACAGGCAATTCCCTAATAACCAAAAATGCACGCCGGAGGGGTGCGAAATTTCGTCAAAACTGGAAGTAGATGAACGGTTGGATCTCGGCGGATTTGAACTGTACGGCCACCAGCACCGCCAGCACAAAAAACGCGAGTTTCAGGGGCAATGGGCTCCAAGCCACGGCCTGTTGGGCCTTTTTTCCCCAAGAAGAAGGAAGGAAGTGCAGCACGAAACCCAGGGCCAGTACCTGCACCACGGTGGAGTAGCCCAGCAAAAAGTCCCACCAGACGTGCGCGTTGAAATTCCAAAGGATCTGTCCGATGACCTGTCCGGCGATGTCCATGTTCTCGGCCCGGAAAAAAATCCAGCAAAAGCACACGAAATGGAAAGTGACGATCACGTCGACCACTCCGCCCAGCCAACCGGAGAATTTCGAAAAAATCCCTTTGGGACGATCGGATTCGGCGGGCGGCGGAAAAAGCGACAGGTAGAACTTGTGCAGGCAGAGCGCCAGTCCGTGCATCGCGCCCCACAGCACGAATCGGAAACCGGCTCCGTGCCAAAGTCCGCCGAGCAGCATCGTGAGGAACAGGTTGACGTAGGTGCGGAACTTGCCCTTGCGGTTGCCGCCCAGAGATATGTACAGGTAGTCTCTCAGCCACGTCGAAAGCGATATGTGCCACCGGCGCCAGAACTCGGTGATGTTCTTGGACTGATAGGGCGAATCGAAGTTGAGGTTGAAGTGGAAGCCCATCAGCAGTGCTATGCCGATGGCCATGTCGGAATATCCGGAAAAGTCGCAGTAGATCTGGATCGCATAGGCGTACACCCCCATCAGGTTTTCGAAACCCGTGTACAGCGACGGGTTTTCGAAGATCCGGTCCACGAAGTTCACGCTCACATAATCGGCGATCACGGTTTTTTTGAACAACCCCGAGGCGATCAGAAACACCCCTCGCCCCAGCATTTCGCGGGTCACCTTCACCGGCACGAAGATCTGGGGGATGAAGTCCACGGCTCGTACGATGGGGCCGGCCACCAGCTGGGGGAAAAAGGAAACGAAAAAAGCGTAGTCTAGGATGTTCCGAACGGGTTGGAGCACGCCGCGGTAAATGTCTATGGTGTAGCTCAGCGATTGG
>JBEIJQ010000162.1:0-6610 GCA_040380145.1 Lewinellaceae bacterium | reverse complement strand
GTTGGCCGCAAACGAAACGGCATCTGCCTCAAAATCAATATCATTTATAGACAGCAATCGGCCATTCAATTCTTTATGAAGTTTACTACCAAAGGAGCCAGATCCTTTTTCAACATTTTCCCGAAGCTCCTCAATATCAAGTGGCGATTTTGAAAAAAGGAGTGCGAGGTAATCGGTGCCCACGGTTCCGTCCATAACGTAATACAGATCCTCAGAGGGAAATGCCACTTCGTTTATGCTGTAGTTGAGTGCCGCACTTACTCCTGGCTGAGGAAAAAGTGTGCTTACTGAAGTGTTTACGGCGCCGGTACTAAGCACGTACACATAAGATGGCTCACTGGTTTTGAGATACAGACGCATTTTCGCGCCCGTTCTTAGCGGAGTTGTTACGCGGTAGGAAGATGATCCGTTTTGATTGAACACCCAATTCCGACCTGCCGGCTCCAGAAAGACGGGCAGATCAGTGCTTCGTGTCACATCGAAAAAACGAAGTGACGCCTCAAAATAGCTGACCGGATCGATTGGCTCTGGAAAGGGAATGGGCTCTGGCTCTGGGTCTGGTTCCGGCGCAGGCACAGGCCGCTTCTTTTGCATCGTTACCAATTCGAAGGCTTGGTAAACGAAGTTTCCGAAATCCTCGTATTTGATCCACACATATCCGCCATTGCCCCAATTGGTACCCCAGCTGTTTTGAATTTCAAAAACACCACCAAACAGATTGTCATCGTAGCCGACCACGCACATTGCGTGGCGCCCATGCTGGTAATCGTAGATCCCACCGGGAGACTCAAAAGGTTGCCAAAGACCAGAATTGCCAACCCTTTGAAAAGAAGGGGGGCAAACCATAGAAATGACAACGGGGTTGTTTTCAGAAATGCTTTTTTTCACTCTGCTGACCTTGAAGTCGCCGTTTTCTGTTTTCTGATCAAACAATGTGGTAGTGGTTGATATTTTGTTGTTGGAGGCCTTATAGACCAACCTACGCACCAGCCCGTTGCTTGGGCAGTAAAATTCGGCATCTCTGTCGCTGTACTCTTCTTGATGTACGGTTCCAGTTTGGGCAAGAGAGGCAACCACGTTCGCAGTAAAAGCCCCATCGCACAAGACCTTTACCGGTTCAACGAGTCGGTACTGGTAGCCGGCCCAGTAAGCCTGACTTGTGATGAAGTCCCGATCGGTCCATCCATTTTCAACAGCCTCATAAATCGTACGCGCCGCATAGGCAGTGGCCCAAGCAGCACAAGTACCATAAGAGCTTTGGTTGCCTGGATAAGGGGCATAGGGCTTCAACGAATATGCCTTAGGAAGAATCCCACCTCTAGTAAGCGGTGCTTTTTGCTCCAATTGATCATAGGCTTCATCATAGCCTTTGGGGATGCCCATTGCGTATTGGGCAAGCAGAGCATTGGGAGCAATGCTCAAGAGAAAAAAAATTCGAAACAAAATAAAAAAATGCTGCATGGAGTTGCATTTACAAGTTGATTCCTGCAAACTTGAAACTCAAAATTAGCGTTTTTTGAATTTCGAAGCATATTGTACGGAAATTTCGCACGATCGTCCTCTAATCTTCCGCTCTAGCATCTTTAAGGGCCTGAATAACAATGCCTTATAAGTAAGTATTTTCACAAATCGGAGGCAAGGCGGAGCGCCAGGTAGTCGAAGCGGAAGACGTGGGTAAGGTAGGGACGAAAGGACACTCGGCAGCCCTGCGGATCGGTGAGCCAACTGCCGCCACGGAGCACCCGGCCGTAGCCCGATCCAGCGCCTGTAGGGTCTGTTTCGCTGTATGACAAAAGCCCCTTTTTTTTCCAAAAAAAGAACCCTTTTCACTCCCCGCAATTCGCCCGCACTTCCTGCAGCACCTTGAAGGCGCCGGCGAGGCCCTTCACGCCGTCCACGGCGAGGATGAGGGCTTTTTCGGATTGCTTGAGGTGGAAGCGGTGGTCGGTTTTGCGGGAGATGTAGGCCATCAGCGCGTGGAAGCGCTCGGTCTCGTAGAACGGGGATTGAGGGTTCGAGAGGAAGTGGCAGCGCAGTTTCTGGTTTTTGAGCACGATGCGTTCCATGCCCAGCTCGCGGGCCGTCCAGCGCAGGCGCAGGCCTTGGAACAGTTCGAGCACCTGCCGTGGCAGTTTGCCGAAGCGATCGGTGAGTCGTTCGCCGAACTGTTGGAGGGCCTCTTCGTTTTCGAGGTTGTCGAGCTCGGTGTAGAGCGACAGGCGCTCCTGTACGCTGTGTACGAACTCGTCCGGGATAAGCATTTCCACATCAGTTTCGATGGCCACTTCGCGCACATAGTCGAACTTGGCCTCGAGATCTTCCGAGAACAGGTCGCGGTACTCGCTCTGTTTGAGCTCGCGGATGGCCTCTTCGAGGATTTTCTGGTAGGTTTCGTAGCCGATGTCCACGATGAAGTCGCTCTGCTCGGCCCCGAGGATGTTGCCCGCCCCGCGGATGTCGAGGTCGCGCATGGCGATTTGGAATCCGCTGCCCAGCTCGCTGAACTGTTCGATGACCTCCAATCTTTTGCGGGCCTCTTGGGTGAGGGTGGATTTGGGGGGGCAAAAAAGGTAGCAGTACGCTTTTTTGTTGCTGCGGCCCACGCGCCCGCGCAGCTGGTGGAGGTCGCTCAGGCCGAAATGGTGGGCCTGGTTGATGATGATGGTGTTGGCGTTGGGGATGTCGAGGCCGGTTTCGATGATGTTGGTGCACACGAGCACATCGTGTTGGCCTTCGATGAACTCCAGCAGCACCTCTTCGAGTTTTTCGGCTTCCATTTGTCCGTGGGCCACGGCGAAATCCACATCGGGGCACAGGCGTTTGAGCATGGCCGCCATGTCGGCCAGTTGTTGGACGCGGTTGTGCAGGAAAAACACCTGTCCGCCGCGGGCCACCTCGTGGTATATGGATTCTTTGATGAGCTCGTCGCTGAACACGCGCACCTCCGTGTGGATGGGCTGGCGGTTGGGCGGCGGCGTGTTGATGACCGACAGGTCGCGGGCGGCCATGAGCGAAAACTGCAGGGTGCGCGGGATGGGCGTGGCGGTGAGCGTGAGGGTGTCCACGTTCACCTTCATGTTGCGGATCTTTTCTTTGGAGTTCACCCCGAATTTTTGCTCTTCGTCGATGATGAGCAGGCCGAGGTCTTTGAACTTCACTTTTTGGTTGAGCAGGGCATGGGTGCCGATGACGATGTCCAATTCGCCGGACTCCAGTTTTTTGTACACCTCGTTGCGCTCTTTGGTGGTACAGAAGCGGTTGAGGTAGGCCACGTCCGCCCCGAATTCTTGGAGCCTTTCCGAAAAAGTGCGGTGGTGCTGCAGGGCGAGGATGGTAGTGGGCACGAGGATGGCCACCTGTTTGCCGTCGGTGACGGCCTTGAAGGCAGCTCGGATGGCCACTTCTGTTTTTCCAAAGCCCACATCGCCGCACACGAGGCGGTCCATGGGGTAATCCTTTTCCATGTCGCGCTTGACGTCCTCGGTGGCCTTGGCTTGGTCGGGCGTATCTTCGTAGATAAAGGAGGCCTCGAGTTCGTTCTGCAGATAGTTGTCGGGCGGGAACTGGTGGGCTTTGGTGGCCCGGCGCTTGGCGTACAGCTGGATCAGATCAAAGGCCAGTTCCTTGATCTTGGCCTTGGCCTTGCGCTTGGTAGCGGTCCAGGCATCGGTGCCGAGTTTGTGGATCTTGGGCTCTTCGCCGTCTTTGCCGACGTACTTGGAAATTTTGTGCAGTGAGTTGATACTCACGTACAAAATGTCGTGGTCGCGGTAGATCAAGCGCACGGCCTCCTGTACCTGTCCGTTGAGGTTGATCTTTTCCAGTCCGGAATAACGTCCCACGCCGTGATCCAAGTGGGTTACATAATCGCCGGGCTGCAGTTCCTTGAGGCGGCGCAGGGTCAGGGCGATGTCTTTTTCGAAGCCCTCGCGCTGTTTGTAGCGGTGGTACCGATCGAAGATCTGGTGGTCGGTGAAGCAGGCCAAGCGCAGGTCGTCGTCGAAAAACCCTTGGTGCAGGGCCTTGGGGACAGGAAACCAGCGCATGGTGGCCTTGAGGTCTTCGAAAATGCTGTAAAACCGCCGGATCTGCTTGGGATTTTCGGCAAAAAGCACGTTTTCGTACCCCGCGCCGTCGTTCTCGGTCAGGGTCTTGATCAGCAGGTCGAAGTTTTTGTTGAAACTTGGCTGGGGCCGGCTCTTGTAGACGATGCGTAGGGCGTCCCGGAAATAGGGCTTGGCCGCGATCTCGGCGATCGGAAACAGTTGGAGGTCGGTCATCACATCGCGGGGCATCAGGAAAGCCCGCTCTTCGAGCAGCCCGGCCTCCTCCGTGCGGTCGTCGTCGCGCAGGGCCTGTATCTTGTCGGCGTACCCGGCGGCGGCCTCGAAACAACTCTGCAGGCGGTCTATCAGGAACTCCATGTCCTTGACCCACACCAAGGTCCCCTCGGGCAGCAGGCGCAGCAGCGAGGTTTTTTGCGCGGCCTCGAAGCGGGTGTTGATGTTGGGCACGATGGTCACCCGCGCGAGGTTGCGCTCCGACAGCTGGGTGGTCGGGTTGAACGCCCGGATGCTTTCGACCTCGTCGTCGAACAGTTCCACGCGGTACGGCAATTCGTTGCCGTAACTGTAGATGTCTATGATGCCGCCGCGGATCGAAAATTGGCCCGGCTCGTACACGAACTCGCGGCGTTCAAAACCGTATTCGAGGAGGACTTCCAACAGGAAATCCGTGTCGAGCTTGTTTTTCGAGACGATCTCGACCGCGCTTTTTTTCAAAAATTGCGGGGCCACGACTTTTTCGAACAGTGCCTCCGGATAGGTCACCAAAATGCTGCCCTTGGCGGAGCTGTTGACCAAGCGCTCCACGGTTTCCGTGCGTTGGAGCACGTGGTTGCGGCTGATTTCCTCGAACCGCTGGGGGCGGCGGAAACTGTCCGGAAAAAACAGCACATCCGGTTTTTCCAGCAGATTGGCGATGTCGTTCTGCCAAAAAGCGGCCTCCTCGCTGTCGGCGGCCACGATCAGGTGCGTCGTTCGGAGCGATTTGAAAGCCGCCGACACCGCGAGCGACAGTTGGCTTCCCCACAGGCCCTCCAACAGGAACCGCGCGAGGGGCTTTTCGGCCAGCGTTCCCGTCAACAAACGATTGTTCGGGCTTTCCGCATAGCGCGCGAGCAGTTGTTCGAGATTCATGCCGCAAAGTAATTCGTTTTGTAGGGGAGTTCCAAACAGTACGCCTCCGTCGAACGCCCGAACGGCGTATCTTGGCGGAATGTCGACCGCCCGAAACCGGATATTTGCCGCTGCGGCCCTGCCGGTGGCCTGCCTGCTGCTCTTGCGCGCGGGTTGGTCGTTTGATGGTTTGTACGGGCAAGACGCGCACGAGTATTTCCGCTACGCCCGGGCGTTGATGGACTGGCTAGGGGGCGGCCCACCGCCGGGGGATTACTTTTGGTCGCCCAACTATCCGCTGCTGGGGGCCTTGGCGGGTTTTTGCTGCGGCGGGGACGCGGTCTGGGGCCTGCAACTGGTGTCGCTGGCATCGGCCCTCGGCGCAGCGTGGTTCGGGCGCCAGATCCTGCTCCTGTGGTGGCCCGAGGAGCAACGGGAAGTGGAGCGTTGGACTTTTTTGGCCCTCGTTTCCGGACCGGCGATGCTGAAATTCGGATTGTTGGGCATGTCGGATATGACGGCGGCGCTCGGGGTGATGGGTGCGTGGCACGGCGCGGTCCGTTTTGTGCAAAGCGGAGGAAATACCCGTGGCGCGCTTTGGAGCGCAGCGTTTTGGGCGGCCTGGGCCATTGGCGCGCGCTATGCCGTTGCGCCGCTGTTGCTGCCAGCCGGACTGTGGGTTCTGTATCATTTGCGGGGAAGACGTGTTGGCCAAGTGCTGGCGGCTTTGGCGTTGGCCGCTTTGCCGCTGTTGCCTTATGCGATATTGAAATGGGCCACGCCCACGGCTTTTGTGCAGCACGAATGGCTGGCGCGCTGGTCGCCCGTGCATTTTTTCCAAAGCGCGTTCGCACATGTGGACGGCGACCAGAACTACCCGTTTCCCAACCTCGTGTACGCAGCTTATTCTTGGATGCATCCGGCCTATTGGCCGTTGGCGCTGTTGTTGGTTCCGTTTGCGCGGGCACGCGATTGGCGGATCGGCGGCAGCATTTTGATGGCGGCCACGGTCTTGCTGTACGGTCTGTTCTTGGCCGGCATCCCGTTCCAAAACCTGCGTTTCCACCTGCCCGCCTATCCGCTCGTGGCGGTATTGGCCTTCCCGGTGTGGCTGCGACTGGCCCGTTGGGCGGAGGAACGGTTCGGGGAGGCGCTTTTCCATTTTATTTGCATCCTCTTTTTCGGGGTCCAGCTTCTTTTTTTCGGTCTAAGCTTACGGTCGCCCGTGGGCCTGTCCCAGACCGAACGGCGCTTGGCGGAGGCTCTGGTCCAAACCGGCGCGCCGGTCGCCTATGTGTATTATGTGGACGGCGGCGTGCGCACCCGCGGCTATACCGGCGAGATCCGAAACCTGTGGTTCCCGCAGGACACGCCCTTCACGGCAGGCGCGGCGGTGCTGTTCAACGAACGGCAGTTTGCCCCACTTTTCAACG
>JBEIJQ010000161.1:0-6634 GCA_040380145.1 Lewinellaceae bacterium | reverse complement strand
TGTTGTTGGTGCCGTTTGTCCGGGCGCGGGACTGGAGGGTCGGCGGAAGCGTTTTGATAGCGGCCACGGTCTTGCTGTACGGCTTGTTTTTGGCGGGCATCCCTTTCCAAAACCTGCGTTTTCATTTGCCCGCCTATCCGCTCGTGGCGGTACTGGCCTTTCCGATGTGGCGACGATTGGCCCGTTGGGCGGAGGAGCGTTTCGGGGGGCGGCTTTTCCGTTTTTTTTGCATCCTGTTTTTCGGAATCCAGCTCGTGTTTTTCGGCCTGAGCCTACGGTCGCTCGTGGGCTTGTCCCAGACCGAACGGCGTTTGACCGAAGCCCTGATCCAAACCGACGCACCGGTCGCCTATGTCTATTATGTGGACGGCGGCGTGCGTACGCGCGGCTATCGCGGCGAGATCCGAAACCTGTGGTTCCCGCAGGACACGCCCTTCACGGCAGGCGCGGCGGTGCTGTTCAACGAACGGCAGTTTGCCCCACTTTTCAACGGTCGGCCGATCGGCCAAAACTTTGCCGCGCTGAAAGCCCAACGACCCGACACGGTGGCGGTGTGGCCGGATGGTTGGGTGCTGTTGCGGATGCGCGAAAGGGAGAAAGAGTAGGGGGGCGGTCGTCCCAAATTGGGGAGAAAAATACTGGACCCGAAATTGTCATTGGACTTTTTTGATCTGCTCGATAGATAGCCTTTCGATGATTTTCAGCTGTAGCCGAGAGACAGTTCACAAGTTTTTTCCTAAATGAGCTTTCTTTTTTCTCAAAAAGAAAAAAAGAAACCCAAATGAATCCAGATCAAATACAGCGTCGGCGCGAGTTTTTGGGGCGCGCGCGAGAAAAAAGTTCGATTTGCGGGGCTGCGTTTCGGACTTGGATCGGCTCGCCTGCTGCCGATCTTCCAACAATTTTTTCGCTCAAGCCCGCCGGCAAAAGCCGCGCTATCGGGATTTGCTCGAAGGCCGGCTGGGCAATAAGCCAAAAATTGTCACTGGGAAAAAATCCAATCAGAACCGACGGAAATTATTTTCTAATAGACTGATAAAGAAAAAGAAAATAAGAAAATGTTGGCTCTCGAAAGTCCAATGCATTCTGAAGGAAATCTTACTGACCAATAGGACCAAAAAAATCCTGTAAATCCTCGAATCCTGTAAATCCTGATTCCGACAAATTATGCGGGCACGATGTTTCCAATGACAATTTTGGTTTGGCCCCATCGTTTTCCCCAATAAAAAGCGGGCTGCCTTTTGGGCAGCCCGCTTTGAATCAGAATTTCAAAAGCTCGTTCAGGGCTTTTTCACGATGACCTGTTTGGTGACCACCTCATTACCGCTGACGATGCGGACGAGGTAAGCACCGGCGGTTTGTCCGCCGAGGTCGAACTGCGCTTGGTTGGCGCCGTTCAACTGCAGCGATTCCACCAAGCGGCCCTGCAGATCGAACACTTGGGCGAAGCCGGTGATCTCGCGGTCGAACGACACGGTGAAGGCTCCCGAGGTCGGGTTGGGGAAGAGCGTGGCATTGAAGCCAGCATCCGATCCGGTCGTCGGTTCGGCCATGCGGGCCCCCTCGCCGGTGCGCTCATAGCACCCAAGGTCGGGATTGCCCGTACGAGTGTTGCCGATAAGATCAACTCCCAAACCGTACTGGGCGGATCCGGCGTTGATGGCGGGCGAGCCGGCGCTGAGGCGCATATCTCCGGTGACAGCGTTGACGAACAGCGGGTTCTGGTTGTAGATCATGTTGGTACCCGTCCGGGTACCGTTCCCGGCAAAGATCGCCGTCAAGTTCGTACCATTGGCCAAGCAATTGTTGAGATTGACCGTACCCATCGCGTGGCTGGTGTGGAACATCCGGCTCGTGGTGATGGTCGTGGTATGCGCCCACAAAATGGAGTTGCGGAGGTTGATAACGGACGGACTGCCGGTCGCGGCCAAATTGAATATCGCACCGGCCTGTTCGGCACTGTTGGCTTGGAACGTGGCGTGGCGGATAGTCGTGGTGACGGGGGCCGTAGAGGCCGAAGTTTGGAATATCGCACCGCCTTGGCCCGTGATGCCGGTTCCGACACCGGGGCAAGCATTGTTGTAGAACAGGCAATTGTCGATGCCCACGACAGCGCTGGTGGCGGTATAAGTCGCCGTGCGGCTGGTACTGGCGATGTACAAAGCCCCGCCGCGACGATTGGCAGAATTACCGCGGAATTTACAGGCAGTGAACTGTACATCCGCTACGCCACCCTTCAACGCAGCTGTGCTGACAGCACCTCCAAAAGTCGAAGCGGTGTTTCCGATAAATTCGCAATCGTTGTAAGTCAAATCGAGCACCGTGCCGTTGTTGATTTCCGAGTAGTTGTACACGCCGCCGCCGACACCGCCATTGGCCGAATTGTTGGTCAATGTACAACCGGTGATCGTACCGGTGATATCGCCGCTTTGGGGATGGTTGACCATGCCACCGCCGAGTTGAGCGGTATTGCCGGTGATGGTACAGTTCGTGGCCTGGTAGTTGATCGTGGCACCGGTGATGGTGTTCACATAAATACCGCCTCCGTTGCCGTTGGTGGTGTTGTTGGTGAAACTGGATCCCGTGATCGTGGCGTTGATGGTACTGGAAGAGTTGGCCATCAAGGAAAGCCCCCCCCCCGCGTCCGGTAATGGTCGGGTGAATGGCCGTATTGCCCGTGAAGGAGCAATCAGTGATGGCAACCTCCACTTGACCTCCCTTTTGCGAGGTCACCTGCATGCCGCCCCCTTGATATTTCGAGGCGTTGTTGCGGAAGGTACAATCCTCGAACACTACATCGCAGATGCCTCCGGCCGTGGCAACGATTCCGCTGCCAGCGCCGTTGACCGTGGCCTCGTTGTTCTCGAAAATACAGTTGCGCACCAGCAGGCCACAAGTCCTGAAGGAATCGGCCGCGATGTACAGACCACCGCCCAAGCCGAACGAATTGCCTCCGACAACGACAAAACCATCGAAAATCGAAAGGTTCGTGTTTAGGGTATCGAGGTTTTTGGCCGTCACGACGCGATAACTATTGTCCGTCGCATCATTGGGATCGCCGATGTTGCCGCTCAGCACCGTGCGGTGTACGGCCGGGTTGCGCTGTGCAAAGCTCGAGCCACCAGAGGGGAAGCCACCATAAAGCGGAGCATGGGAAACCAGTCGGAAGGTGGAGTCGCGTTCGCCGTCGTTGGTCGGAAGATATTTGCCTTTGGCTACGAAGATCGTATCGCAGTCGCCGCTGGCCACGGCCAAGGCCGAGGACAATTCCGTGAACGCATCCTCCCAACTGAAGCCGGTATTGGCGCCCGTGGCAGAGGAGTCCACATAAAGGATACCGCAGGAACGCAGCGTGAGATCGAAGTTGAAAGAGCAAGTAGAACTGTTGCCCGCAGCATCGGTAGCGGTAAAGGTCACCGTGATCAGTTCGCTGGCCGAGAAGACCGTACCATCGGCAGGTGCCTGCGTAATGTCAACAGAACCCGAACAGTTGTCGGACACAATGGCCAAAGATGTTAAGTCGGGGAAGGTGTAATCGCTTCCATAGAGGGTGACAGCGGTATCGCCCGGACAAACGATGCTCGGGGCCTCGGCATCAACAACGGTCACCAATTGAGTGGCCGTAGAAGAATTGCCGTTCACGTCGAAGACCGTCCAGGTGACTGTCGTGGCGCCGATGGGGAATACCCCGGGAGCATTGTTCGTGGCCGCCAATGCCGAGCAATTGTCGGTCACGGTCGGCGGGTTCAAAGTCACCCCGGCGGCGGTGCACTGACCAGCGGCCGCAGAAACTGTCGTGTCATTGGCAGCTGTTATTTCAGGGACTTCGTTGTCAACAACCGTCACAACAAAGGTACAAGTGGCCGAGTTTCCGTCGCCGTCGGTGGCCGTCACGGTGACCGTGGTATTGCCCACAGCAAAGAAAGTGTTGGACTCGTCGCTGTACAGAACGGAGGCCGAACAATTGTCGTTGGGCGTCACCGGATCGTAGGTGACGACCGCTCCGCATTCGCCCGCATCGACCGTTGCGGTGACCGTGCCGGGACAAGTCAAGGTCGGCGCTTCGTTGTCGTTCACCGTGATCGTGAAGGTGCAGGTCGCCGTATTGCCCTCGGCATCCGTCGCTGTGGCGGTCACCGTGTTGACGCCCAAGGAGAATGCCGTATTGGACTCTTGGCTGTAGGTGACCGTGGCCGAACAGTTGTCGGAAGCCGTCGCAGCGGCAAAGGTCACCACCGCCGTACATTCGCCGGCATCCACATTGACCACGCGATTGCCCGGACAAGTGACCGAAGGCGCTTGGTTGTCCTCGACCAACACTTCAAAAGTGCAGGTCACCGTGTTGTTGGACGCATCGGTTGCCGTGACCGTTACCGTGGTGGCACCGATCGAGAAAGTGGATCCGGAAGGATGGCTGTAGGAAAGCGTGGCCGAACAGTTGTCGGTCACCGTGGCCGCCGCATAGGTGACCGTAGCCTGGCAACTGTTGTTGGCCGTGCTGATCGTCACATCGGAGGGGCATGTAATGACCGGCAGTTCCGTGTCTTCGATCGTCACACTGAAAGTACAGGTGGACGAATTGCCCGTCGGGTCGGTCGCCGTAACGGTGATCGTATGGACACCTACCGACATCGTGGCACCGGAGGCCGTACTGTACGAAATGGTGGCCGAACAGTTGTCGGTGACCGATGCGGGATCGTAGGTGACCACCGTCGTACATTCTCCGGCATCCGCGGTCAACGTGATGTTTGTGGGGCAATCGGCCAAAACAGGCGCTTGGTTGTCGTTCACTGTGACGGAGAAACTGCACGTGGCCGTGTTACCGGCCGGGTCAGTGGCCGTGGCCGTCACCGTGTGCACGCCCACGGCAAAAGAAGTGTTGGATTCTTGGCTGTAAGTGATGGTAGCCGAGCAGTTGTCGGTGGCCGTGGCCGCCGCGAAAGTGACGATCGCGGCGCAATCGTCTAAGTCCGCGTTGACCGTCACATTGCTCGGGCAGGAGGAGAACACCGGATTTTGGGTATCGTTGACCGTGATCGTGAATTCACAGGTCGCCGTGTTGCCGGCCGGGTCGGTGGCCGTCACCGTAACGGTGTGCTCGCCCACCGAGAAGGAAGTATTGGAGGCTTGGCTGTAGGTGACCGTGGCCGAACAGTTGTCGGAAGCCGTCGCCGCAGCATAAGTCACCACCACGCTGCAAGATCCAATCGCGGCATTGACCGTGACATTGCCCGGACACGAAACGGTCGGATCTTGGTTGTCTTCGACCGTAACCGTGAAAGAACAAGTTGCCGTGTTGCCCGCCGCATCCGTGGCAGTGGCGGTCACAATGGTCTCGCCGACATTGAAGGATGTATTCGAGGCCTTGCTGTAAGTGATGGTGGCCGAACAGTTGTCGGTGGCCGTTGCCACAGCATAAGTTGCAATGGCACTGCAAGAGCCGTTGGCAGCGCTGACCGTCACATCGGACGGACAAGTGATCTGGGGCGCCTCGTTGTCGGTCACCGTCACCGTGAAGGAACAAGTGGCCGTATTGCCCTCGCCATCCGTGGCCGTGGCCGTCACTGTAGTGGCGCCCAAGGGGAAAGTATCGCCCGACTCGTGGCTGTATGTGACCGTGGCCGAACAGTTGTCGGAAGCCGTCGCAGCGGCAAAAGTGACCACCGCATTGCAAGCACCGGCATCCACAGCCTCGGAAATATTGCCCGGGCAGGTAATCGAAGGCGCAATATGGTCGACCACCGTAACGGTAAATTCACAGGTGGCCGTATTGCCCGAAGGATCGGTGGCAGTAGCCGTCACCGTGGTGACCCCAACCGGGAAGGTCGAGCCGGAGGCATGGCTGTAGGTGACCGTCGCCGAACAATTGTCGAAAGCCAACGCCGCAGAATATGTGACCGTAGCGTTGCAAAGACCGGTAGCGGCATTGACAGTCACATCGCCCGGGCAAGTGATGATGGGGTTTACCATGTCAACTACGGTTACTGTAAAACTACATGTTGATGTACTACTAGTGGTTGTATCTGTAATTGTTACATTAACAGTAGTTAAACCAATATCAAATACGGATTCGTTGACAGGAGAAAATAAAAACTCGTGATTAGAACAATCACCACTGGACGAACCAAAAGTAACAATTGGTTCACAACTGTCACTGGTGGTTTGTACGGTCATATTGGAAGGGCAACCACATTGGCCGTTCAGCGTCAAAGGCATGGCGCTCACGACCAACAGAGCAAGGATGGGCAGGGACTGCCAAAAGGCGGTGAGGTAACGATTTTTCACAAGAAAAAAATTGGGAATAAAATAGGTTAGTATGCTCGTTTAAGACAAGGAGTGCTCGTTCAAGGCCGATAGAAAAATGCAGGCATTTTCTAAAAATGAAAAGTGCGCGTGCGAACTCGTACAATGCTTTTTTACCAAAGTGCAAAATTACATTTTTTTTGTTTACTCAAAAACCCAATGCCATCTCGGTTGTTTTGGACGATTTTCTCCAAAAACACTTCCGCAGAAAACAAGACAAAGCAGCATGCTTTCAATTGTTATTCTTATTTTATTTTAAAAAATATAAATTTTATAAAATATAAATTTTTATTAAAAAAAAGGCATGGCAACGATTCAAAAAATCGTTGCC
>JBEIJQ010000160.1:0-6668 GCA_040380145.1 Lewinellaceae bacterium | reverse complement strand
GCAAAGGTAGCGGTGGAAGGGATCCGAGACGCACATGCCCACGCAGACCGGTAGCAAAGGGTTTTCCAACCGGTATTCGAACACCGCGCGGATGGGTTCACGGCCTTCGTAGCGCGTTTTTCCCTCGACCGGCCTGCCGCCCTCGAAACGGAAATCCACGAACGAATATCCCGCCGGCAGGGTCTGCTGCTCGGGATCGGCGGTTTCGAGCTGGGCCGCCACGCGTCGGAGATAGCCGTTCAGCACGTCGTTCTTGTCGCCCAACTGCACCAGCCGGCCCTCGCAGAGTTCCAGGGCCTTGTTGCAGTAGTGCTGGATGCCCACCAAATCATGGCTGACCAGCACCACGGTCTTGCCCTCGGTCCTCAAAGACTGGAATTTTTGCGCGCACTTGATCTTGAACGACTGGTCGCCCACGAGAATCACCTCGTCGAAAAAAAACACTTCCACGTCGAGGTGGGTCACCAGGGAAAAAGCCAACCGCAGGTACATGCCCGAGGAATAGGTGCGCACGGGATCGTCCACATAAGAGGCGCATTCTGCAAAAGCGATGATCTCATCTTCCCGGCGGGCCATTTCGCGGCGCGAAAAGCCGTACAGACTGCCCACGAGATACAGGTTTTCGCGGCCGGTGAGGTCGGCATGAAAGCCCGATCCTATGTCGAGGATGGCCGCATGCCGCCCCCGAATGAGGGCCCGGCCCTCGGTCGGGCTCAGAATGCCCGACAAAATTTTCAACAGCGTGCTTTTGCCCGAACCGTTGTGCCCGACCACACCGAGGAAATCGCCCGGACCGATCGAAAACGATACGTCCCGAAGGCCCCATTTTCCTTGGCCCTTGCCCTGGTGGTAAAATTTCCCCAAACCTTCGACGGAAACGGTGTCGGACATATTCGGTCAGCAATTTTCGGCAAAAAGATGTTGGTTTTTCACATAAACCCAAAGCCCCCCCGCGCCGATGGCCAAGGCCGCGGCAGCGCCCAACAGGTAGGTCATAGGAAAGGGATCGCCACACAGCGCGAACCGGTACGATTGCACCAGCGCACCCAGCGGATGCGCGGCCATCGCCCCGTCGAACGGATAGGGAATCTGGTGGATTCCGTAAAAGATCGGCGCCGACCACAACCCGAAGCCGAGAATGTTTTGCGCCAAGTGGTACGCGTCTCGCCGAACGGCGAACCAGTAGTTCAGCCAGAGCGAAACGGCCAGCCCGAGCCCCCAAGTGCCCACCGCACACACCGGCAGCAACAGGACCCGCCAAGTGGGCGGACTGCCCAGCGCCAACGACAGCAGAAAGAAAAGCACCAGGTAGATACCGAGATCGATCAACGGCAGCACGCTTTTCCAAGCGGGCAGCAGCAACCTCGGCACGTTCATTTTTTTGATCAGTTCGCCCTCGCTTTCCAAGGCCCGCCCCGCGCTCTGGGCGACTTCAAAAAAAGCCAGCCACGGGATCAGTCCCGCAAACAAAAACAGCACGAACGGCCGGCCCTCCACGCGCTGCTGCAGCACGAAGCCGAACACGAACTTATAAACGGCCAGTTGCAACAGCGGTTTGAAAACGGCCCAGCCCCAGCCGGCCCAGGTATGGGCGTAGCGGGCCCGCAGGTCGCGGCGCAGGAGCAGGGCGAGCAGTTCGCGCTTCTCCCACAGTCCGCGCAGCTCGCGCGGGATGCGGGCACGTTCGGGGCCGATGCGGGTGATGGACGGGGCGTTCAAGCGAAAGGGGGGTGTGTTGACTTTTACGCCAAAAATACGGTTTTTGAGGGCAATGTTGAAGGGAGGTGGTGTTGCACTTACAAGTTGAAATCTGCCCGCTCAACCCACGCTTTTGCGCAATTCCAGCAACCATCGGTTCAGCTTGGCGTCTTTCTGTCCAATTGATCGAAAAATCCCCCCTTCACCCTTCCCCCAATTCCAGCCAACGGGTTTCTTTTTCCTCGATCTGGGCGATCAGGCGGGCGAGTTCTTGGGAAAGTTGGGCGATTTGCTCGGGCGTGAGGGCAGGGTCGTTGAACCTTTCGGTGGCGACGGCCTTTTGGGATTCCAATTTTTCGAGGTCGCGCTCGAGGCGGCGCATTTCCTTTTGGGCCTCCGCGCCTATAGAACGGCGTTCTTTGGCCGGGGCGGCAGGCTGTGCGGCAGCGGCCGTTTTGTCCTGCTGGCGCGCCTCGGCCAGTTCGCGCGAACGGGCGGCGCGGTAATCGGAATAGTTTCCGGGGTAATCGCGGACGATGCCGTTTTCCTCGAAAGCAAAGGTATGCTCCACCA
Organism: Lewinellaceae bacterium; assembly: GCA_040380145.1. Classification (GTDB taxonomy): domain Bacteria; phylum Bacteroidota; class Bacteroidia; order Chitinophagales; family Saprospiraceae; genus JBEIJQ01. Next base: position 4,397 of record JBEIJQ010000160.1, on the reverse strand, counting down.
GTTTGTCCATGAAATGGCGGTCGTGCGAAACGATGATGACCACGCCCTCGTACTGTTCCAAAAAGGTTTCGAGGACTTGCAGCGTGGCCACGTCGAGGTCGTTGGTCGGCTCGTCGAGGATGAGCACGTTGGGGTTTTGGATGAGGATCGTGAGCAGGTACAGGCGGCGTTTTTCGCCCCCGGAGAGTTTGTACACATATGTCTGTTGCTTTTTGCCGTCGAACAGGAACCGTTCGAGCAGTTGGGTGGCGTACAGTTTTTTGCCCCCTTTCATGGGGATGTACTCCGCGATGTCCTTGATGATGTCTATGACGCGCTTGTCCTCGGAAAAGCGCAGGCCGCTCTGGTTGTAATAGCCCATCACGACGGTGTCGCCGATGACGACCTTTCCGGAGTCGGGCGTTTCGAGGCCGGTCATCAGGTTGAGGAGGGTGCTTTTTCCCGTGCCGTTGTTGCCCACGATGCCGATGCGGTCTTTGTGTTTGACCTTGTAGTCGAAGTTGCGGATGAGGGTGCGCCCGTTGAAGGATTTGCCCACATTGTGGAGCTCGATCACCTTGCTGCCGAGGCGGTTCATTTGGATGTCGATCTCGATACGGTCGTCGTCCAAGCGCCGGTTGGCCTTTTTTTCCAGGTCGAAAAAGGCGTCTATGCGGGCCTTGGCCTTGGTGCCGCGAGCCTTGGGCTGTCGGCGCATCCAGTCGAGTTCGCGCACGTACAGATTTCGGGCGCGTTCGGTGGAGGAGGCCATGCTCTCTTCGCGCTCGGCCTTTTTTTGGAGGTAGTACGAGTAGTTGCCGTCGTACTTGAACACCTGTCCGCCGTCCAGTTCCACGATGCGGTCGCAGACGGCTTCGAGGAAATAGCGGTCGTGGGTGACCATGAACAGCGTGATGCCGGGCCGGGCCAGGTATTCTTCCAGCCATTCGATCATCGAGAGATCGAGGTGGTTGGTGGGCTCGTCGAGGATCAGGAAATCGGGTTCTTCGATGAGCATTTTGGCGAGGGCCACGCGCTTGCGCTGTCCGCCCGACAGGGAGCCGACCAATTGGTCGAGCCGTTCGATGCCGAGCTGCGAGAGGATGGTTTTCACCTTGGCCTCGTAATCCCAGGCTCCGAGGCGGTCCATTTCCGAGATGGCCCGATTGAAAGCGGCCTCGTTTTCGGGGTGCAGCATGGCGCGCTCGTAGTCCACGATGGCGCGCACGACGGGGTTTTCGGACTGGTAAACGGCATCGAAGACGCTGGACCGCTCGTCCAGTTCGGGCTCCTGTTCGAGAAAACCGGTTTTGATGGCCTTGTGAACGTTGACGGTTCCGCTGTCGGGCGATTCCACGCCCATCACGAGGTTGATGAGGGACGATTTGCCCGTGCCGTTGCGGGCGACGAGGGCGACTTTTTCCCCTTGGTTGACGTACAGGAATATGTTTTCGAACAGGATTTGCTCACCATAGGATTTGGTGGCGTTTTCGATGGCGAGATAGTTCATGGTGGCAAAGATCGACCTTGTGGGCGGAGATATGGTTTTCTTTTTCTTTTTTTGGGAAAAGAGTTTTTTCCGCCGATCGGTTCCGGCGGCCCCAAAAATCACGATTCCGTCCGAGAGAGCTTGGAAAGGTCGATCTACAAAAGATCTTCGGAAATGGCTGATCTGCATTTTCTCCGGACGAAATTTTTGGAAAAAAATATTTCTGGTTTTTTCGGCCACAAGGGCAGGAGTTCTTGTGTGCGGATGCCTCGAGACAAAGGGGCGGTCTTTAGCGCGAAACCGAAAATTGGCCACATAGCCGTAAATTGCGGCCGATTTCACTTTTTGGGAAACCGCACCCGATGTGGCGATATTGCCCGCTTGCAAAATAATTTTTTTTAAAAAAAATACTTTTCCTTTTTTTATTCTAAAAAAACACAACCCGCCGTATATTTAAAGAGATGGCGCGCGAATATGTCGCGAATAGCATTACTTTAGTGTTTCCAAAAAATCCTCTGCATCCTCTTGAAAAGCATTCGTTTGATCTGACCAGAATTTACCACCATTACCAAACCTGTAGAATATGCGCAAAACACTTACCCTTATCATGCTGTTGGTCGCTTCTGGCCTTTGGGCGCAGAACATCAACTACTTCGTCGAAGTGCGCCACTTGGGCTGGGACGGTCGCGGCGACCAATCCGGCGGTCCCGAGTACACTTTCAAAGTTTGGGCCCGCGACAACGTGGACGGCAACGAATCCGGCGGCCAGTGCTTTTATTCCGGCGACGACTTTGCCGGCGGCGGCAGCAACGGCAACCGCACCTGTTCGCCGGGCGGCACCCTGTTCGGTACCGGTACGAACATCCGTTCCCGGTACAACACTTCAGCCACCAGCATCACTCTCCGGACCGATTCGTGGGAAAAGGACTGCGACAACAACTGCTCCTACGAGGGTTCCTGTTATCTCGGCACCATCGGCGACGACGACCGTGCCCAGTGCAATCCGGCGGGGCCGAACATCGATTTTCGCGCGGCCGGTCTGAGTCCCTGCCAGTGGAACGATTTCGGCGTGTTCCAGTGCGGATCGTTTTATTTTGCGGTACGCGTGTATTGGGAATGGGCCAGTGAGCCCACGATCATCTCGCAGCCCTCTCCGGCGGTGAGCAATCTTTGTCACGGTACTCCCGCGCCCACTTTTTCGGTGGGTGTCAACGCGGTGAACAACCACACGCTGGGCCGTTTTTTCCAGTGGCAGATGTCCACCGCCACCGATTGCGCCCAAGCGGCCAACTGGACCAATGTGGCCGGTGCTAACGCCTCTTCTTACACGCCCGTCGAAATTTCCGGCACGCGCCTGTACCGCTGCATGGTGACTTCCAACTGTTCGGCCAACTTCGCCTCGTTGGTCACCTATACCCAGTGCGTGCGCGTGACCTACAATCCCATGTCGGGCTTCAACGGCGGCGACAACCCGCCGGCCATCCAGACCGGCATCTGCGGGCTCACGGTACTGCCCAACTCCACGCACAACCTCGGCACTTTGCAGGCTCCCGCGGTGGGCGCGGTGAACGGACTGAGCGGCTATGCCTGGACGGCCAGCGGAGGCTCACTGTCCAACAGCAACCAGCCCAGCACTACTTGGACGGCCCCTGCCACGGCGGGCGTGTACCAGTTGCAGGTGGCCTATCTCGACAACTGTGCACAAGCCAACGCCCTTTCTCCGGTCTGCAACGTGATCGTGGGCGCGCCCGATTGCGAATTTGTATATGTGGCCCCTTCGGGCTCCGATGTTCCCTCCTGCGGCGGCCCCGCCAACCCCTGCCGTACGCTGACGGGTACGGACGGCGCCATGGCCAAGGTGGATGCCTCGCGCCGCCACATCCGGATGGCCAACGGTTCATACACCGAGCCCAACACGGTCGAATTGCAGAGCAACCTGATCATCGAGGGCGGTTTTTCGGTGACCAACAGCCTTTGGAACAAGTCTACGCCGGCCACGACCAACATCACCTGCCAGCCCGCCGTTTTTTCGGCCGTGGTCGGCGGCACCACGGTGGGCCAGCGCGTCGGTTTCCGCGCCGACAGCGACAACAACTGGAAGCTCATCGACATCAACATTTCCACGGATGCCGTTACGGGCAATACGGCCAATCGCGGCAATTCCAATTATGCCTTGCACGTCAACAACTCTTCGGGCTACGAGGTGATCCGATGCGCACTGACGGCGGGCGCGGCCGGAGCCGGGGCGAACGGCAGTACCGGGGACGCCGGGCATACGGGCGCCAACGGCGCTGTGGGCGGTACCCAGGGAAGTTGTAATTCTACGTCTTTCACAGCCGGCGGGTCTGGAGGATCTGGTGCATCCAATCCTTGGGGCAACAACGGCGGCAACGGCGGCAACGGCGGCAGTTCGTCAGGTGCCGGTAACGGCAGCAATGGCAACGGCGGAAATGGCGGCTGTTGTGGTGCAGGCGGTGGCAGTGCCGGCAGTGTTGGAGGAGGTGCAGGAGCGTGCACCACGGGCAGCAACGGTGGAGGAGGTGGTGCCGGAGGCGGCTATGACCGCTTTACCACGAACACCAACGGAACCGATTATTCGCCGGGACAACCGGCGGCGGCCAACTTTTCTTACGGAACCTTTTTTGTGCCCTCTGGCCAAGCTGCACAAGGCGGCCATGGTCGCAGCGGCGGCGGTGGCGGCGGCGGCGGTTCGACCCGTGGCGAAATCAGGGCCTGTTGCTGCTTCTATGTGGCCAATTCCGGCAACGGCGGATCCGGCGGCGGACAGGGCGGCGGCGGCGGACAGGGCGGTTTTGGCGGCTTCGGCGGCGGAGGCTCTTTTGGAGTGTACGAAAACGCTTCGAGCGGAAACTTCTTGAACGCCTCGATGGCCAACGGCAGTGCCGGTTCGGGCGGTTCGGGCGGACAG
>JBEIJQ010000159.1:0-6761 GCA_040380145.1 Lewinellaceae bacterium | reverse complement strand
CCCTATTGACCAGTAAGATTTCCTTACAAATCGCTTTTCGCTTTTCTATAACTTCAATGATGTTTATTAACGTGTATTTCAGTTTTTTGCAGCCAGTAATTTCTAATGGCGGCCAATAGAAATTTTTCCTAATGACAATTTTGGGATAATCTCCCCCCAATTCTAACAAAACACTCAAACTCGCCTCAGCCCCAACACAATCTTGGACTGAAACCCTCCTCCCTACCTCTCCCCGAACAACAAACTCCCCACGCGCACCATATTGCTGCCTTCCTCCAGGGCGAGGCGGTAATCGCCGGACATGCCCATCGAAAGCGTTTCGAAATCGGGGCGATCGGCGAAAAATGCTTGGCGCAGTTGGTCGAACACCGTTTTGAGCAGCCGGAACTCGGAGCGGACCTGATCCTCGTCGTCGGTAAAAGAGGCCATGCCCATGAGGCCCGTCAAACGCACATGGCGCAGGGCGCGGCATTCGGCGGAGGCGAGCAGGGCGCATGCCTCCTCGGGCGAAAGGCCCTGTTTGGTTTCCTCGCTGGCGATCTTGATCTGCAACAGGCAGTCGATCGTCCGTCCGCAGCGGGCGGCCTGTCGGTCGATTTCTTGCAGGAGGTGGAGACTGTCCACCGAGTGGATCAGGTGCACGAAGGGAGCGATGTACTTGACCTTGTTTGTCTGCAAGGTGCCGATGAGGTGCCAACGGATGTCGGGTGGCAGGGCCTCGTGTTTGGCGGCCATTTCTTGGGCGCGGTTTTCGCCGAAATCCCGTTGGCCCAGTTCGTACAGGGCCGCGATGGCCTCTGCGGGTTTGGTTTTCGAGACGGCCACCAAGCGGGCGTTTTTTTCGGACAGTTCTTGGCGAAGGGTGTTCAACACGGGGTTGCTCATTTTTTTTCCAATAAAAAAACAAAATTGTCTTCGCCCCACACGGCTTCCCGATGGACGAGACGAAAAGAGAAACCCGCGCGGACGAAAAACTGTTCGATCGGCTCCAGGGCGCAGTCTTCGGAGAGGATCATCCACACGAGGGCGTTTTCGGACAGGTAGGTGGGCAGTTGACGGGCGAGTTTTTCGAAAAACTCGAAATTTTCCCCGCAGAAAAAGGCTTTTTCTGCGTCGTTTTGCGGCGTTCGGGGGTAGTAGGGCGGGTTGACGACCACCCGATCGAAGCGTCGTGGGGGCAGTTCGTCCAAGAGGTCGGAAGTCAGTACTTGGAGCGAAAGACTGTTTTCCAAGGCGTTCTGCCGGGTGCAGGCCACGGCGGCCGGGTTGATGTCGAGGGCCGTGACCTTTGCTCCGAGGCGGGCCGCCCAGCAGGAGACAGCCCCGCTGCCGGAGCCGATCTCGAGGAGGGAGAGGTCTTGGAGCGGTTGTTTTTCCAAAAAGCGCATCAGCACGCCGGTGCTGAAAAAAAGACCCGGGTGGAAAACGCCGGGCAGCACGGTGAGGCGCAGGTCGCGGAACCGGTATCGGCGGGTTTGGCGGCCATAACGGCCGTACCAGGCCCGCAGCAGCGGGAAGAGCAGGCGCTTGGCCCAGCGGCGCCACCGGGAAGGCTTACGCATCGAACAGCCCGATTGGGGGAGCGGACTCCGATTGGGGAAACAGTTTCTCGAAAAGGGCCGCGGATTCTCCGTCGAAGGCGGCGCGGTCCACCGGAATCCGGCTGAGGAGGTCGAGCAGCACGTTCATGCGCCCCTCGGAGTCGAAGAACTTGTTGACGACCACGATCTTTTTGTTTTCCACCAAGCAGTAGCCCGATTGGAAATGGCCTTTTTCGTAGCGCAGCGTGTAGCCGAGCTGTTGGAAAAGCGATTCGACCTTTTTCAGGTTGGCGGGGGTGGGTTTGAACATATCCGGGACGGAGGGATCAGGGTTTGACCAAGTATTGGGGGGAAAGGTCGAGCAGGAGTTTCTCCGCTTGGCCGTTGCCGATGATCGGCACGAAGCGGATGATCCCGTCGGGTTGGTCCGGGGCGAAAGAGCCGAAGTTTTCGGGCAGGGGCACCTGCCAGACGGTCTTGTCGAGCCGCCCGTTGGGCAAGGTTCCGATGATCTGGTAAACAAACAATTGCTGCTCTATCTTGCAGAGCACGAAACGGCCGAGTTGCCCTTCGAGCATGCCGGCGTCCAAGCCGTCGGGCAGGGGAAACCGCAGTCCTTGGGCGGAATTATCGGGCAGCGCGAACCAAGAGCAGTCGGTGTAGCCGCCCAGATCGCCGGCCCGGGCGGTGTGCACGGCGTTGGCGAAGCGGACCACGCGCATTTTCTGTCCGATCGCGCCGGCGATGAACTCTTCGGCGGAGGCTTCTTCTTCGGGGGCGAACCCGGCGTCCATCACGCGGCCCGTGGCCGCGTATTCGTCGAGGAAATCTCCGTCGGCGGCCACGGGCCTGCCCGGCGCCAGGGATTCGCTCCAGCGTTTGGCGCGTCCTTCCCGGATCGTGTAGATATGGACCGTGGGGGTCAGGCGGTAGTGGTTTTTGGTGAGCATCACCACTTCGGGGAAGGGGTCTCCGTTGAGCTCGGCCACTGCCCAGCGGGCCGGTCGGATCTTGTAGGGCTGATCGGTGAAACGCTCGGGGTATTCCGCGTACAGCAAATAGGTGAGCACGGCGTTGATGGGCTCGGGCAGATCGAGTTTGCCGCTTTTCCGGTCGCGGATCTTGATCTTGCGGAGTTTTTCTTTTTTGTCGAAAAAAAGAGAATAATTGGCCTGCGGATACAGCCACAACTGGCCATCCTCCACATCGGCCTTGACGCCGGGCGCGCCGAGGGTTTTTTCCACGGATTTGGCGGAGGCGCCTAGTTTCAGCCCGAGAAAAACAGCGGTATCGGTCTTTTCTCCCGACAGTTCCACCGACCAGATCTTTTGCATCGCCACGGGCGAAAATTCGAAGACCGCCACGAGGCTGCTGTCGGCCTTGACCTTGAACACCTCGTATTCGAAGGCATCGGGATAAAAGCCGGCGCGGATGGGCTGCCCCAGCCGCAGGGTGGGGGCGCCGCGCTTGTCGCCGAGCGAAAATCCGGCGAGCGTGGGAACATCGGCGGGTGCCTGGGCGCGGAGGCCGTGGGCGAGGAGGAGGAGAAAAAAGAAACGGTACATATTCAGTTAAGGGGAATCAGGAGTCGGTGTTGACCGTTGGCAAAACTAAGCAAAGCCCCGGGTTCGACGATAGTCGGGAGCCCGAGGAAAAATTCGACCTCGTGGCCCGGCGCGATGAGAAAGGTTCTGGAGGGAAACGCAATCGGAATATGGCGCCCGTTGCCAACGGAGCAGGAAAAGTGCTCCGGAAAATTGGATGCGTTCAGTACGGCCTGCTTGGAGCCGAGGTTGGCATAGCGCACTGTCGGGCGGTCGGGGCCGCCGCTGACGGTCAAAGCGGCGATGCCGGGGATCCGATAGGAGTGATCCAACCGGCCCCAATGAAAAACCTCGCCGCGGCACAGCAAAAGTTTGACCAATTGGTCAACGTCCGTGTAGGGGTTGTGTTTGCGGGCTCTCGGGCGGCCGTCGAGAACCTGGAGCGAGCGGATCCATGCGGCATTTTTCACGGCATGGGTCAAAAGGGGTTCTTGCAGAATGGTTTCGGCCACAGACCGGGCCGTTCGGCGGCTTTTGCCGTAGTCCGGGAGCCAATTTCGGCAGCGCAGATAACCGGCCACGCAGGTATTGCCGGCGCAATGGCCCGTTTGGGCAACGGCCGAGCCGCAGAGCATGCTTTTTCTTTGGGCAGTACCGTCCTTGCATTCTGCCCGGGCGAAGGGCGTTGCGCATTGTTCGAAATGGAGTAGGAGCCAAATTTCGAAAGCAATGTGGGAAAAGGCGATGGACACTTTTTCTTTTTGCGCCAATTGGAAGGCTTCGTCCAGTTTGGCATGGCCGTCGTGGTCCATGACCGCCCATCGGTGGTCGTACCCCCTGCCTTTGGAGGCCGCCGTTTTGACAAGACCGATCGGGTCCGTCACTACGCGTTCGTCCAATTGATTGATTTCGGGATAGATCGCAATATCGAAATGCTCGTTGACCGAATCCATTTCGGACAAACGCTGGAAGTATTCGTGTTCCGTGTTGCGCCCCTCCACGGCGATGAACACGGATGCGCGACGAGGGGCCGTCCGATGGTTATTTTGCCGTGCCATGGACAAACTGCATTGCTTTGATATGGGGCTTCGCGCCGAATTTGCCGGTTCGATACCAAAGTTCCAGATTGGTATCGTCCCGTACGTCCCTGAAATCGAACGCCGAGTGGAGCCGGGTTGCCCCGTTGTTGTTTTTGTCCGCAAACCAGACCTGGTCTTTTCGGAAATGGTCTCTCAGCAAGGACGGATCATGCGCGGTAACGATCAGTTGAGCGTTGTGCGGGTTGCTCAATTCGTCCTGGAAAAGAGAAACCAAGAATTGGGAAAGCGAAAAATGGAGATTGTTGGTCCACTCGTCCACGATGATGACCCCGCCGTTTTCCAGCACGGGAAGGATTTTATTGCCCAATACCAAGAGCTGTTGGGTGCCCGTTGATTCCTCGGAAAAAAACAGATCCTTCTGGGTGTTTGTCTCCAAACCCGATCGGTAATAGGCATGGGCCGCGAGAAGGCCGCTCGTTGGGTTGGCGCGGGAAAAAGAATCCTCCGGTGGGCAAAGGGCGGGCATGGACGAAGTTTGTCCGGGTTCGTCGGACAAACGCAGGGCCAAGATCCCGGTGTCCGCGTCCCGGATCAGCCGCGACAATCGGTGGAGCCTTTCCTTGTCGGAGCGCAAATCTTCCTCTACATTTTTCACCTCCGACAGCAGGTGGATCCTGTGCGATTGGATGATGACGTAACGGCCCAAATAAGAAAAAACCGCGCTGAGCCATTCGTGTGGACTGTCTTGGCCGAAACGGGCCAGATAAGGTGTATTGGCGAACACCCGGTCGTCTTTGGGCCGAGGTTTCAGGCTTTCTTCGCACTTGACCCAGTGAATCGCCGGATTTTCTGCCATGGGCCCTTTTCTCCTGAACAAAAAAGAGGCCCGCGAACTGGTGAAGTAACCGAGCGATTCGTTCAAAATCTGTTCGCGGCCAAAACTGATCTCATAGATATAGCGACGGTTTTTGGGACCGAGAAATTCGATCTTGAAACGACAGGGAGTCGTTTCGGTATCTTGTTCGAACTGAAAGGGCTGGTATTGCTCGATCGGACTGTTGATGTTCCGCCGATCGTTCAACAAATGCCACAAAGCCTGAAAAGCCAGTACGAAATTGGACTTGCCAGAAGCATTGGCACCGTACATGACGGCGCTGTTCAACAACTTGATGCGTTCTCCGACCTCGGGTTGGCAGCGGAAAAAATTGTTCGCTTTTGTCCCCGAAGTGTCCGCTTCCATCGAAAAGACCTGGGCATCTTTGATGGAACGGAAATTTTCAATTTCAAAAGAAATCAACATGGGCGAAATCCTTTTTTTTGCAAAATAATTACAAAAATAACGATTTCGCCCCGAAAAAGTTCCGCCGATCGAACGGCGTCACACGATCATGCCCGCAGCCACGGTTTCGTTGGTGCCCTCGTCCACCAGCACGAAACTGCCGGTGATGCGGTTTTTGCGGTAACTGTCCACGAACAGCGGGGATTGGGTTCGGATGACCACGCGGCCGATGTCGTTCATGCGGAAGATCTTGTCGTCGGTGTTGCGCACGAGCTGGTTGATGTCCATCTTGTAGCGGATGTCCTTGACGATGCAGCGGGATTCGCGGCTGGTATGCAGGAGCAGGTATTTGCCGCCCAGGTTGAGCGGGCGTTCGTTGAACCAGCAGACCATGGCCTCCAGGTCTTGGGTAGCGGTGGGCACATTGGCCTCGCGGACGAGCATGTCGCCGCGGCTGATGTCGATGTCGTCCTCCAGTTCGATGGCCACGGATTGCGGCGCGAAGGCTTCGTCGAGCTGGTCTCCGCCGCAGGTAATGGAGCGGATGCGGCTCACGAAGCCCGAAGGCATGGCCAGCACTTTGTCGCCCTTGCGGAAAATGCCGCCGGCGATGCGACCGGCGTAGCCGCGGTAATCATGGAACTCGTCGTTGTTGGGGCGCACCACGAACTGCACCGGAAAGCGGGCATCGATCATGTTGCGGTCGCTGGCGATGTGCAGCGTTTCGAGCAGGTACATCAGGGTGGATCCGCCGTACCAGGGCATGTGGTCGCTTTTGTTCACCACATTGTCGCCGCGCAGGGCGCTGATGGGGATGAAGTGCACGTCCTGCACATCGAGTTTGGCGGCCACGTCCGAAAAATCGGCCTTGATGCGCTCGAAGGTAGCCTCGTCCCAATCTACGAGGTCCATTTTGTTGATGCACACGGCTACGTGCGGGATCTGCAGCAGCGAGGCGATGTAGGCGTGGCGCTTGGTCTGTTCCACGACGCCGTTGCGGGCGTCCACCAAGATGATGGCGAGGTTGGCCGTGGAGGCGCCCGTCACCATGTTGCGGGTGTACTGGATGTGCCCCGGCGTGTCGGCGATGATGAATTTGCGCTTGGGCGTGGCGAAATAGCGATAGGCCACGTCGATGGTGATGCCCTGTTCGCGTTCGGCCTTCAGCCCGTCGGTGAGCAGGGCCAGGTTGACGCCCTCTTCGCCGCGGCGCTCGGTGCTGGCGCGGATGGCCTCGTACTGGTCTTCGAAAATCGACTTGGAGTCGTACAGCAGGCGGCCGATGAGCGTGGATTTGCCGTCGTCAACGGAACCGGCGGTGGTGAAGCGGAGGAGATCCATGATATGGGGAGATTGG
>JBEIJQ010000158.1:0-6896 GCA_040380145.1 Lewinellaceae bacterium | reverse complement strand
CTTCCAACGGTTCGATTTCCACGAACCTGAGCGGCGGCACCGGCCCCAACTTCAACTTTTCCTGGGCGCCGTCGGGCAGCGGCCCCAACCCGACGGGACTGTCGGCCGGCACCTACACGATCACCGTTACGGACGCAAACAATTGCTCGATCACTGCTTCGGCGACGCTCTCGCAACCGACACAACTTTCTTCAACAGCCACCGTTGATGCCCAACCGGTCTGCTTCGGCGATTGCACCGGTCAGATTTCTGCCGCCCCCGCCGGCGGCACCTCGCCTTACACATTTATTTGGAGCAACAACGGCAATGCCGCCACAAACAGCGGCCTTTGCGCCGGCACTTACAGCCTGACCGTCACGGATGCCAATGGTTGCACCGCAACGGTGGGCAACTTGGCCATCGCCCAGCCCACCGCGGTCACGGCAGCCGCGATCGTGACATCCAATTACAACGGCAGCCAGATTTCTTGCAATGGGGCCTCCGACGGCTCGGCCACTGTGAACGCGGCCGGCGGCGTCCCCGGCTACACTTTTGAATGGAGCGCCGCTGCCCAGACCGCCCAATCCGTCAACGGATTGAGCAGCGGTGTGTACACTGTGACGGCGACAGACGCGAACGCTTGTACGGCCAGTGCATCCGTAAGCATCGTCGCCCCCCAAGCGCTGATCGTGGATGCAGGCGACAATCGGATCGTGACCACCGGTTCGTTCGTTTCCCTCGGCGGCGCCCCGACGGCCCTCGGCGGAACACCGCCGTATTCATTCCAGTGGAGCAACGGCGAAACCACCTCCAACCCGGTCCAAGGATTCCCCGCCAACGGCCAGTTCAGTTTTACCGTCACCGTCACGGACGCCAACGGATGCTCCGCAACGGATGCCATCGTCGTCACCGTGGCCTGCACGGGCACCTATTTGGTCAGCAGTTATGTGGAAAACGAAAACTGCGGCTTGTCGGACGGACACATCGTGATCAATGTCGGTACCAACAACGCCGGTTTCTCCTATGCTTGGTCGAGCGGAACCCCGATCGTACCGATCGGCAACGGTCTGACCAACGTCAGCGCCGGGGTATATACGGTCACGATCACCGAGCAGGGCACCAACTGCACCTTTACCGAAACGATCACCGTCGGTACGGCCAACGCACAGTTCATCGCCGGTATCGCCTCCTCGCCCAGCACCTGCAACCAGAACAACGGGACCGCCTCGGTCATCGTTTCGCCCTTTGTGGCCAATCCGGTCTTCACTTGGTCCGTTTTCGCCCCGAACACTTCTTCGATTTCCAATCTGCCCGCCGGCATTTACTCCGTCACCGTTTCCAACGGCGGCGGCTCCTGTGCCGACGTCGCCTCCGTGACGGTGACCGAACAGCCCTCTTTCACGCTGACCGCCTCCAATATAACGCCGGCTTCCTGCAATGTAAACGATGGCGGCGCCTTCATCTCGGCTAACGGCTTTTTTGCCAATCCGCTTTCCTATACTTGGAGCGACAACACCAACATCGGCACCAATAGCCGCAACAACCTCCCCGCGGGTACCGTATCGGTGACGGTGACCGATGCCATCGGCTGCACCGCCGCACTCACCCTCAACATCCCCAACGCGAGCGTGCCCAACAGTTCGGTCACCATCCAATCCGTCAACAACGAGAGCTGTCCGGGCGCCAACGATGGCCTAATAAACTTCTCGGTGGTTTACAGCGGCACGAACTTCCCCTTGGACACGGTCATCAGCAGCAGTTTGGAAGTCCTTCCCAACGGCAGTTTGTCGCCCGGATTCTACTGTGTGGAGATTTACGACAACTCCGGCTGCCTCGTGGCCTCGGATTGTGAAAACGTCTTGGCGGCCCGCCCCCTGCAGATCACGGTGGACGAAATTTCGGTCAGCTGTTTCGGCCTCAGCAACGGCTCTGCCACTGCCCACGTCACCGGCGGCACGGGCAATCTCAGCTATGTGTGGGACGGCAACCCGGGCGGCTCCACCGTCAATGGATTGACCGACGGCAACCATGCCCTGCTCGTCAGCGATGTCAACGGATGCACCGCAACGGGCTCGTTCACCATCCTCGAGCCGACCGTCCTCGCCATCAACATCACCGAAGACATTTCATTGGATTGCAGCGGAGACTGTGACGGCCAAATTTCCGTGACCGCCACCGGCGGAACACCCGATCTCACCGGCGCCTATCAGTATCAATGGAGCAATGGGGTCACCGCCGACGTGAACGGCAACATCTGCGCCGGCAACTACGACCTCACTGTCTCCGATGCCAGCGGCTGTACAGTCAATTCCAGCTACCTCCTCGGCGAACCCGCTCCTTTGCAGGCCGGCGCCACGGGATCTTCGGTCCCTTGCTTCGGCGATTCCAGCGGCGTGATCAATCTGACCGCTTTTGGCGGAACCCTCCCCTACTCTTTCGTATGGAGCAACGGCAACATCACCGAGGATCTGAGCGGCCTGCCCACCGGCACCTACTCGGCCACCGTGACCGATGCGAACGGCTGTTCGACCACCGCCCAAGCCACGGTCTCACAACCTTTGGCCATCACGGTAATCCTCAATTCCACCAGCGATGTTTCCTGCCCGGGCGGCGAAAACGGAGCCATCGATGTGACCGTTACCGGCGGCACGCCCCAGTATTTCTACACCTGGCAAGGGCCCACGGGATTGATCTACACCAACGACGACATCAGCGACCTGATGGCCGGTGATTATGTGCTCACCGTGACCGATGCGAACGGCTGCCAAGAGACTTTTTCCCAGAATCTCTCTGAACCCGATTCCCTGCTGATCTTCGAATTTCCGGTGAACCCCTCCTGCAACGCCGTCAACGGCGTACCCAACGGACAGATCACGATCATCGCCGCCGGCGGGGGCGGTGCACCGTATTCGATCCAGTGGACGCCCAATGCCGGCAACAGCACCGACTTCACCGTGCTGAACCTGACCTGGGGAAGTTATGGTTACGAAGTGACCGACTCCCTGGGCTGCACGGCCAACGGTGTGATTTTCCTCACCCAGCCAGATTCCATCGATTACAGCTTCGGCAACGTGATCCCCGTGCTGTGCTACGGACAAGCCACTGGCCGAGCCTCCATCACGGCCAGCGGTTCCAATGGCTTCGATTTCGATTTTGTGTGGAGCAGCGGAGAAATCGGCCAAGATGCCTTCTCCAACATCGCCGTGCAATTGGTGACCGGCATCAACACCGTGACCATCACCGAAAACAATACCGGATGCTTCGCAGTGGCCGGCATTCCCATCCCCGGCCCCTTGCAACCGATATCGCTCGGCAACGGTGCCGAGATCGACAACCCCGATTGCGTGGACGGCTCCGACGGTTCGATCACCGTTACGCCCGCCGGTGGAACTCCGCCCTATAATTTCCAATGGTTGGACGCATCCGGCAACCCGATCGGGGCCGTTGTGCTCGCCCAACCCTCCTCGTCCCTGTTCAACTTAGAAGCCGATATCTACGGAATTTCGATCACCGATGCCAACGGTTGCCCCGGCCCCTTGGTCAACAACCTCGAACTCATCGAACCGGACACCTTCCTGATCGACAGCATCGCAGTGACCAACATCAGCTGCTTCGGACAAAATTCCGGTTCGGCAACCCTCGTATCCACCTTATCCGGAACACCCACGATCGTTGCTTGGAGCAACGGCCTGTTCGGCACCACCGTGGACAACCTCGGCTCTGGTAATTACTCCGTGACGGTCACCAGCACCCTGGGCTGCGTGGACAGTGCAGATTTTTCGATCTCTCAACCAGACACCAGCCTGAGCGGCCTCACGGCGCAAGGCGACACCGTCCGTTGCTACGGCGAATCCAACGGAACCATCCGGTTGGACACGGCTTCTGTCGAAGGCGGCGTTGGGCCCTATCTGTTCTCCCTCGATGGCGTCGTTTTCTCCGATATCGACAGTTTCACAGGCCTCTCCGCCGGCTATTACACGGTGTATGTTCAAGACCTGTTCGGCTGTTCGGACACTGCCGAAGTCTATATCGCCGAGCCAGAGCCCATCGAAATCGCCACCGTGCCCAATTACGCGCGGATCAACTTGGGCGAAACTGTCGAAGCCCGGGTCCAACTGTACTTCACGCCCACCTTTCCGCCGATCACCTACACCTGGACACCCACCGATTCGATCGATTGCGACACCTGCTCCTCGGTGGTATTGAACCCCATTGAAGATACGAGATACATCGTGACGGTGCGCGACAGCAACGGTTGTTTCGATACCGCCCACGTCTATGTCAATGTGGATCCGCAGCGCAACCTCTTCATCCCGACAGCCTTTACGCCCAACGGCGACGGACTCAACGATGTGTTCATGGTCTATGGCAGCGCGGGCGTGCGCGAGGTACTCAACTTCCAGATATACGACCGCTGGGGCGAACAGCTCTTCACGGCCGCCAACTTCCCCCCTACCGATCCTGCCTTCGGCTGGAATGGCCAGTACAAGGGCAAAGTGCTCAATCCAGGAACTTTCGTCTATTACATCGAAGTCGAATTCATAGACGGAAAAATCCGAAAATATCAAGGCGATGTAACGATCATTCGATGACTTCGACTTGATTTTTTCCAACAAAAAATCCCCTTCCTTTAGCGAGGAAGGGGATTTTCTTTTTTTCGAAAAAAAGGAAAAGGGGAAAAACCGAAGTGGCCTCCCCTCTGCGGCCTACACCAATTCGCCGAACAGGTCGAATTCCTCGGCGGCGACAATGCGCACTTGCGCGAAATCGCCCAAACGTACATAAAACTTGTCGGAGGGCACCAGCACCTCGTTGTCCACCTCGGGCGAATCTTGTTCCGTGCGCCCCACAAAATAGCCGCCCTCGACGCGGTCGAACAGCACCCGAAGGGTCTGTCCGATGCGCTCTTGGTTTTTTTCCAGGGAAATTTCCGATTGCAGCATCATCAGTTCGGCGGCCCGGGCCTCTTTGATTTCGGCCGGCACATCGTCTTCCAGGTCGTGCGCGCGGGTGTTCTCTTCGTGGGAATACTGGAACACCCCGAGGCGGTCGAAACGCTGCTCGCGGACGAACTCCAGCATTTCTTGGAAATCGGCCTCGGTTTCGCCGGGAAAACCCACGAGCATGGTGGTGCGCAGGGCGATGCCGGGCACTTTTTCGCGGGCGGTGCGCAGCAGTTCTTCCGTTTCGGCGCGGGTGATCTGGCGGCGCATGCGCGCCAACACGGGATCGGCGATGTGCTGCAAGGGCATGTCGAGGTATTTGCACACCTTGGGCAATTCGGCCATGGCGTCGAACACTTCCATCGGGAATTTGCTCGGGTACGCATAGTGCAGGCGGATCCACTCCAAGCCTTCCACTTCGTCGTTCAAGGCCTTCAAAAGATCGGGAAGGCGGCGCTGTTTGTACAGGTCGAGGCCGTAGTAGGTCAGTTCTTGGGCGATCAACAGGATTTCCTTCACGCCATTGCGCACCAGGCCCTTGGCCTCGCGCACCACTTCTTCGATCGATTTGGAAACATGCTGGCCGCGCATTAGGGGAATCGCGCAGAACGAGCAGGTGCGGTTGCAGCCTTCCGATATTTTGAGGTACGCGAAATGGGAGGGGGTCATCAGCACTCGCTCGCCCAGCAATTCGTGCTTGTAATCGGCGTTGAGCTTGGCCAACAACGCGGGCAGTTCGAGGGTGCCGAACCACGCGTCCACCTCCGGGATTTCCTGGGTCAGTTCTTCGCGGTAACGCTGCGAAAGGCAGCCGGTCACATACAGTTTGTCGATGTTGCCCTCCGTGCGCTCGGCCGCGTAGGCCAAAATCGTGTCGATGGACTCTTCTTTGGCCCGGTCGATGAAACCACAGGTGTTCACGATCACGATGTTGGCATCGTTGCGCTCGTCGTCGTGCGCCACGTCGAAACCGTTGGCGCGGAGCTGCATGGAAAGCACCTCGCTGTCCACCATGTTTTTGGAACAGCCCAGCGTGATGAGGTTGACTTTGTCGGGTTTGTGCGATTTCGTTTTCATAAGGGCCGCAAATATAGGGCAAGGGCCGTTCAATTCGGACAATCCGACCAGATCGTTTCCGCTTGTCGGGGCGACAGGGAAGGGCCCGGGGCCCATTGTTTGCGCAGGTAATTGACCAGATTGGCCACTTGGGTGGGCGAAAGTTTGGGAAATCCGGGCATTTGCGCCACATCGTAGCGCTTGCCGTTGACCGTCACGCCGCCGGTTTTTCCGTTTTTCACCATGCAGACCAGGGTTTCGTTCGAGAGGGCCGACAGGTGGTCCGAACCGGCCAGCGGCGGATGCAGGTCGGCGAATCCCTCGCCGTGGTCGCCGTGGCAGCCGGAACAGATTTCGTCGTAGATGATTTTCCCCTCGGATTCCTGCACGCCGAGGACCCGCGTGAAAATCAGGTAAAAACCCAGCAGCAGGACCGCTGCGGCCAACGCGGTACGGGCGATTTTCATGCGCTCAACGGTATTGCCGCAACAAAAAACGGATGTCTTCCATCATCCGGTCCACCGCTTCGGGGTCCGTGCCGTCGTAAAATCCGCGGATATGCCGTTCGGGATCGATCAGCAGGATCTTGCCGTCGTGGTCGAAACCGCCGGGCGCCGTGGAATCCACCACCGCGGAAACCTTGTAGTACTGGTTGGCGATTTCGTAAATGTCCTCGTGTTCGCCGGTCAACAAATGCCATTTGTCGGTACGGATGCCCATTTTCTGAGCATAGCGGCGGAGTTGCGCCACCGTGTCGTACCGCGTGTCGATCGAATGGGAAAGCATCGCGAAGCGGGGCTCGTCCAAAAAAGTTTCGTACACCCGCATCATCTGTTTTTTCACTTTGGGGCAGATCGTGGGGCAATGGGTAAAAAAGAAATCGGCGATGTAGATCTTGCCCGCCACCGTCTGCAGGGT
>JBEIJQ010000157.1:0-7139 GCA_040380145.1 Lewinellaceae bacterium | reverse complement strand
GGCCGAGCACAAAGGGCAGAACAAGCAGGAGAAGCAGGTTTTTTTTCATGGCGGGTGGAAAAATTGAACGTGAAAAACGATGGAAATGGGGCCTAAATTAAAAGAAAATTTTTCCACAAGGGATTTGGAAAAAAATTTATTTTATACAACTGTTCAATTTTTTTTTATAAAAAACTGAAAATTAATTTTTTATAAAAAAAAGAAGCTGCCAAAACAAAAAATGGGGACGGATGCCCAGCGGCCGATCCTACAAAGGTTAAATAAAAGTTAAGCGCCAACGCTTGCAAAAAGCGAAGTTGGCCTATTTTTGTCCGGCTATGGCTTGTCCAAACGCTCAAATCAACCTTTTTTAACCAAAACCCTTAAGTGCATGAAAAAATGTTCCATTTTGCTTCTGCTGATGGTGCTGTTCGCCGGTGCTGCACTGGCGCAGAGGACCGTCACGGGAACCGTCAGCGACGGAACGGGCGCGGGGCTTCCCTTCGCGAACGTCTTTGTCAAAGGGACGGATCCGGCCGTCATCGCCTCCACGGATGAAGGCGGCAAGTACTCCATCGATGTGCCCAACGGGTACACCACCCTGGTGTTCTCGATGGTCGGTTTCACGACCCAAGAGATCACGCTGGGCGCTTCCAATGTGGTGGATGTGACCCTGAGCGAGGGCGTCGAACTCTCCGGAGTGGTCGTCACCGCCCTGGGCATTTCCCGCGAAGAGCGCGCGCTCGGCTACGCCGTCACCCAAGTGGGCGGTGACTTGATCAAAGGCTCCGGGGAGGTCAACGCCATCCAAGGCTTGGCCGCCAAGACGCCGGGCATCCAAGTGGTCGGCACGGGCGGTACGCCGGGCGCCTCCACCAAGTTGTTGATCCGCGGCAACAAAACCTTCACGGGCAACAACCAGCCGCTGGTCGTCGTGGACGGTATTCCGTACGACAACCAAACGCAGAGCTCTGTGGCCGGTGACTATCCGTTCAACCCCAACCTCGGCGGCGTGAACAACTCCAACCGCGCCATCGACCTCAATCCCGACGACATCGAGAGCGTCAACGTGCTGAAAGGCCCCGCCGCCGCCGCTCTGTACGGCACGCGCGCGGCCAACGGCGTGCTGATCATCACCACCAAAAAGGCCAAGGGCGGAAAAGGCATCAACGTCAATTTCTCCTCCACCGTCTCTTTTGACATGGTGAACAAGCTCCCCGAGCTGCAGAACACCTACGCACAGGGCAATGGCGGCGGTACGATCTTGCCCGATGGCACGGTTCGCCCCGGCGGCAACTTCGTGACCAACGGTTACAACGGTTCCGCGGGCACGGCCAACAGCTGGGGGCCCTTCATCGGAACCGACACGTCCGGCTTGGGTCTGTACAACCAATCGTACGACAACCTCGGCAACTATTTCGGCACCGGTGTGACGTACGACAACAACGTCTCCATTTCCGGTGGCAACGAAATGACCAACTTCCGCGTCTCCTACGGCAACACCAACCAGACGGGCATGCTGCCCAACACCAAGTTGGTCCGTAACTCGCTCCGTTTCAACGCGCAGACGGGCAACGACAAGTTCCTGCTCCAAGGCACGGCCGCTTTTGTGAACACCCGCGGCCGCCGCGGCCAGAACGGCTCCAACCTCTCGGGCGTGATGCTCTCTCTGACCCGTATGCCCGCCAGCTTCAACGCCCTCGGCGGCGACGGCGCCAATGGCTGGGACAATCCCGACGGCAGCAGCTACACCTATTTTGCTCCGTATGACAACCCGTACTGGTCGGCCAACCACAACCCGATGAACGACAACACGAGCCGCATCACCTCCGGCGTGACGCTCCGCTACATGCCGTTCGATTGGCTCGACGTCACCTACCGCATCGGCGTGGACGCCTATTCCGATTTCCGCAAGCAGATCTTCGACATCGGTGCCAACGATACGCCGGAGCCGACGGGCGAAGTGTGGGAAAACGTGAAGCGCCGCCTCGAGGTCAACTCCGACTTTTTCCTGACCTTCAAGCGCGACTTCTCCGAGACCTTCAACGGCTCGCTCACCTTGGGGGCCAACGTGAACCACCGTTTTGACCAGGACGTGTTCACCCGCGGCCGCACGTTGACGATCCCGGGTTTCTACAACCTGTCCAATGCCTCCAACCTGTACGCCAGCGAAGCCAACGCGACCAAGCGCTTGGCCGGCGTGTTCTTCGACCTGAACCTGGGCTGGAGAAGCATGCTGTACTTGAACGTGGCCGGCCGCAACGACTGGGCCTCTACCTTTGGTGCCAACACACGCAAGAACGGCTTCTTCTATCCTTCGACGAGCCTGTCCTTCGTGTTCACCGAACTGCTCCCCGAAAACGACATCCTGTCCTTCGGCAAGCTCCGTTTCTCTTGGGCGATGGCCGGTATCGAGCCCTCCCCGTACTCCACGCAGACCTACTTCACGCAGCCCTTCTTCACCGATGGTTTCACGGACGGCATCAGCTTCCCCTTCCTCGGCCAGAACGGCTTTGCTTACAGCAGCACCTTGGGCAACCCCGACCTGAAGCCCGAAATCGTGACCTCCATTGAGACCGGTCTCGAAGCCCGCTTCTTCGGCGGCCGCCTCACGCTCGACTTCACCTATTACAACCAGAAGTCCACCAACCTGATCGTGCAGCGCCCCATCGCCGCCTCGACCGGTTTCCAATCGTTCCTCTCCAATGCGGGTTCGATGGTCAACCGCGGCATCGAGATCCAACTCGGCGGCGACATCGTTTCCACGGACAAGTTCAACTGGAACCTCTCGGCCAACTTCACGCGCAACTACAACGAAGTGTTGTCGCTGCCCGAAGGCGTGGATGAGATCGACATCGAGGCCGCATTTGCCTCCATCGGTTCGTACGCCATCGTGGGCCAGCCCTACGGCGCTTTGTACGGCACCCGCTGGGACCGCACCGCCGACGGCCAATTGATCATCGGCGCCAACGGCATCCCCGTGGTGGCCGCCACCCGCGGCAACATCGGCAATCCCTTCCCGGATTGGACGATGGGCATCAACAACAGCCTCTCCTTCGGCGGCCTGTCGCTCAGCTTCCTTTTCGACATCCGCCAAGGCGGCGACATCTGGAACGGTACCTACGCCCGTCTGAGCCGCATCGGCCGCACGCTCGAGTCGGCCAACCGCGAGAACACCTATGTGGTGCAGGGCGTTGTCGAGCAGCCCGATGGCTCCTATGCTCCCAACACCACCGAGATCTCGCCCCTCAGCTACTTCAGCCACGTGGTGGGCGACGGCGGCCTGAGCGCCACCGAAAACGCCGTCCAAGACGGCTCTTGGGTGCGTCTGCGCGAAATGACGCTCAGCTACACCCTGCCCGCCAACAACATCCCCGTGCTGAAAAACGCCACCCTCTTCGTGACGGGCCGCAATCTGTGGCTCTCCACCAATTACACGGGCGTGGATCCGGAGACCAGCCTCACGGGTGCCGGCTCCAACGTGTCGGGCTTCGATTACTTCAACATGCCCAGCACGCGCTCCTTTATCGTGGGCCTGCGCGCCGGCTTCTAATCGTTCACCAAAACTTCTTTTTTCGATATGAAAAAACTCCTTTATATCGCGCTGCCGGCGACGCTCCTGTTTTCGTCGTGCGCCAATTTCGTGGACGGCTACGAGGTGTCCCCGAACTCGCCCTCCCAGGCGACGCTCGGACTGATGCTCACCTCGGTGGAGGTCGCCACGTTCTCCAACTACACCGGCCAATTGGCCCGCACCTCCTCTGTGATGGTGCAGACCCAGGCCGGCACCCAGTTCCAGTTCGAAGACATCGCCAACTACGCCATCCGCGAGGGCGACAACGACAACGAGTGGGCCGACATCTATACCAAGGGCATGCTCAATGCCAAGACCATGATCGAGCAGGCCGGTACCACCAGCCCCCACTATGCGGGCGTGGGCAAGGTACTCTTGGCAATGAACCTCGGCTTGGCCACCGACCTCTGGGGCGATGTGCCCTACACCGAGGCGCTCATGGGCCTTCAAGGCGAATCGGCGTTCAATCCCGCTTATGATTCCCAGGAATCCGTTTATGCGGCCCTCGAAACACTGCTCACCTCCGCGGTCGCCGATCTCGCACAGGCCAACAGCCTGCAATCGCCCGGATCCGATGACCTGATCTTCGGCGGCGATCTGAACAAATGGACCATCACGGCCCATGTGCTGGCCGCCCGCTATGCCAACCACCTCAGCAAGCGCGATCCCATCGGCTCCGCGCAACGCGCCATCGACCACTTGAACGATGCCATCGATGCCGGTATGGCCGATCCTTCCTCGGATTGCATGGCGGTGTTCGGCGGAAACGGCAACGAACTGAACCAGTGGTACGCCTTCAACCAAGCCCGCGAGGACTACATCAAAATGGGCGGTGCCTTGGTGGACCTGATGACGGCCATCAACGACCCGCGCCTAGACGAGTACGCCGGCGCGGACGATGCGGGCGGTATCTCGGGAACGGCCCTGGGCTCCTTTACGACCAGCACCTCCGACATCGGATCGTACTTCGGTTCCGAAAGTTCCTCTCTGCCCTTGGTCACTTATGTGGAAGCCCTTTTCATCGCTGCGGAAGCCACCTATCGCCTCGGCGCCTTCGCTGAAGCCGCCCAAGCGCACAATGCAGCGATCGCCACCCACGTCGCTCTCGTGAACGGCTCTTCCGACCCGGCGTACGAAGCCGATCAAGCCAGCGAAACGGCCGCGACCATCACGCTCGAAAAGATCATGACCCACAAGTGGGTGGCCTCTTTCACGCAAGTGGAAAGCTGGACCGATTGGCGCCGCACGGGCCTCCCCAGCCTGTCGCCCAACCCGAACGGACTGGTCAACGGCATTCCCCGCCGCTTGCCCACACCGCTCACCGAGCGCCTGTACAACTCGCAGGCCCCCCAAAACTCCGACATCCTCGCGCCGGTGTGGTGGGACCAGTAAACGACAACCGTTGATCGCCCGACGATCAATGGCCCCAGGGGGCGGAACGAACAATCGTTCCGCCCCCTTTTTTTCGAGGGAACGAGATCCTGAAATTGTCATGGATGTTCGCCCGGCCGTCGAATCAAGCGCGCATCGGCGCAGTTGAAAAACGAGAAAAAACCTGCTAAAAAGGTGCTAAAAACTCCAAACGCCGCCTTTTCCCAAAATTCAACTCCTTGATATTCAATAAAAAACGCCCCAGGTCATGGGGCGTTTTTTGGCTGCGGAGAGAGTGGGACTTTCAAAAAGATAATTTTTTGAGCTGATTACTAAACAATTAGAAGTTCCTTTATATAAATACTGCTAAAACTTTGCTGCGATACTGAACACCAGCAAATCGCCGCATCGTCAATAAAAATTAAAACAATATTTATGAAATTTTCGAACTACACAGAACCTCGGCTTTGTAAAGGTAAAAGGCCAACCCAGGTTTCCAACAAATCAACTCTGGAGAAAGAGTGGGCAAAAAACGAGTGGTACATCAATTATTCCTTCAACGGTAAGCAGTACCGGCCAAGATTTGATATCAATCGGATTCAGGACCACAAAGAAAAGTTTGAATACGCCCAGGCTTGCATCTTGAACCTGAAAAACGCTCTGAAAGATGGTTTCAACCCAGAAAAACCAAAAGAGTATATTTCAAAAAAAAATAACGAGTGCATCACACTTCCCGACGCTGTGGAAAAGTACTTGCAGGAACTCAAGATCTATGCTCGTCCCAAAACGGTGGGAAGCTATCAGAGCAAACTTCGTTATTTGATCGAAGCCTTTCCCGACAAAGAGGTGAAAAGTTTTACATCAAAGGACTTAGAAAAGTACATCCAAAATAAAATCCATTCCGATAAGCCAGCAAAACTGTTCTTGAACAACAGGAGCATAGAACTCAAAAAATCAATCCCATGGACACCCAAAACGGTCAAAAGTGCCAGAGGGGTCTTTTCGGCTTTTTTTCAATGGTGCATCGCCAGCGAGCTCTTTGTTGGGGAAAATCCAGTCTCAAAAATTGAGGCTAAGAAGATTCGGAGCGAGATTGCAGTCGAAAAACGGAACATCCCCTTCAGCGAAGAGGATAGATTGAAGATTATGGCGTATCTTGATCAAAACGACAAGACCATCGCCTTCTATTGCCGAATGATACATTATACCTGTCTTCGCCCAGGAGAAATTGCCGCGTTGAGGGTGAGGGATCTTGACCTCAACAAGGGCAAAATCACCATTCCCTTGGCTGTCACCAAGAACACCAAGAAGAGCTCCGTTGACATTATTAATATCGACTCCAAGCTCCTGAACATTATCAAGACTCTGTTCAAAGAGGAATATCCCAAGGACTACTTTTTGACCTCGACATCCGACTCCATCATCGGAGCGAAATCCATTGGAAGCAACAATGCCTATAAGAGATTTGTCAAAGTCTTGAAAGCCCTTGGATTGGACAAAAAGGGCTACACCCTGTATTCGTTCAAGTACTACTCCAATGTCAGACGGCATCTATTGGGATGGAAGACCAGTGATGTTATGGCGGCCAACCGGCACAGCAGCCTGTTCATGACCGAAAAATATTTGAAAAACATCAACCTCTATAATAACATAAGCGAGAAAGATGTACCGGCCATTTAGGTCCTCCTCAACTCTCTCTCACGGGATCGATCATCCTCAACAACTGAAGCATCACGGGACGAGTTCTCCATCCATAGTGGGCTTGACCCTTGCTCCCCTTCGTTGTGGACTTGTAGTGTAGAGATGAGCAAAAGCATTCTGGACGGACAAAGTTCTATGGGATGTGGTATTGGACGAAATGCCCCTCTGAAACTCAAAATTCGCATTACAGCCATTTTGAAAGTAGATGCGGGCATTTCCTCCAACTTCAGAAAACAATGCGAGAGAGTCAATTATAGGCTCAAGGAAAAGCAGGCCGAATCGAAGGCCACCACCGATGGGATCGTGAACATCGAAAGAAGAAAAATTTTGAACGAGTTCCCCTCCGAGGAGGTGTATCAACTCTTGAAGAAACAGCTCGGAAAAGACTTCCGAAAAGTCCAAGTTGAATAGTCAAGGGTGTTGTCGCTTTCCTTCAGACAGCTGTACGATTCAGATTTTTGATGATCGTGTTTTGTTTTTTGGGCTATTACAAGGAGAGCGTAGCTGTGGTAGG
>JBEIJQ010000156.1:0-7146 GCA_040380145.1 Lewinellaceae bacterium | reverse complement strand
GTTGTCGCCCGCGTTTTCGGTGAAAGTGCTCAGTGCGAGGTAGGCCGTACCGTTGTCGAGCAGGGAGGCATATGGCACGTTGGGAACCTTGATCTCTTCGCGCTGGAAGCGCAGGGTGCGCTCCCCTTTTTCGCCCGGCCGGCGGATGCGGAGCGTGACCTGGGTACCGGGTGCTCCTTTGAGCACACTGGTAGAGTTTTCGGGTTCTTCCGGCCCGAAAACCTTGTCGTTCACTGCCAAGAGCACATCGCCCGCCCGCAAGCCGGCTCGGTAGGCCGGACCGTAATCGTAGGTGCGGTACACGACGAACTGCCCGTTGTTTTTTTGGACGGTCACGCCCACGCCGCCGTATCGGCCGGTGATGCCGTAGCGATAATTGTCGTATTCTTCGGCTGGGATGAATCGGGTATAGGGATCCACCGACTGCACCATGGCATTCAGTCCGACCCGCATCAGGGAATCCGGGTCCAGTTCGTCCACATAATTGGCGTTCAGTTCCTTGTAGGCGCTTACGAAGATGTCGATGTTCTTGCTGATCTCGAAGGCCTTGTTGTCGTTGTCGTGGGCCGAGCCGATGAAACCGACCAGGACGACAAATAGGAAAGCGGCAGTTTTTTTCATATTGGTTGGACTCGCGTTGAGGGGAACGATGGAGTAGGGGAGAGATGCTTTTTTCGAAAAAAAAGATCGGACTTCAAGTTACGAATTTTTGCGCGAAGCGCGACGGAAAAACTTCGTGGAGATTTGAAGCAAACTTCGTCAGGGCACTGGATCGTATCCTTGCCCGCCGTACGGGTGGCAGCGGCCGATGCGCTTGACGGTCAGCCAAAGGCCCTTGAAGGGGCCGTGTTTTTGCAGGGCCTCGATGCCATATTGTGAGCAGGACGGAGTGAACCGGCACATTTTGGGCATCCACGGGCGGCAGATCAGCTGGTAGCCCCGGATAAATGCCACGAACGGCCAGGACAGTATTTTTTTCAGGGACGGCATTTTTTGGGAAAAAATTTTTTTGTGAAAAATCAGCGGGGCGAAAGCAACCGAGTCATTTCCGAGGGATTTTGGAGCAGCGCAACGGCGCGCTGCACCTCTGGGTCGCGGCGCAGGCGGATTTCGGCCCGTCCCCTTTCGTAGTGGTAGCGCGACACGATCTCGATTTCCAGTTCGCGGATCACGGCCTCCCGGTGTTTGACGAAGTCTTGGGCTTTTTCCCGCTCGAACCGATCGCGCAATTTTTGGACGGAGGCCGACAGGGCGGGGCCGTATCCTTCCTCCCGGGCGGTTTTTTCGAGGGCCTCCAATGCTTGGACGCTTGCGGAGGCATATCGGAAAGATCTTTTTTCCACGAATTTTTTGAAATCCTCGAAATCTTTTTCTGTAAAAGAAAAGACGCCTGCGGGTGGAATGGAATCCACCCGCAGGCGGTATTCGGTGGCGAAATCGAAGATCAAAAACTGGTCGAGCAGGGCCTGTACGAAAGCGGGATTCGATTTTTTTTCCAATTTCAGATCGGGGATCACGCCGCCTCCGTCGAGCACGGTTCGCCCGCCGGCGGTCTTGAAAGGTTTCCACTCGCTTTCCGGGATCTCCACCGGCTTGCCCTGGACATAGCGGGCGGCCTGTATGCAGCGGCCGCTGGGCACATAATACTTGGCGGTGGTGACTTTGATCTTGCAGTTGAAGGCGATGTCGAAAACATTCTGCACCAATCCCTTGCCAAAGGATTTTTGGCCGACGATGACCGCCCGATCGAGGTCTTGCAATGCGCCCGACACGATCTCGGAGGCCGATGCCGAATGGTCGTTCACGAGAACGGCCACCGGGATGCCTGTGTCCAACGGCGCGTTCGAGGTGGTGAAGGTCTTGTCGCCTTCGGGCACTTTGCCGCGGATGGAGACCACTTCCCGGCCACGTTCCACGAACAGGTTTACGATGCTTACCGCTTCGTGCAACAGTCCCCCGCCGTTGTCGCGCAGGTCCAGGACGAGACCTTTTGCCCCGTGGTCGTTTTTGAGCGCCTGCAAGGCCTTCGAGATGTTGTCGGCGGCGTTTTGGGTAAAGGTGGTCAGCACGATATAGCCGGCACCGCTTTCGCCCAGCATGCCGGAGTAGGGGACGTTTTTGGGGTTCACCTCGCCGAGCGTGAGCGTGGCGGTGCGGGTTTCCGTTTCCCCGTAACGGCGGAAGGTGAAAGTGGTCTTGTCGCTGATGGCGCCACGGGCAAGGGCTTCCACTTCTTCGAGAGCGAGGCCTTTGATTGGGTTCCCGTCTATTTCCAACAGGTAATCTCCCGGACGGAGGCCGGCCTTGTCGGCGGCGAACGATTCGTACACTTCTTTGATCATGACTGCACCGTCCCGCATCACGAGCTGGGCGCCGATGTTGCCCACCCGCGAGGGATTTTCCAGGTAGCGGAAACGCTCCATGTCGGCCTCCGAAATGAAATTGGTGTAAGGGTCCAGCGACAGGAAAAGGGAGTCCAGTCCCAAGCGCATCAAGCCGCTGGGCTCGGCGCCGTCCACATATCGGTTGACCAGCGTGCGATAGACCTCGGAAAAAAGGTCAATGTTTTTGGCGATTCGGTGGTGCCGGTCGCTATCGGTGGCCAGGCAAAGGGTCGCCAATATGACAAAGGCCGTCGTTCGGAGGATTCGTTTCATGCGTTGGCCTTATAATTTGGAGCGTGTTGCGGATGAATTTTGCCCAAAAATAATGCGGTCCGGGCTGGAAAAGTTCTTTTGCCTTCTTTTCGCCGTTCATTTTTGGGGAAAAAAGAAAAAAAGGGGATAAAAAACCGTTCGGTCGGTCGAAAGGCCTTGGTCATCTCCATCCCTTTTCCGAAAATTGTTATTTTTGCCCACCTTTCCGTTTTGACGGATTCCGGCATACCTGTCCCATGAGTTTTGTCTATCCATACTTTTTGTTCGCGCTCGTATCGGTGGCCATACCGATCATCGTGCACCTTTTTTATTTCCGCAGGCACAAAACGGTGTATTTTACCAACGTCCGTTTTCTGAAGGAAGTCAAAGAGGAATCGCATGCCCGCCAGCGGCTGCGCAATCTCTTGGTTCTTTTGATGAGGTGTCTGGCGGTGATCTTCCTCGTGCTGGCTTTCGCCCAGCCGTTCATCCCCGCCAAGAACGCCGGTAAGGACACGGGCCGGCGCGATGTGGCCATATATGTGGACAATTCTTTCAGCATGCAGGCGCTCAGCGAGGATGTGCCCCTGCTGGAAAAGGCCAAACAGCGGGCCATGGAGATCGTGGAGGGCCACGGGGCCGACGACCGTTTCCAGATCCTCACCACCGATTTCGAGGGGCGCGACCAAAGAATGATCAGCCGCGAGGACGCACTTGCCCGCATCGGCGAGATCGTTGTTTCGCCCACCGTGCACACCGTTTCGGAGGTGCTTGCCCGCCAAAGGCAGGCCCTCTCGCTCGGAGAGGCCAAGACCAAGGACGCCTACCTCGTTTCCGACTTCCAGCGCAACGCGCTCGATTTGCAGCGCCCGCCCGATTCTGCCATTGGGGTTTCGCCCGTGATGTTGCAGGCCGTCGCCGGGCGAAACCTTGCCGTGGACTCCGTTTGGTTCGAAGCGCCAGTGCAGATACCCAACCAGACCAACCTCCTCGTGGTCAAGGTGCGCAACTACGGCGATGCGGATGCAGAGAACGTGCGCGTTTCGCTCACGCTCGACGGGCAGACCAAACCCTGCGGAATCCTCAACGTGCCGGCCAACAGCGAAGCGTACGATACCGTCAACGTGACCATCCTGCGCACGGGCTGGCATGCCGCCACAGCCTCCGTTTCCGATTACCCGGTGTCTTTCGACGACAATTATTATTTCGCTTTCGATGTCAAAGAGTCCCTCGACATCTTGCAGATATACGCATCCGCTCCCAACCGCAACGTGGAGGCCGCTTTCCGATCCAACGCTTACTTCAAGCACGAGGCCCTTGCCTCGGGCCGGTTAGACTATTCCAAACTCCCCGGTTACGAATTGATCGTGCTGGCCGACCTGCCTACGATCTCTTCCGGGCTTTCCGCAGAATTGGCGCAGTATGTGAAAAACGGCGGCAATCTGTTGGTCTTCCCCGCACAAAACGCCGATCTATCGGCCTATAACGCTCTTTGCGACGCGCTCGGGGCCAATCGTTACGGCGCTTTCGACCCCACGGCCCGCACGGCCACTTCGATCAATTATGACGAGTTCGTGTTCCGGGATGTGTTCGAGCAGCGGCGCGACAATGTCAAGCTCCCGTCCACCAAAGGAAACTTCAAACTAGCCAGAACGGCGGACAGCCGCGAGGAAGAGTTGGTGCGCTACCGAGATGGGGGCGCGTTTTTGGTCAAAAACCAATGCGAACGGGGCAACCTTTACTTGTGCGCGGCTCCGCTGGACGTTCAATGGAGCGACTTGTCGCGGCACGGGGAAGTCTTCGTGCCGATGCTCTACCGGATGTCGCTGGCCAGGGGATTCCACGCTCCCATGGCGTATTTCATCGGCCGAGACCAAGTGATCGAAACGCCGTTTTTGGCAGGCTCCAACGAACGCGCCTTCAAGCTCAAAGGGCCCAGGGAAGAGTTCATCCCCGAACAAAAAATCGTTGGCTCCAAACTTTTCCTGACGGTCAACCGGGCCGTGCGCGAGGCCGGTTTTTACGATCTGGTAAAGGGAGAAGGCCAGCCAACCGACCGCTTCGCTTTCAATTACGATCGCCGTGAAAGCCCGATGGCTTTCGCGGGCGGCGAAGAGTTGGCAAGTGTTTTTGGCACCGACCAAACGCCGATAGACGGCTCCAGGGCCACCGATTTCCGACAACTCATCGGCGAGCGCAGCCGCGGCACGGCGCTCTGGAAGTGGTGCATCCTGCTGGTACTGGTGTTTTTGGCCGTCGAAACAGTCCTGCTCCGTCTGTGGAAATCCTGAACCAACGCCCATTCGTCCGCCCATGCGCCAGTTGATCCGACAAGTCCACGTGTTCGCGCCCGGCTCCCCTTGGCACGGCAAAACGACCGACCTGTTGTTGGAAAACGGAACCATCGCCCGCATCGGGTCGTCGCTCACCGCTCCTGAGGAAGTTCGCGAGGTAAGACGCCCGGGCCTGTGCGTTTCACCGGGCTGGCTCGACCTGTACGGGGCCGCCGGCGAACCCGGGCTCGAACACCGGGAAGATTTCGCCTCTGCCGCCCGGGCCGCCCAAGCCGGAGGTTTTCGGGCCATTTGCCTGCTCCCCAACACCCGCCCCGCCCTGCACGGGAAAGCCGAGATCGCATTGGTCCGCGGCGCTCGTACGGACGCACCGGTCGAACTGCTGCCCCTCGGCGCGCTGACCCGCAATTGCGAAGGAACCGAGCCGGCCGAAATTTACGATATGCACGCAGCCGGGGCCGTGGCCTTCACCGACGGCAAGAACCCCGTCCAAAATCCCGGGGTACTGCTCCGCGCCCTGCAATATGTAAGGCCTTTCGGCGGATTGGTGATCCAATGTCCGCTCGACAAGCAGCTCGGCGGAGGAGGACACCTGCACGAAGGGCGGACCAGTACTTTGCTTGGTATGCGCGGACTGCCCGCACTGGCGGAGGAAGTCATGGTGCAGCGCGATCTGAGCCTCCTCGAGTACACCGGATCCAGATTGCATTTCGCCAATTTGTCCACAGCGGGAGCGGTCGAACAGGTTCGCTCGGCAAAGGCTCGGGGCCTCGACGTGACAGCCTCGGTCAACCCCGTCAGCCTGTTTTACACCGACGAGGCATTGATGGACTTCGATACCCGCCTCAAAACCATGCCGCCGATCCGCGACGAACACCACCGCAGAGCGCTGGTGGAAGGCCTGCTGGACGGTACCATCGATTGTTTCGTTTCCAACCACATTCCCCTCGACCCCGAATCCAAGGATCTGGAATTTCCTTACGCTTCTTTCGGGGCGATCGGCTGGGAGACCACTTTCCCGGCGCTGCGCACTGCTTTGGACGGAGTGCTCTCTTGGGAAAAAATCGTCGAAAAACTGGCCATCGCGCCCTGGAATATCCTGGGAATCGATGTTCCGGCCTTTGAAGAGGGGCGGCCCGATCGGCTCACTTTTTTCCTGCCCGACGAAACCTGGACGGTGGCCGAGACTGACTTTAGATCCAAATCCCGCAACACGCCGTTCTTGGGACAGACCCTCGTCGGCCGACCTTTCCCTCTGTAAGGATGAACACAAACGCCCCCATGCGGCCCGGCACCCGGGCCGGACTGATGACCGGATTTTTGTCCACCCTTTATTTGTCCATTTTATATATAGTGGACAAAAAACTGGTCGTCGGCCCTGCGCACCAAGTCTCGTATGTCATCCTGATGACGGGAATGGTCTGGGCCGCTTTCAAGGAAAGAGAACTTCTGGGCGGGTATATCGAACAAAAACCGGCCCTGATCGTGGCGTTCGAGGCATTTATCGTCGGCAGTGCGATTTTGGCCTTTTTCGACTATGTGCTGCCCGCCGTTTTCGATCCTACCCTGGTCGATTTGGCCAAAAATGTCGAGTTGCAACAGCTCGAGGAGTACAAGGACCAATATGCGACCGACAAATACCTGTTGATCAAAAGAGAAATCGAGAACCGACAGGGCGGGCCTTCCTTTTTCAATACCGTTTTTTTGTATTTCTTCTTCACCATTCCGGGTTTTTTCGTGGCCGGGATCATCAGTTTTTTTGCGAAAAAAACCAAAGTGGAGCGCGGTTGAGGTGTTTCAAAGGAATCTGATTGATTTCACTCGATAGGTGAGTGTGAAATTTATTTTTTCTTTCTTTTTTATAAATTTTTTAACCCCAAAATTGTCATTGGGAAAAATCTCTAATGGCCGCCATTAGAGCTTATCAGTTGTAAAAAATTGAAATACAGTCTATAAAGTACGGTGCAGTTCCTCGAAAGTCAAAGATCGACCTGTAAGGAATTATTACGACCCAGCCGGCCTTCGATAAAATCCCGACAGCGCGGCTTTGGGTAGCGGGCCTGAGCGAAAAACCTGTTGGCTGATTTGCGGCAAACGAGGTCGATCCAAGGACAAAACACTGTCCCACAACTCGAATTTTTTTTCGCGCCCGCGAACAAAAGACTCGCGCTGGCGCCGGATTTAATCGGGATTTACTTTGGTTTCTTTTTCTTTTT
>JBEIJQ010000155.1:0-7207 GCA_040380145.1 Lewinellaceae bacterium | reverse complement strand
GGGATTTACTTTGGTTTCTTTTTCTTTTTGGGAAGAAGAAAAAGAAAAAGAAAGTCCATCAAGGAACAAATCACCTCGCGAACAGCCCAAACGCTACCGATGAAAAAGTCTAAAAGTGACCCAAATTGAGCAGATCAAAAAAAGTCTAATGACAATTTTGGGATAAAACCTGGAAAGCCAACTGTCCGCGCAAGGAAATTTTATACGATCAAGGATTTTCACGAGGAAAACAGGCAGCCCAATCTACAAGCGCGACTTTTATGCAAAGGGTCATTCTGGCCTGAACAACTCGGGAAGAAAGTAGCCAAGGCCGAAAAGGAGGATCTCTTATTTTCCGAAAACAAATTCCCTGAAATTTTCCCTTCCGATCACCTTTCCCTCCGCCCCATAGTGCTGCAAAAACGAAGCCGGGAAACGGTGATTGGAACTGTTTTTCCACTTGAACTCGTAAGCGGTCAAACGGCCGTCGCATTCTTCGACGAAATCTATTTCTTGCTGCTGCACCGTTCGCCAAAAGTAGTGGTGGGCGTACATTTGATGATATGCCTTTGCTTTTACGCGCTCGGAAACCAAAAAGTTTTCCCACAAGGCACCCTTGTCGGACCGCAGGTCCAGGGGCGCCAAATGGCCGATGATCATGTTTCGGATGCCGTTGTCGTAAAAGTAAATCTTGCGGTTCTGCTTGATCTCGTTGCGCTGGTTTCGGCTGAAACTGTTCAGCCTGAACACGATGAAAGCCTTTTCCAGCAAATCGATGTACCGCGCCACGGTCGCTTTGTCCGTTTCCAAAAAACGGGAAAGTTCGTTGTAGGAAACCTCGCTGCCCAATTGCAGGGCCAAAGCCTTCAACAGTCGGTCAAGCAATTCCGGCCTGCGAATGCCCGTCAACGACAACACGTCCTTGTACAAGTAACTGGCCGTAAGTTGTCCCAAAATTTCGCGCGCTTCCGAACGATTGTTCAGCACATCGGGGTACATCCCAAAAATCAGCCGCTCTTCGATCTGTTGCTCCGCTTCCAAGTAGCCCACATGGGATTCGAACTCTTCCCAACTGATCGGATACAAATGGTACTCGAATTTTCTCCCGGTCAATGACTCCTGTGTGGAATTGCTGATCTCAAGAGCGGACGACCCGCTCAGAAGCAGCTGTACCTCGGGGAAATTGTCCACGATCATTTTGGCCGTCAACCCGATGTCCGGGATTCGCTGGGCCTCGTCCACGAAGACAATGGTGTGACGGCCCAAGATGGCCTTGAGCTTGGAAACCCCGGCTCCCTCCAACAACGAACGGATCGCCGGATCATCGCCGTTCAAAAACAAATGCTCCTTATCCAACAGCAACTGCTTGATGAGCGTCGTTTTCCCGACTTGCCGGGAGCCGAGAAGCACCAAGGCTTTGCCCTTGAAAAACTTCTCCCGTAGTGTCCGCGAAATGGTCCTTTCGATCATAATCCCCAAAAATAGTACATTTTTGGGGATCGTAATCCCCGATTATATATATTTTTTGGGGATTAGAGATTGACGGCGCCTGTTTTGTCTGAATCAGGATTTTCAGGATTTTAGGATTTTCAGGATTTTTTTGGCACCTCCTGTGCCGCGGGGAATAAGGATGCGTTGGCTGCAGGGGCTTTTTGCGTATCCTATTTTGAAGTCTCCCTACCCCACCATCAAATTATCCAACAACCGCACCCCGTCCAGCCTCACCGTGGCGAGGATGACCGCCTGTTGGCCGGGCCGGAGGGCATCGAGCGTGCGAAGGGTATCTGGATCGCAGACTTGGAGGTAGTCCAGCGAAAAAGGCGGCGCATCGAGCTCGGCGGCGGTTTGGGCGACCGCCGGGGCGAGGGCCGTGCCACGGGCGAGTTCTTCCGCGAGGCGGCAAAGGGCCGCGTAAAAGCGGGGCGCCTCGGCCCGGGCGGCCGGCGACAGGCGCACGTTGCGGGAACTCATCGCCAATCCGTCGGGCTCGCGCACGATCTGACAGCGCACCAATTCCACGGGAAGCCCCGTCTGCTCGACCATCCGCTTGCAGACGGCAAATTGTTGGAAATCCTTTTGTCCCAAATAGAGACGGTCGGGCCGCACGATGTCGAGCAGGCGGTGCACCACCTGCACCACGCCTTGGAAGTGCCCCTTGCGGTGCGCCCCTTCCAGCACGAGGTCCAATCCGCCGAGATCGACCTCCACGGAAACATCGCGGCCTTCGGGGTAGATTTCTCCTACGGACGGCAAAAACAGCGCATGGCAGCCCGCGCGCCGGAGCGTTTCGATGTCGTGCTCCACCGTGCGCGGATACTTGGCCAGATCGGCGGGATCGTCGAACTGGGTGGGATTGACGAAAACGCTCGCGACGACGAGATCGTTTTCGGCGGCGGCCCGGCGAACCAACGATGCGTGGCCCTCGTGCAGCGCGCCCATCGTGGGCACAAAGCCGATGCGCGCGCCCTCGGAGGCCTGCCCATCGGCCCATTTCCGGAGCTCCCGGACGGTTTCGAATACGAACATGGAAAAGAGTGGAAAAAAATGCGGCGGAAAGTTGCACTTTTTTCCAAATATTATTTAGTATCTTTGCACCTCTATTCACCAACATGCCCAAAAAGGGGCCGCGCGCCAAAGCCAAACGCTTCCCGCCTCCCCCCCCCCCCGGCCAATCACCGCGACCAGACTATGAGCGAAAAGAAACGGGTGCTCCTGATAGCACAAGAATTGGAGCCTTACACAGAAGGTGGACTTCTGGCGGACATCGCCAGCAGACTGCCCCTCTCCGCTCACGACAAAGGCCTGGAATTCAGGATCTTGATGCCCCGTTTCGGCTCCATCAACGAACGCCGCCACCGCCTCCACGAAGTGGTGCGCCTCTCGGGAATGAACATCATCGTGCAGGACGACGACTACCCGCTGATCATCAAGGTGGCCTCCCTGCCCAATTCGCGCCTCCAGGTGTACTTCCTGGACAACGAGGACTTCTTCAAGCGCAAGCAACTGTTTGCCGACGACGAAGGACAACCCTTTGCCGACAACGCCGATCGGATGGTGTTTTTCTGCAAAGGCGCCTTGGAAACGGTCCGCAAGTTCGGCTGGGCCCCCGATATCGTGCACTGCCACGGTTGGATGACCAGCCTCGTGCCGGCCTACCTCAAAATGGCCTACAAACAGGAGCCGCTTTTCCAGAACGCCAAAGTGGTCTATTCCCAGTACGGCGAAGGAACGCTGCACGAAACGGAAAACTTTTTCGCGAAAGCAGCCATCAACCACCTCGGACAGGATGACCTCCTCCCCTTCCAGGTCGGCTCCGGGATCAACCTGCACCAAGGCGCGGCCCATTTCGCCGATGCCGTGATCGCCGTGGAAGGCGATGCCCCCGCCATGACCGAAGGCAAGCCCGTGCTCGTGCACGGCGAAGAATCCTTCGTTTCCGATTACCTGGACTTCTACCAGGGCCTTTCTTCCTGAACATCCGTCCTCCGACGGCGCCCATCGGCTCTTCCGGGGACGCCCGTCGTTGAATCGCAACACCCTATGCACGGAAAAACCTTGCTCGTCGCCCTGTTGCTCGCCGCGCTTTTCGCCGGCTCCTGCAGCAAATCCACGGACCTCGGACTCGGCCTCGTGGACGAAGACCGCGCCGACCTCTTCGCCACCGATACCTTTACGGTCGAACTGTTCACCGAACCGGTGGACTCCGTGCTGACCTACCCCAAAAACCGCTATTTCTGCGGCCGCAACGAAGACCCGATCTTCGGGACCACCGAGGCCACGATGTTCCTCGCCTTCCGGCTCACCAACACCAACGTCAACTTCCCCGACGGAGCCGTGGTGGACTCCCTGGTGCTCGGATTGGCCTACGACTTCGACGGGCACAGCGGCAATTACAACCAATTGCAGACCTGGGAAGTGCTGCGTCTCGAAGAGGCCATGGACCCGGACACGGTCTATTTCTCCGATGTGGATTTCGCCGCCGGGGCCGTGCTCAAGGCCAATCACACCTTTTTGCCCCGCTGGAAACAAAAGATCTCGATCCTCGATACCACCGGCCGAGATTCCCTCGTGGAGCCCCAGCTGCGCATCCGATTGGACGACGCCCTCGGACAGACCTTCCTCGACGCCGATTCCGCGAACTTCGCCAACACCAGCAGTTTCCGCGATTACTTCAAAGGCGTGGTGGTGCGCCCCGTCGCCGGAGCCCCCAATGACGCCCTGATCCGCTTCAACACGGCCTCCCTGAGCAGCAAAATGGTGCTCTACTACCACGAGGCCAACGGCAAAAAACGGGTGTACGAGTTCCCGCTCAACGGCACCACCCCCAAGGCCATGCGCGTCACCCACGATTACAACGGCACCCAAGTGCTGACGCAATCCCCCAACGATTCGCTGGTCTATCTACAAGGCCTCGGCGGCACCCGCCTGCGGGTTTCGATCCCCGCCGCCGCCAGCCTCGACGATGTGATCATCAACAAGGCCGAACTGGTCGTGCAGGTGGCCGATCTCGACAACTCCATGTATTACCCCAGTCCGCGGCTGCTCTTCGCCAGCTACCGCAACGAAAACGGCGACCTGCAACTGCTGCCCGAGTTCGTGAGCCAGACCCAGCCCAGCATTTCGTTCTTCGGAGGACAGCTCAACGAAGCCCTCGGCAACGGCCGCGCGGAAATCCTCGAACTCTTCAAGATGAACATTTCCAAGACTTTCCAACGGCTCGTGGACGAAGACCTGCCCGAACAGGTTTTCTACCTCGATGTGGCCTTTTCCAACGAAGTGCCCTACCGCGCCGTGCTGGGCAACCACCGCCATTCCAGGCTGAAACCCAAATTGTCGCTGGTGTACACGCGTTTTCCCCGCTGAACTGTTGCAGTTTGTTCCGATTATTGTTTATTTTTGTGCCCTTAAAGCATTCCTTAATTTCCCATATCGCAGCTCTAACTCTCTGATACTGCCCTTTTACCTACCAAAAACCTTTTCAGTATGTGCGGAATTGTCGGTTATATCGGTCCAAAAGAAGCCTATCCCATCCTGATCAAGGGATTACAAAGGCTCGAATACCGCGGCTACGACAGCGCGGGCATCGCCCTGTTGAACAATAGCCTCAACATCTACAAAAGAAAAGGCAAAGTGGCCGACCTCGTGGAATTCACCGAGGGCAAGGACATCGCCTCTACCCTTGGGATCGGCCACACCCGCTGGGCCACCCACGGCCCCCCCAACGATGTGAACGCCCACCCGCACCTCTCCGGCGACGGCAACTTGGCGCTGATCCACAACGGCATCATCGAAAACTACTCCTCGCTGCGCACCGCCCTGGAGCACGAAGGACATGTTTTCCAAAGCCAGACCGACACGGAAGTGCTCGTGCACCTGATCGGCGAGATCCAGCAGCGCGACAACCTCGACATCGCCGAAGCCGTGCGCATCGCGCTCAGCCAAGTGGTGGGCGCCTATGCCATCGTGGTGATCGACCGCCGCAACCCCGACATCCTCGTGGCCGCCCGCAAAGGCAGCCCGCTGGTGGTAGGCATCGGAGAAAAAGAGTTTTTCCTGGCCTCCGATGCCACGCCCATCGTGGAATACACCAAAAATGTGGTCTATCTCAACGACGAGGAAATCGCCATCTGCGACCGCAAGGGCAAACTGGTGATCAAGACCATCGACGACGAAGTGCAGACGCCCTTCATCCACAAACTGGAAATGGAGATCGAACTGCTGGAAAAAGGCGGTTACGAGCACTATATGCTCAAGGAGATCCACCAGCAGCCCCAAACCGTGGCCGATGCCCTGCGCGGGCGCCTGAACTCGGACCTCGGCATCATCAACCTCGGCGGTGTGACCGAGTTCGAAAACCGCATCATGAACGCGGACCGGCTCATCATCGCCGCCTGCGGCACCTCTTGGATCGCCAGCCTCATCGGCGAATACCTGTTCGAAGACTTGGCCCGCATCCCCGTGGAAGTGGAGTACGCCTCGGAGTTCCGCTACCGCAACCCCATCATCGGTGAAAAGGACGTGGTCATCGCCATCTCCCAATCCGGCGAAACGGCGGATACCCTCGCGGCCCTCGAACTGGCCCGCGAACGCGGCGCCCTCACCTTCGGCATCTGCAACGTGGTGGGCTCCTCGATCGCGCGCGTCACCGACGCCGGCGCCTACATCCACGCCGGACCGGAAATCGGCGTGGCCTCTACCAAGGCCTTCACCGGACAAGTGGCCATCCTCACCATGATGGCGCTCAAACTGGCCTGGAAGCGCGGCACCATCTCGGCCTCCCGCTACCACACCCTGCTCACCGAATTGGAGAACATCCCCAAGAAAATCGAGCAGGTGCTGAAAAACGACGCCAAGATCCACTACATCGCCAAGCACTGGAAAGACGCCAACAACGCGCTATATCTCGGCCGCGGCTACAACTTCCCCGTGGCCCTCGAAGGCGCGCTCAAGCTCAAGGAAATCTCCTACATCCACGCCGAAGGCTACCCGGCCGCTGAAATGAAGCACGGCCCCATCGCCCTGATCGACGAGAGCATGCCCGTGGTAGTGATCGCCACCAACAAGAGCGCCTACGAAAAGATCGTCTCCAACATCGAAGAGGTGAAGGCCCGCCACGGCAAAGTGCTGGCCATCGTCACCGAAGGCGATACCCACATCAAAAGTATCGTGGACTTCACCATCGAAATCCCCGATACCGAAGAGCCGCTCACGCCTCTGCTCTCGACCATCCCCCTCCAACTACTGGCCTACCACATCGCCGTTCTCCGCGGCTGCAACGTGGACCAGCCAAGGAATTTGGCGAAGTCGGTGACCGTGGAGTAAAACGGTCGGGAATGAGTTAAAATGGCGATGTTTTTCAGAGAGTTGTGAAGGTTTTTTGATGTCACGTTCTGCGATTTTCGAAGATCTGATTGTTCTGGGTAGGGCAAAAGGTATCTGCCCGTAATTGCTCTTAAACGACCGACACAAAAGCATCGAAGAAAAAAACGTCAATCCTCTTTTTCTACCGGCCTATACTTTTTTGTTGGAAGCAGATCCTCGAAAGGTGCAAATAAACATCGATGCTTATTTGGAAGATCTGGTGGCAGCGGGGATTGCGCGGGTTAGCAGTGAGTTGAGGTAGTGAAAGAGACGGGACAGCCTCAGTATGGTATTTGAAGGGAGGTTGCAACCGAGCAGGAATAGTGCAGTCTATGTGCACAGGTGAAACTAGAGTTCGTTGTGATGT
>JBEIJQ010000154.1:0-7245 GCA_040380145.1 Lewinellaceae bacterium | reverse complement strand
CCGCTTTTTTGGCCAACGGAAACCTGGCCAAAGCCCTGGAAATGGCCGACGACAAAAAACCACGACCACGCCGACATGTTCATGGAATGGCTGCGCTTGGCCTATCAGAACAAGGGGCCGGCCATGGTGCAATGGGTGGACAAAATGGCTGGTGCGATGCCGGTCAACGATCGCCGTTGGGGGCGCAAGGACCAGAAATTCCTGTTGGAATACGGCAGCCACTTCCTGCGCGAAATGTTCGTCCACATCGCCGTGGGGCAGCCCGATCTCCGCCTTCCGGAGGCCGAGCGCGCCGTGGCGGTGAAATTGGCTCGTTTGCTCCGGCCCGAACAGATCGAGCGCATCGACGGCCTGTTCAACGACTGCGCGCTCGGCGTGGAAAGGAACGCCAATCCCAAGATCCTTTTCCTCGATGCCTCGATCAGGCTGTCGAGGATCCTGCGCGGACTGGAATGAAGCGCCCGGGAAGAGCGGCTCGGATTATTTCTTCCACTTGATGGAGCAGCCCAGCGCCTTGGTGGTGGCCACCGCGACCGGTTTTTGGGCCAACAGGGCGTTCAATGCGTCGGCCAGGAAGGTGGATTTGATGTTGGCGCCCTCCGGATCGTCGTCGATCGAGCCGATGTAGCGCACGAAGAATTTTTTGCCCTTGCGCTGCAGCAGATACACATGGGGCGTCCGCGTGGCGCCGAAGGCTTTGGCAATCTGTTGGGTTTCGTCGAAAACATAGGCGAAAGGGAACTGCTTTTCTTCAGCGCGCACCGTCATTTCGGAGGGCGCGTCGTCCGGGTATTGCACCGGATCGTTGGGGTTGATGGCCAGCACGGGATAACCTTTGGCGGCAAACTCGTTGTGCAGGGCGATCATGCGGTCTTCGTATTTGATGGCGTACGGGCAGTGGTTGCAGGTGAACACCACGATCACGCCCTTCGCAGAGGCATAATCGGCCAGGCCCACTTGGCCGGGAAGCCCGGACAATTGGGCGTTGAGATTGGCCAAACGGCCGAAATCGGCCACTTTCGCCCCGACGCCGTAGCCTTGGGTTTGGGCTTGCAGCAAGAGCGAAACAGACGCGAACAAGAGGACAAAAATCGATCTCATGGGAACGGGTATTTTTTTCGAAAAAAAGAAAAAGGTATGGATTTCAACAAACGGCCCGGAGATTGGTTCTCGGCAGGCCAAAAAAGCGGGCGTCCGGTCAGACTTTGGGCGCCGTGTGTTCGATCCACTCGAAGGCCGCCGTCCGTACCCTTCGGCCCGTTTGGCCGTCTTCGAGCACATCTTCGAGCACCATGTCGGCGGCCAGTGGCTGTTCGAACACCTCGGGCATGGAGCGCACGAGTCCGATGGGCACTTGTCGGAGCCGGCAAGCCCCGAGCAGATCGGCGGCGGCGTACCGAGAAATTTCCGTTTCCAGCAGGCCAAAAAGTTCTTGGCGGTGGACCACCCGCTGCGGGTTGGAGGAAAAGCGGTCGTCTCGCGGCCATTCCAGGCGCTGGAGCACGGCGCAGAGCGCTTCGAACTGCTTGTCGGTGCCCACGGCCAGCAGCACGGTGCGCTGGTCGAGCGTGCGGAACATCTCGCCGTAGGGGGCGATGTTGGGGTGAAGGGTTCCCATCGGTCCGGGAACATGCCCGCCCATCAGCCAGTTGGTGGCCTGGTTGGCCAGGGAGGCCACGGCGGAGGCCAGCAGCGACACCCGCAGAACGCCGCCCCTGCCCGACTTGGCGCGGCCGAGCAACGCCACGAGGATACCTTCTTTGAGCTGGTGGGCCGCCAAGAGGTCGATCAGCGCGACCGGCATTTTCACGGGCGGCCGATCCGGTTCGCCGGTCATGTGCAGGAACCCGGCCTCGGCCTGCAGCACCACATCGAAGGCCACCCGGTCGTCGTCGGGCCCGAAGCCCGACAGTTCGGCCACGATGGCCCGGGGGTTGAGCCCCAGCAGGGTATCGGTATCCATCTGCATGCGGCGGGCAGCATCGGCCTTGAAATTGGTGACCACGACATCGGCCGTTCGGACCAGTTCGTGCACCCGAGCGCGGTCGGCGGGGGCGTTCAGATCGAGTTGCAGGACCTCCTTGCCCCAGTTGACGGACGCGTAGTAGGCCGATACCGGGGAGGCGGGATCTTCCGTGGGCAGTTTCCATTTGCGGGTCAGGTCGCCGCCGGCCGGGCCGTTTTCGACCTTGACCACGCAGGCGCCCAGTTCGGCGAAAAACATGCCCACGGCGGGGCCTGCCAACACGCCGGCCAGTTCCAGCACCGTCAGCCCGGAGAAGATGCCGTCGAAGCGGTCGGAAGAGCGGTTCACGCTGCGGGCCGCATTTTTTCCAAGAATTTTTTTTCCAAAAACCAGATCCCCAACAGCAGGAGCGGTGCGGCCACGAGCGCCACCAAGTGGGCCCAGGAAAAACTTTTTTCCTCCTGCTCGTAATCCAGCACCATTCCCCACAGTCGCATTTGCCGCAGAATGGCCTGTTGGCGCCGGATCAATCCGGAGCCGCGCCCCTTGGCGATGTTCATCTTGATGGGGTTGGGCAGGCAGGCCGCGATGAGGGCGGCTTCTTCGGGCGACAGACCGGCGGCGGATTTGCCGAAAAACTGGCGCGAGGCCGCTTCGGCGCCGTACACGCCGTCGCCCTTTCGATCGAGTTGAGATAGACCTCCATGATGCGCTGTTTGGACCAGCCGACTTCGATCAGGGCGGTGAAATAGACCTCGAAACCTTTGCGGACCCAGGAGCGCGCGGGCCACAGGAACACATTTTTGGCCGTTTGCTGCGGAATGGTGCTGGCTCCCCGCTTGCGCTTGGTTTTGCGCTTGTTTTCCTTTTGCGCTTTTTCGATGGCCTCGAAATCCAATCCGTCGTGGACGAGGAAATTCTGGTCTTCCGAACAGACCACGGCCAGTTGCAGATACGGCGAGATCCGGCTCAGGGGCACCCAATCGTGCTGCAGGCGCATTCCTTCGCCGGCCAGTTTGTGCTCGAAGCACCGCTGCAGCATGAGCGGGGTCACCGGTACGGGGACGAACCGGAAAAACAGCACCGAGAACAAGCTCAGGACCAGCAGCCATTTGGCGGCGCGCAGAAGATATACCAGGATGAGCAAGGGCAAAAAGGTTGATAGGCCCGAGAAGGTGTGCAAAATTACCTCAAACCGCCCGAAAAGCCAACTGCTCATCGGCAAACAGGGCAATCAAGACAGGTTTTTCTTTTTTCCCCTGGGATGGAAAGTATAGATCGTTTCGCGGAGATATTCCGTGTCCAAGTGCGTGTAGATCTCGGTCGTGGTGATGGACTCGTGTCCGAGGAGATCTTGGACGGCCTTCAGGTCGGCCCCGCCCTCGATCAGGTGGGTGGCGAAGGAATGCCGCAGCGTATGGGGGCTCACGGCGCGTTCGATGCCAGCCTGCCGGGCCATGGTCTGGACGATGCGAAAGACCATTTCCCTGGAAAGTCGTTCGCCCCGACGGCTCAGGAACAGGGTCGCGTCGTGCCCCGGTTTGGGTTGAAGGTGGCGCCGTACTCCATCGAGATAAAAGCCGATGTGCCGCAGCGCATCGGGGCCGATGGGCACCAGCCGTTCTTTATCGCCCTTTCCGACCACCCGCAAGATCCCGTGATCGGGGTGCAGGTCGTCGAGGCGGATCCCGCAGAGTTCGCTCACCCGGATTCCGCAAGCGTACAGGGTCTCGACAATGGCCCGGTTGCGGACGCCCTCGGGCGTGGAATGGTCGATTGCGGCCAACATCGCCTCGATTTCCGAAAAATCCAGCACCGTGGGCAGGTACCTGCCCAAGCGAGGCGGCTGCAAATCTTCGGTGGGATCGTCCGCGAGCGCCTCCAAGATCTGCAGATATTGGTAAAAAGATTTCAGGCCGGATAGGATGCGCGCCTGCGATCGTTCGGAAATGCCGAGCTCCCCCAACCAGCGCAAAAAAGCCTCCAACTGCTCTTTTCTCCAATCTTTGGGCCCACCGGCCCAACCGTTCATTTCCGCGAACTGGCTCATTTTGGCGATGTCCGACAAGTAGGCTTCGGCGGTTTTGGCCGACAGCCCCCTTTCCAACACCAACCAAACGCGAAAACCTTGATCCATGAATTTTTTATAAAAGTCGCACAAAAAAACCATTTTTGTCTTTTGGATGTTTTGGCCCTTGCTCCTTTTGAGTCTAATTTGCACTTCTTCTTATCCTTCTTTTCTTCTCTTGTTTGCACTATGGCGGTATATCTACACGTTCAACCCAATGAAAAACTGTATCTGCGCGACCCCCGACAGACCGATCTGGGACGCAAGATCATTAAACATGGCATACTGCTGATAGACGAGATCGGGTTCGAAAAATTCACTTTCAAAAAATTGGCCCAACGGATCGACTCTACGGAGGCGTCCGTGTATCGGTATTTCGAAAACAAGTACAACCTGATGGTGTACTTGATGTCGTGGTACTGGGAATGGGTCCATTACCAAGTCGACTATGCCGTCAACAACATCGAAGACCCGCGCCAACGGCTTCGCATGGCGATCGGCGTGATCGTGGAATCGTCCAAGGACGATCCCCAAACGGAATACGTGAACGAGAGCGTGCTGCACCGCATCGCCGTGGTGGAAAGCACGAAGGCTTACCACACCAAATTGGTGGACGAGAAAAACAGGGACGGTTTTTTTCTCAATTACAAATCTTTGATCAGAAGGTTGGTCGAGTTGATCAAAGCGATAGATCCCCATTTTCCCTACCCCAACGCATTGGCCAGCAACATCGTTGAAATGGCCTGCAACCACTATTTTTACGCTAAGCACCTGCCCACCCTGACGAATCTTCGGCTCGAAAACGAAGACCTCGAGCCGCTCAAACGTTTGGTGGAAACCTTTGCCTTCGGCATGTTGGAGGCGCCCAAGCCCTGACCTCGTCCCATGGCCAAAAAGTCCGCGAACAACCGTCCCGCCCCCGCCCCGTCGAAAAATTCCATCGCAACCAAGGACGCTGTGGTTTGGCTGCCCCGGGAACCGTGGCGGTCGCTGCTGCTCTTTTCGGTGCCGCTGTTGGTGTACGCCCGTACGATCGGCTTCGACTTCACCCACCACGACGACGATCGGATGATCGTGGAAAACGCGGCGGCCTTGGCCCGGGGATTCGATTGGGGGTTCATTTTCGGCACGGACGCTTGGTTCATGCCCGGACAGATCGAGCTGTACCGCCCGTGGCA
Source organism: Lewinellaceae bacterium (assembly GCA_040380145.1). GTDB lineage: Bacteria > Bacteroidota > Bacteroidia > Chitinophagales > Saprospiraceae > JBEIJQ01. The sequence continues at coordinate 2,033 of JBEIJQ010000154.1, read as the reverse complement.
AAGCCTGACCTATGTGGCCGATTATCGGATAGGGGGCTTGTCGCCCTGGGTGTACCACTTGCACAATGTATTGATTTTCTGCCTGAACGCTGTATTGCTGGATCGACTTTTGTTTTCGTTCCTGCGGCATGCGCGCTGGGCGTTTTACGGCGCGCTGCTGTATTCCGTGCATTTTTTGTTCGTCCATGCGGTGTGCTGGATCCCGGCGAGGGGGGATTTGTACCTGTTCTTTTTCGGTGTTTCGGCCCTGATCGCCCTGCAGCGCTACCTGCGCTCCGGTGGCGCGGGCTGGCTGATGGCGAACGCGGGCCTGTCCTTTTTGGCCATGTTGTCGAAAGAATCTGCCGTGGTGCTGCCGGTGGTCGGCGCGGCCATGCTCTACCAGCACCGCCGCGACCGCCCCGTGGGCATGCCCGCCGCGGCTTGGGCGGTCGTCTCCGCCGCGCTGGCGGGACTGTATCTGGTTCTCCGCTCGGGAGCCGTTGCCGCAGGCAACAACCTGTCCGTGGCGGCTTTTTTGTCGAACCTGCGCACGCTTCCCGAAGAAACGGCCAAGTTGCTGCTGCCCGTGGGCTTTTCGGTGATGCCGGTGTTCACGCCCTTGGCGACCGGTCTGGGGGTGCTCGCGATCGCCGGCCTCGGTTGGTGGATCGTCCGCGGAGCAGGGCGCATGGACGCACGAACGGCCGTTCCCGCCGCGGCGTTGCTGGCGTTGTCGCTGATCCCGTCGCTGGTGTACGCGCCGAGTTTCGCCGGCATGGCCTATGATTACCTCGACCATCGGGCCTACTTCGGATTTTTGGGACTGTGGATCTTGCTGCTGGAAAGGGGCCGGCAGAGCCGTTTGTTGGAAAAAAAATGGGCGGCACCGGTCTTGTTGGCCGCCCTGGCGCTGAGTGCGGCCACCGATTGGGTATTTTCGACGGCATACCGCGACAAATGGGCCTATTATGAGAATGCGCTCCGGACCAACCCCGCTTCGGGGCTGGCGAATTTGAATTACGGGATCTTTCTGCGACAGGAGGGCGACCACAAAATGGCGGAGGCTCTCCCCTATTTTGAAAAAGCGGTGGCCGGCAGCCCGGGTTACTACGACGGCCACCTGCGGCTCGCCGAATGCCTCAACATCCTGGGCCGATCTCGGGAGGCGCTGCCGCATGCCGATGAGGCCCTGCGCCTGTTGGGCGAAAAAAACTGGCCCGATGCTTTGAAGGGCGATGCGCACTCCGTTCGGGGAGCCATTCGGGGCAAATTGGGCGATCACGCCGCGGCCTTGCAAGACTTTGAAGCCGCCCGGCGCTACAAGCCTGCTGACCCTGCCATAGCCTATAATCTCGGCTTGGCGCTGCGCAATGTGGGGCGCCGCGAGGAGGCCCTGGCGTTGTTCGAAGAGGCCGTCGCCCAGCGCCCCGATTATGCCGAGGCCTGGTATGAGCTCGGTTTCAACAACGGGGTGCTCAACCGTTTCGACGCGGCCAAACGGGCCTTGGACCAAGCAGTCCGCCTCCGGCCCGAAAACGCCGATGCGCTACTTTTCCGCGGACTGGCCCAACAAAGCCTCGGCAATCTGCCGGCCGCCTGCGCCGATTGGCAAAAGGCCGCTCAGCTGGGCAAACAAGAGGCCGCGGCGTTTGGGCAGCAGCATTGCCGATAATCCCCCCGTACGGGCGGGGCTCGCCCCCGCCCATTTCCCGAGGCTCGCCCCCGCCCATTCCCCCGCCGCCGCGCCGGCCATTCCACGATGCCCCGGCCGGATTTATTTCCCCCAACGCCGCCCCATTTTTTGCCATTTCATCCGCATGGCCAGCAGGGGCGGGGGCAAGCCCCGCCCCTACGTGGTTAATTTTATTTCGGTATGGTTAAATTTATTATCCTATGGTTAAATTAATTTACTAATGGTTAACATAATTTAATTTTAATTTTAAAAAAAATTTAATTTTTTATTGTTTTTTTTTGTTGTGCTGCACGTATATTCGCACTGAATTTGCTCCTTGCTCTGTTCAAAATGATATTTTCGGACATCCATATACATT
>JBEIJQ010000153.1:0-7291 GCA_040380145.1 Lewinellaceae bacterium | reverse complement strand
GGTAGAGGCGTTGTGCCAGGGATCAATTCATTTTGAACTCATCGGCGAGACGGGCCGCGAAGGACTCGTGTTCGGCGTTGCCCTTGAGCTCTTTGCGGATGATTTTTTCCGCGATGTCCACGGCCATCGAGCCGATCTGGTTTTTCACGTTCAGGATCATTTCCTGTTCGCGGTTTTTGATCTCGGCCACCGCGCTTTCGACTTTTTTCTTGAACTCCGCATCGGCGCGCAATTTGGCCTCGGCAATGATCTTGTCCTTGACCGAATTGGCTTCTTGCAGGATCAGGGCGCGTTCCTCGCGGGCCGAGCGCAGCAATTCTTCGTGCTGGGTCTGCAGGGTGCGCATTTCCTCGCGGGCCTTTTCGGCGGCCTGCAACGAGTCGGCGATGCTCTTTTCCCGCGCTTGGAGCGCTCCTACGATGGGTTTGAAACCAAAGCGGCCCAAAATGACCCAAAGGGCGAGAAAAAGTATCGTGGTCCAAAAAAACAGACCGAAATCAGGGGTGATCAGGGGGTTGAGCAACAGAATATCCATGATGGAACTGAAATGGATGATAGCGTAAAAAATAGGTAGCTTCCGTTTGCCGTGGGGCCTGCTAAGCCAAACGCTTCGCGGGCCCCACGGACGGAGCGGTTCTTAACGGGTGCCCAGCAGGGCCACCACCACGGCGAACAGAGCCACGGCTTCCACGAAAGCCGCCATGATCAACATGGGGGTCTGGATCTGGCCGGCGGCTTCGGGTTGACGGGCGATGCCCTCCATGGCCTTGCTGCCGATGAGGCCCAAGCCAATACCGGCGCCGATGGCGGCGAGACCGGCTCCAATAGCTGCAATGCTACCAATCATGATAAAAAGTATTAAGAATGAAAAAATAAAATTCGGTCAGTGGTGCTCTTCGTGGTGGTGTACCGCCACCGCCGCGCCGATGTAAGAGGCGGTCAGCAAAGAGAAAATGAACGCCTGCATAAAGGCAACGATCAACTCGATCACGTTCATGAAAAGAGTGAAGGGAATGGCCAAGGCCATTCCAGCAAGCGATCCGGGGACGCTCTCGCCCGCATTGCCGAACACGAAGATCAAACTGATCAAGCTCAGGATGATGATGTGGCCGGCCGTGATGTTGGCAAACAAACGGATGAACAGAGATACCGGCTTCGTGAAAATCCCGATCAGCTCGATAGGCATCAGGAACAGTTTCATAGGAACCGGCACCCCGGGAACCCAGAAAATATGGCCCCAATAAGCGCTGTTGCCGTTCAGGTTGGTCACCAAGAAAGCGATGATGGCCAAAGCGAAGGTGGTGGCGATGTTGCCGGTCACATTGGCCCCACCGGGGAAAAACGGTACCAATCCGATCAGGTTGTTGATCAGGATGAAAAAGAAAATCGTCAGGATGTAGGGCAAGAAACGCTCCCATTGCTGGGGAATGTTGGGCTTGACCACTTCGTCGCGCACAAAAACGACCATCAACTCGATCAGGTTCTGAAGCCCTTTGGGCGCTTGTCCCGCACGCTTTTTATAGGTGCCCGCGATTCCGATGAAAAGCCACAAGAGCAACACGGTGGCGAACATCATCGTGGCCACGTTCTTGGTGATGGAAAAGTCGAACCAAGAGGTGAAGCCGAGCAGCGAACTGGAACCCTCCAGCGCATATTTTTTTCCCTCGTGGAAAACATAACGAGTGCCATCGGCTTCTTCCAAAACAAAGTTGGGACCGTGCCCGTGTCCGTGGGCATCGGGCACCGGATCCAAATGGTGCGACCCCGACTTGAACGGAAACCCGATCACGCGCTGCACATCGCCGTGTACCAAGGCATAACCGTCCACCGCGTTGGCGCCGTGGTGGAAAGCACTGGATAGGAAAAAGGAAAGTCCCTGGTCCTGTGCGTACAGGATGCAAGGCAGCGGTATGGTGATGTCTCCCACGATGTGGAATTCATTGGCATCCGCGATGTGGTGCATGATCGTGGCGGTGGGGTTGTACCCTTCTTTTTTGTCGCCGTGCGCGTCATGGCCTCCATCGGCGCCGCCCGGTTGGGCATGACCGTCCGTCTGGGCATGACCGCCTTCGGGCGAATGGTTTTCGTGCCCGCCCACAGGAGTTTGGTGGCCATCCGTCGGATGGGCAGCAGGTTGTTCTTGTGCGTGGGGGTCGCCGTGCTGTTCTTGGCCGTGGTGCTGGGCAACCAGCGTACGGGCATGAAAAACAAGGAAAAACGGGATAAGGAGGGCTATTGCGCGCTTCATCATGTATTAGCTGATGCTGAAATTTGGCGCAAAAGTAAGCAAAGAGTTTTTGCTCTTTGCCCTTTTTTGGGTTTTTCGCCAAAAAAAATTTGGCGGACCGGCGAGCACGATCTTACAACGGCGCCAAGCGTTCGATATTCACGAGCCGGGGCTCAAAAACGGGCGGTGAGATTGAAGCGCACGCCGCTGAAGGCCGGCTCCAAACGACAAATGCCGCCGGTGCACACCACCCCTTGGGGCTGCTTCACGAAGCTCAGACCGGCACGGTACGATTTGTAGGTGTAAAAAACGGCCACCGTGGGATAGTGGATGGGCGTCTGTTTTTTCAAAGTCCCGTCGGGCTGGGGCTTTTCGATCTCCTCGCCGAGCTTCCTCGGATCGGTGTTGAGCAGGTCGGCCACGGTGAACGACCAATGCGGTGCGATATTGAATTCCAACAACAAAAAGGCCCATGAGCCGAGGTCCTGTTGGGTGAACATGTACTGGGCCTCCACGCGCAGAGAACGCTTCTTGTCGAACTTCTGCACGAACTCCACGAACGGCGTGACCTGGTTGACCATCGGCGCGTCGGGCTTTACTTCGTACACCTCTTGGTTGTACTGCTGGTATTGCACGCCGAAGATCATTTTCTGCTTGTTGTTCATTTTCCAAGTGGACTCCAAAAACGCCTCCCGGAAAAGCAGTTGGCCGTCGCTGTCGGTGATGTGGGCATAATTGGCCCCAAAACCGAGTTTTTTGGTGGGATTGAACAGCACATCCCCCATGAAAGCCCACTCGCCCAATTCTTGGGTAGCCGCGTTGTAACGGGCCGTCAAACGGTAGGTGTTTTGGCGCTGCATGGGGGGCAAAAAGGCGATCTGCCCTCTGTTGCGCACCATCAGCGGCGAAACACGCATGAAAAAATTATCGGTGCGTTTGGCCTGCAAGGTAATGCCGAATCCCGGGCGCGAATAGCTCAGACTGGTGTAGCCCACCCAACCCGCACGATCTTGGAAATACCCCACGCGCACCGGATCGGGAATCGCTTCCTGCGTTTTGTAGGCACCTTCGACATACCAGGTGAAGTTCCCGGCCGTTAGTGTGTTGTACAAGGTAAAAGCATACGTGTTGTAGCGGGGCACGAACCGGTACTGGAAACTGTCGGTGCCGATGTTGCTCACGACGGTGTTCATCGTGGCGTCGTCCAAAGTGCGCTTCAAGATCCCCGCCCCCGGGGCAAGGAACACCTTGGAACTGTCGCCGAAAGACACATATCCGTCGATGGCGCCACCGATCACGAGCGGGTCGTAGATCTCGAAAAGATTGCGCTGCTTCTCCACCTTTTTCTGCTTGCCGGAAAAAGCGCGGATCTTCCAGTTTTCGTTGATGTCGTACTGCAGGCGCAGTCCCACGAGGGCGTTGTCGATGGCCAAGGGTCGGGCTTCGTAGGCCCTGAACAAGATGCCGGAGCCGACCTGGTCGTAAATGTATCCGGCGGCCACATGCAACTTGCCGATGCTCTTTCGGATATGCCAGCGGCCGATGCCCAGCGCCGAATAAGAATCGTTCGGATCGATGATGTTGGAGTTGTTGAACAGGTCGAAGCGCATCCCGATGTCGAAGCCCCAGTTGCTGTAATTGAGGGTCAACCACGATTCGGTGCCCGATTTTTGTCGGTCGTACTGCGGTGTGCCCGTGGCCCCGATGAGGGTGTCGCGGATGAAGAAGTTGTTGTTGAGCTCCAAATCGCCCGAAAACTGGGCCTGCTGCTGTTGCGCGCGGACGGTGAAGCCTGCGAGACAGAACAGGCAGATGGAGAGCGCGGACAAATTTTTTTTCATGGTGCAGAAAAATGGCCGATTGGCCAAAAAGATAAGGTGGTTCAGGGATCAGATGTCGCCGCGCAAAAATACACGGTTTTGAACGCGTCCGAAATTTTTTTCCGCTGGGATGGATCCACCCTCTGTGCAAACGCGCCCCTCGAAATCCGCCCGCTTGTTTACCTTTGAGCCCGGATGTGCTTTTTACGGCCACGGGACTTCCTTTTGTCCCCTTTTTTTATCTTTTTTCCCAAAAAAAATGACCTACGAGACGATCCTCCGCGACCTGGCCTTGGCCGATGAACGCTATGTGGTGCTGACCGCCGAAAACCGCGCCCTCGTGCGCGGGCTGCCCCCCGTGCTGGGCGAACGCTTCATCGATACCGGCATCACCGAACAGGCGATGATCGGCACTGCGGCCGGCTTGGCGCTGCGCGGGCGGATCCCTGTCTGCCATGCACTGTCCACTTTCCTCACGCTGAGGGCGTTCGAGTTCATCCGCACCGATGTGGGCATCGCCAAACTGCCGGTCAAGCTCACGAGTTTCGTGCCGGGTTTCCTTTCCGACGGCAACGGAGCCACCCACCAGGCCATCGAGGACGTGTCGCTGATGCGCGGCATCCCGGGCATGCAGGTCTTTTGTCCGGCCGACAACGAGGACATGCTGGCCATGCTCCCCGCGATCTGGGCCACGCCGCACCCGACTTACCTGCGTGCCAACACGCGCCCGGCCCCCGAAGGCCATCGGCACGCCCCTTTCCGCATCGGAGAGGCCGAAGTGGTCTCGGAAGGATCCGATGTGACCATCCTCACCTACGGCATGTTGTTCGAACAGACCCTGCAGACCAAAGCGTTGCTCGAGGAAAGGGGCCTTTCGGTGGGATTGCTCAACCTGCGCTCCCTCAAGCCCATCGACGAAACCGCCGTGCTCCGCGCCGTCCGCGGATCGCGCCTCACCGTCACGGTGGAAGACCATTTCCTCACGGGCGGGCTATACTCCATTTTGGCCGAACTGCTGTTGCGCAACCGGCTCACGGCCGAGGTGCTGCCCATTGCGCTCGACGAGCGCTGGTTCAAGCCCGGGCTGCTTTCCGAAGTACTCCACTACGAGGGTTTCACAGGCCCGCAGCTGGCCGACAAGATCTTGGCCCGCCTCAACGGCTAAGGTCTGTTTTCAGGCCGATCACTTTTTTTGCACCCGCCAAGCGGCCATGCCCGTTGACGGATCCTCCCACTCCGAGATCAATTGAGCTTGGATTCCATAGTGTTCTGACAAAAAGGTCTCATACAGCCGTCGAAATTCTTCGGCGGACGTGGGCAACAACCAAAGAACATCTGGCCGTTCGGCGATTTCCCGGTGCAGGTTCCGTATCCCGAAAGATGCCAACTGCCCGTCCCATTGGGGCCCGGCGGAAAGGGGCCCGGCGTTCAAGGCCATGAAGCGGGCGATCAGCGGATCTCCCGGCCGTTTCAAGGGCAGGACCGTCCGCAGATGGTAATCCCCCGTGGTGAGGTACAGCCGATCGGTGCGGGGATCCAAACGCTCCAAAGATGTCCGCCAACGCCTGTACTCGGCCAAGGTTCCGCGGCTGCCCTCTTTGGCCGTGCGAACTCCGTAAAAAGCGCACCAAAGGGCGACCAGAGTGACGAAAATCCGGTTGCATCCCCCGAATATCTGCAGGGGGGGCGTCAGCCAAAGACCGGCCAGCACCGGCCATGCGGAAATCGGCACAAAAAGATAGTCCGGCAACCGGAACCACCCCGAAAGAACCCATGCAACGGCCAACGCCGACAAGATGGTCAACGCCAAGGCACGCCGCCTTTTTTCTTCGGCGGGCACCGCCGGCACCAGCAGTAAAAACAGCAGGCAGCAGCGCTCGACCGCCGGCGGCATCTGTCGTAACACATCCAAACCCCGATCCATCCGTACGGAAAGGGGCGTCGCCTCGGCAGATGCCATCGCCTCCTTCAACCGGATCAGGGAGCGGTCGCCGAATACCGAGGTGTCCGCGGCAAAACCCGCTTGGTACAGCCGATAATCGTTTTCCGACCAGCCGGCCTGCGCAAACCGCGGAGCATTGTCGGGCGTCCAAGCATATCGCGGGTCCCGGTATTCCAAAAGAGCCGACCGCACACCGGAAGCTGTTGGATCGGAACCATTGTCCAGCCAAAAGTCCGAAAGCCCGACCAAGAAAGGCAGGGCCAGCAATAAGGCGGCCAACATTACCCTCGGCGCCCAACGATCGGTTTCCCGTACCAAAAACAAGGGCAGCGCAATCAAAGCCGACAAAAACGCGGCTTCCCAATAAAGCAGGGCCGCACCAGCGAACAGTGCACCCGAAATACCGAAGCCCTGCCAAGAGCGCCGGTCCGACTCATCGGAGGTGCGCAAAAGCAGCAATGACCCCTGTGCCAGCACAAATGCGGAAGTGCTCAACTGCAATTGCTGAAGAAAAGGCCATTCCAAGAAAAACATGGCCAGCCAAAACATCCCGCTCCGCCACGCGCCGCCACCGATGCGCTGCAAGGCCAACCAAGCCGCGGCGATGCCCAACCAGTGGGCCATACAAAGCAACAGGCCAAACCAAGCAACTCCACCCTTGGCGCCGTACAACCACGCGAGGGCACGGCCCCAAAAAAAGTGCAAGTGCGGCACTTGGCCGTTCGGTGCGGTATCCAACGAAACCCCAGATAGCAAAAGTTGGATTTCCGCATCCCCGACCGTGGAAAATTCAAAAGAGAAAAACAGGAGAGCAATCCCAAAAAAAACACCGGCGCGCACCAGTGCGTGCATCCATTGCCGAAAAGGCTCCTCCGGAAAAAGGCGCGGACCGGTATATCGAACAAAAAATTCAGAAGGTGCCATACCCTCGTATCAAAAACTGTTCAATGGTTTCCAAAAAAAACGGCCCCGAAAATTCGGAGCCGTTGTACGATATGCTGATTTGACGGAAATAACGGATCAGTCCAAATCCTGATCGCCGCCAAAACCTTGCTTCGGATTGCCATAGCGATCTCCGCCGCGATCATAACGGTCATTGTTGCGATCGTAACGGTCGCCGCCGCGGTCGTAACCGCCGCCGCCGCTGCCGCCGCGGTTGTAACCGCCGCCGCCGCCGCCGCCGCCACGGTTGTAGCTGCCGCCGCCGCCGCCGTAACCGCCGCCGCCGCCTCGGTTGTAACCGCCGCCGCCGCCGCCGTAACGGCCGCCTCCGCCACGGTTGTAACCGCCGCCGCCACCGCC
>JBEIJQ010000152.1:0-7334 GCA_040380145.1 Lewinellaceae bacterium | reverse complement strand
GGAACAAATCATCCAACGAACAGCCCAAACGCTACCGATGAAAAAGTCTAAAAAAGGCCTAAATCGAGCAGATCAAAAAAGTCTAAGGGCAATTTTGGGTTTATCGGGTTCCAATCCCACTTGTAGGAAAGCGGACAGACCAGTTGATGCCCACCGTTCCCGTTCGAGCCGGCATTCTCGTCAAAAAAAACTTCCAATGGCCGTCGTTGGCAAGCCGATTCATCCCTCAAATTCGAGACGGATCGCGTGCCCGGAAATCCTTCCAGTCCTCCTCCGTGTCCACATCGCGCAGCGTGGGCAGCAATCGGCAGCTTTTGCCGAGCGCCGCGGCCCTTTGCAGGGTCTGTTGCAGCACCCGATCGGTGCTCCACGCGATGCCGTCGAAGAGTTCGGGGAAAAAATCGTTCGTGCCCAACAGATAATAACCGCCGTCGAAGGCCGGCCCGATCACCACCGGATCGCCGCTATCCAGAGCGCCGAAGGCTTCGTCCAACAGTTCGGGCGAGAGGTCGGGGCAATCCGTGCCCACGACGATCACTTGTCGGGCGCCGTCTTCGAAAGCCGTCTGGAAGGCGTTTTTCAATCTTTCGCCGAGGTTGCCGGCGGTCTGTTTGTTTTTTTCGAAAAAAAGCGGATCCCATTCGTCGTGTTCGGGCACGAACGAACTGTACAGCGTCCGGCGGCGCACCTTGGGCGTGTTGCGCACGGCGAGGCGGGTTTTTTCCGCCAAAAAAAGATAGATGCGCAGCGCTTCCTCGTCGCCCACCGTGGCGGCGAGGCGGGTTTTCACCGCGCCCTTTTCGGGGTTGCGGAAAAAAACCAGTACGACCTTCCGGGGAAGTTCCACTTAGGCGGGATCAGGTGTGGAGCCCACCGCAGACGCTCAGAACCTGACCGTTGACGTAGCTCGACAGATCGGAGGCCAGGAACAAGCAGGCGTTGGCGATTTCTTCGCCGCGGCCGAGGCGTTGGAGCGGGATGTTCTCGAGATATTTGGCCCGGACGTCATCGGGCAGTTCGGCGGTCATTTCCGTTTCGATGAACCCCGGCGCGAGGGCATTGCTGCGGACGTTGCGGGAGCCGAGTTCTTGGGCGACCGACTTGGTGAAGCCGATGATGCCGGCCTTGGAAGCGGCGTAGTTGGCCTGTCCGGCGTTGCCAGTGATGCCCACCACCGAGGTGAGGTTGATGATGGAGCCGTTGCGAGCTTTCAGAAAATGGCGGATGGCATGTTTGGTAAGATTGAACACCGACTTGAGGTTGTTCTGCATCACCGTGTCCCAATCCTCTTCGCCCATGCGCAGGAGCAGTTTGTCGCGGGTTACCCCGGCGTTGTTGACCAGCACGTCGAGCCCGCCGAATTCGGCGAGGACGGCCTGCACGAGCTGTTCAGACTCAGTGAACGAGCCGGCATCGGAGCGGTAGGCCACCGCTTTGACGCCGAGGGCGCGGATGGATTCGGCGACCGCCTCGGCGCGCTCGGCCGAGGAATGGTAGGTGAACGCCACGTGGGCTCCTTCTTGGGCGAATTTGCGGACGATGGCCTCGCCGATGCCGCGGGAGCCACCGGTCACGAGTGCGATTTTGTTTTCCAGAAGCCGCATAACTATTTTTTTTGTGGGAGAAAAAGGCGTTTCGATGGCACTGGCCGCCGTTGATGGGGTGCGGGCAAAGGTCAAAAAAACCCCCGATATTTTGATTTTTTGCCCAAAAAATGTGACCTTGCAATCCAAATGCAGCCTTGGCGGCACTCGCCACGCCATACTGGCACCGTTTTTCAAAAACAAATACGACCATGCGCCCCAACCTGCGCCTTTTCGACGGCTCACCCAATACATCCCCTCACCTGACATCCGCCGTGATGGAACTGCAGTTCCTGCTTCAGCGGAGGGGATACCGAATGCAGCCCGACGGCGTGTACGGCACCTATACCGAGAACGTGGTGCGCCAGTTCCAGCAGTCACGGGGGCTGCCGGCGTCGGGGATCGTGGACTCCTTTACCTGGGCGGCGCTGACCAAAAACCTAACGCCGAGTTTCGACTACTCGCTGCCGACCACCTTTGCGGCCAACGACCGCTTCATGCTGCAGGAACTGGCGGAATACCGCAAATACAAGGCCCTCGTGCAGTATTGCGCCCAATACTACGGGCTGCCAGTGGCGATCCTCGCTGGCATCGGCTCTCAGGAATCGCGCTGGGGACTTGCCCTCACGCCGCCCGGTCCCACCGGAACCGGCGACCACGGACACGGCCGGGGGCTTTTCCAAGTGGACGACCGCTGGCATCCGAAGCACATCGAATCGGGCGATTGGCAGATACCCAACAAACACATCCCTTACGCAGCGGCCCTGCTGAAACAAAACCTGGACGGCTTTGGAAAGGCCACCCAACAGGAAGGCCTCACGCTGCTGCGCGGCGCCGTGGCGGCCTACAACAAAGGTCTCAAAACGGTGGTTGACAACTGGAATGCGGGACGCGACCTCGACACGGCGGCACACAAAAACATCCCCTACGCCAACCTCGTGTTCAACCGGGCCGGCTGGTTTTTGCTGAACGGCCGCTGAAACCGCTCCGACCGAAACACACCGCAACGATGCTGCCCACTCTCAAACTGGACGACGGTTTTGCGCACTCCACCCCCGAATACAAAGACGAGGTGCGGCTTTTGCAGCGCCATCTCGTTTCCCTCGGGCATCAAGTCCCGGGCAGCGGCGAGTTCGACCGGACCGTGCAGCAGGCCGTTATGCATTTCCAACGGGCGAACGGCCTGTTGGCCACCGGCGTGGTGGACGCCAACACCTGGAACCGGCTGTTGGGCCCCCAAGAAACCGTGCCCGCACCGAGCCGGATCTTCAAGACCGCCTATGCCCGCCAAGACGCCGCTCTTTTGCAGCAATTGAAGGCCTTGCAGATGTATGCCGCCGATGTGCGGACCGTGGCCGCCCGGTACGGCATCCCCTCGGCCGTCATCGCCGGAATGGGTTCCCGGGAATCGCACTGGGGCCTGGCGCTCAGTCCTCCTGGACCGGACGGTACGGCCAACAGGGGCCACGGCCGGGGGCTGTTGCAGATAGACGACCGTTGGCACCCCGATTTCATCCAGAGCGGCCTGTGGAGCATCCCTTTGGAAAACATCCGGTACGGCTGTGCGCTGTTGCGGAGCTTCATGGGCATCTTCGTCGAGCGGTACAACTGGTCGCCGGGCCAACAAACCCTTCGGGCCGCTCTGGCGGGCTACAACTGCGGCCCGCGCCGTGTGTACGAGGCTTGGCAGACCGGAAACGACTTGGACCACTTCACCGCCGGCAGGAACTATTCCGCCGATGTGCTGTCCCGCGCCAGCTGGTTCCAACTGTACGGTTGGAACTGACCCAGCGATCACCCTTCCATGCCGGAAAGGATCTCCTCGAGGATCTTGCGGTCGTTCGACAGACGCGGCACCTTGGTCTGGCCGCCGATCCGCCCCTTTTTTTTCAGCCAGTCCAAAAAAGTATCGGTGGGCACTGGGCGCAGCACCAGCCGCCGAAGGGCCATGTCCTTGTAGCGCTTGGCCTCGTAATCCGAATTGACGGCCTGCAGGTTTTTGTCGAGCACATCGGCGAATCGTTCGGGGTCGGCCGGCGCGCTTTCGAATTCCACGAGCCACTCGTGGCCGCCCTTGCCGCTTTCGCCCATGTAGATGGGGGCCACGGTGTATTCGCGCACCGAGGCACCGAACTCGAGACAGGTTTTGGACAATGCCCGGTCGGTATTTTCCACCATCACTTCCTCGCCGAAGGCGTTGATGAAATGCTTGGTGCGTCCGGTGATGGCCACTTTGTACGGCCTGAGCGACGTGAAGCGGACAGTGTCGCCCAACAGGTAGCGCCACAGCCCGGCATTGGTGGAAATCACGACCGCGTAGTTGCGGTCGGTTTCCACCTCGCCGATGGAGAGCGCTCTGGGGTTTTCTCGGCCCAGTTCTTCCAAGGGCAGGAACTCGTAGTACACGCCGTTGTCGAGCAGCAGGAGCATCCCTTCGTCGCCGGCCTCCGACTGGGCGGCAAAGAATCCTTCACTGGCGTTGTACACCTCGCGGTACTGCACCGCGGGATCCGGCAAAAAGTGCGCAAACTGCTCTCTGTAAGGGCGAAAACTCACCCCGCCGTGCAAGTAAAGCTCGAAGCTGGGAAAAACCTCCAAGAGGTGGCTTTTGCCCGTGATCTCGAGAATGCGGCGGAAAAGCACGAGCGTCCAAGTGGGCACCCCGCTGATGTTGGTGATGTTCTCGTGCACGGCGGTACGGGCCATCCGCTCGATCTTGGCCTCCCATTCCGACATGAGGGCCGTGGACAGATCGGGCGTATGGAAATACCGCGCATAAAAAGGCATGTGGCGGAGCATCACCGCCGAAATGTCTCCCACGGTGGTCGAGGGATATTCGGCAAAGGGTGCGTGGCTGCCGCCCATCACGATGCCTTTTCCGCCGGCAAAGAGGCGCGTGCCGGGATTGCCGTGGTACCACATCGCCATCGCATCGTGCCCGCCCCGGAGGTGGCATTCGCGGAGATTGGCCTCGGAGACGGGGATGAACTTGCTCTTGTCGCTGGTGGTGCCCGAGGATTTGGAAAACCATTGGATGCGTCCGGGCCACAGCACGTCCCTTTCACCGAGCATCATCCGATGGATGAGCGGCTTGAAGGCCTCGTAATCGGAAACGGGCACGCGATCGCGAAAATCATCGGTCGTACAGAGATCGGCAAAGCCATGCCGTCGCCCCCATTCGGTTCCCTGCGCCTCTTCCAAAAGCCGTCGCAAAACCTCTGCCTGCGACTCTTCCGGATGTCCCATAAAACGTTCCATGCGGCGAAATCGCCGGTTCAGGTAAATACGCAGGAAATCGTTGATCGGATGCATAGATCAGGTCACCAAAGCAGCCATTGGCGTGGTGTTGGACAAAACCAAAAAATTTCGCAACTCTATCAATATCGCCCCAAAAACAATGTGCTTTTGGGCAAATCCTTTAAAAAACAAACGCAAATGTAAAATTATTGGCCTAACTATCCGCTTATCCGAACCGCAAAAGGTGGCGCGGAAAAATATTGGCAAAAGGTGTTCGATTGGCTTCTGCCGATTTTCGTCTTTGCCGGGCGGACTTCCAACTCAAAACGCTCGCCGAAGGCCCCAAGCGGACTTGTTGCGCCATCATTTTTTATTTTTTGCAATAAAATAATATTTTTTAAAAAACAATCCGCGGCGAATCAACCGATCCTGCGGCAACCGTTGTCATACCGTTTCAGCTTCGAACACGATCTGCACGCCGTCTTCGGGCTGCAGTCCGTGCAAGGTGGCCGCCTTGCCGAGACAAACGGCGATTTCGAGCTGCCCGGCGGCATTGAAACGGCAGATGGTCTCGCCGATGGGCACATCCGAATAATCCCGGCCGATGGTACTGATGGGCTCGTGGAACTTGAAGGTGATGGAGAAATCGCGTTTGCGGCGTACCCGTTCGAAGAGTTCGCGGGGAATGTTCGTGATCGCGTTTTCGTAACCGTCCACATGGACGATCACCCCGCGGATCCAATCCGGACCGATGACTGGCTGCAGAGAAAGGCGCTGCTCGAGTTCGCCGGCCGGCCGGCCGAGGCTTTCCGGGGCAGCGCCGTTGGCCAGCGCAGCGGCGACATGGGCGTAAAAGGCCTGATGAGAGTCCGTTTCGTCCCCTTCCGGCGATTCGAGCAGATAGACCCCTTGGGGAGAAGTCCGAAAAAGCAGCGAAAAAAAGCCGTTGTCGGGCGACAAAAACCAGTGCCCGTCGTATCGGGCGAGCACGAACTTCGGCTTTTGCTGGTAGTAACCGAACACGCTCACCACGTGCAGCGTCTCTTCGGGGAACGACCGCCAAACGTTGCCCAATTGGTAAGCAGCCCCCATCAGATCGTAGGCCCGCACCTCGTGCGTGATGTCCACAAGTTGGTGGCTCCCTGGGGGCAACCGGCGCAAAAGGGAACCCTTTAGCGCGGCGACATAGTAGTCGCGCAGTCCGCAATCGGTGGTGAGGGTGATGATCATGGCGTGCTTTTTCCAAAAAACGTCCGCCGAACAGGCGGGCAGCGGATCAGACGATGTGCTTGAGCAAAATGATTTCTTGGGGCGTGAGGTGGCGCCAGCGCCCGCGCGGGATATCCTTTTTGGTGAGCGGGCCGTACAGGACGCGGTCGAGACGTTCCACTTGGTAGCCGAAGTGTTCGAACAGGCGGCGCACCACGCGGTTTTTGCCGATGTGGATTTCGATGCCGACCTCCGGACCGGGCAGGTTGTCCACATAATCTATTTCGACCACTGGCGCGGGGCCGTCCTCCAAGTTGACCCCGTTGCGGATGGCCTCGAGGTGCTCGGCCTCCAGGGGCTTGTCGAGCACGGCGTAATACACCTTTTTGAGTTGGAAACTGGGGTGCGACAATTTCAGGGCCAGATCTCCGTCGTTGGTGAGCAGCAGCAGGCCGGTGGTGTTGCGGTCGAGCCGCCCCACGGGATAGATGCGTTCGTCGGTGACCCCTTGTACGAGGTCGAGCACCGTGGTGCGTCCCCGTTCGTCGCTGGCGGTGGTGATGACGTTTTTGGGCTTGTTGAGCAGGATGTACACGAAATTCTGCTTGGGCTTCACCGTTTTGCCCTTGAACGTCACCACGTCTTCCGGTTTCAGGCGGTGGCCCATTTCGCGCACGACCTCACCGTTGACCGTGACCTGACCGTCGGCGATGTACTCGTCGGCTTTTCGGCGCGAACAGATGCCAGCGTTGGCGACGTACTTGTTGAGGCGAACGGTTCCGTCCGGGGCGCGTTCCGGGGCAGTGGGCTTGGGCGCACCGTCCGAAGCGGGCTTGCTGACCTTGCGGCGCTCGCGCGGGCGATCTTCGAACGAACGTTCACGCGGGCGATCTTCCCGGGGGCCAAAGGGTTTTCCGCCGCGGTCGGGGCCGTCGTCGCCGAATCCGCCTTGACGCGGGGGCCGGCGATCTTCGAACGAACGTTCACGCGGGCGATCTTCCCGGGGGCCAAAGGGTTTTCCGCCGCGGTCGGGGCCGTTGTCGCCAAATCCATCCCGGCGAGCGGGCCGGCGGTCTTCAAAGGGACGTTCGCGCGGACGGTCTTCTCGGGGGCCGAAAGGTTTTTCGCGGCGGTCGGGGCCATTGCCGCCGAATCCGCCTTGGCGCGGCGGGCGGCGGTCTTCAAAGGGTCGTTCGCGCGGACGGTCTTCGCGGGGGCCGAAAGGTTTTTCGCGGCGGTCGGGGCCATTGCCGCCGAATCCGCCTTGGCGGGGCGGGCGGCGGTCTTCAAAGGGACGTTCGCGCG
>JBEIJQ010000151.1:0-7398 GCA_040380145.1 Lewinellaceae bacterium | reverse complement strand
GCGAGGTTCTCGAGGCTGACGTCGGCACGCAGCTCCTCTCGCGCAAACTCCGCCAGTTCCAGCACGGCGGCCGCCAGAGGGTTTCCCTTCGAACATTTCTCCTGGCACCACGGCAAGCCTTCCGGGCGGTCTGCTGAGCGGATTTTTCGGCGGTCTGTCGGGCCACCAAGGGGCTTTGCGCAGCGCTTTTCTGATCCGATTGGATCTGCCAAAGGAAACTTTTGTGGCCACGGGCGTTGTGATCGCTTGTATGGTGGATGCGACGCGTCTGCCGGTTTATTTCGGAGGTTCGGCCCGTGCGGCGTTGGCCGAACAATGGCCCCTGCTCATAGCGGCTTCCTTGTCGGCATTCCTCGGCGTTTTCGTAGGTACCAAGCTCTTGAAAAAAGTCACGCTCGGGGCGGTACAAACGGTGGTCAGCGCGATGCTGGTCGCGATCGCGGTTTTGTTGGGGCTGGGCATCGTCTGATTGCCCCGGATGGATTATATTTGCCACACACTCTTGTTTATATGATCAAAGCAGCCATCACCGCGGTGGGAGGATACGTGCCCAAGGATCTGCTCACCAATGCCGATCTGGAGAAAATGGTGGACACCACCGAGGAATGGATCGAATCCCGGACCGGCATCCAAGAGCGACACATCCTGAAAGGGGAGGGGCTCGGCACCACGGACATGGCGGTTCCCGCCGTTCTCGAATTGTTGTCCAAGCGCGGGATCGGCGCCGAGGAACTGGATCTGATCATCTTTGCGACCACCACGCCGGACATGCCGTTTCCGGCCTCCGCCAACATTTTGGGCGACAAGATCGGCGCGAAAAACGCCTTCGGTTACGATATCAACGCGGCCTGTTCGGGTTTTTTGTTCGCCCTCTACACGGCATCCCAGTTCGTCCAGAACGGCACCTACCGGAAAGTGTTGGTGGTGGGCGGCGACAAAATGTCGTCCATCATCGACTACACCGACCGGCGCACCTGCATTATCTTCGGCGACGGTGCCGGTGCCGTGCTGCTCGAGCCCGATGACAGCGGCAACGGCATCCTCGACGCGGAAATGAAAAGCGACGGTTCCGGACGGGTGTACCTGCACCAAAAAGCGGGCGGCTCCATCAAACCGGCCTCCCACGAAACGGTGGAGGCCCGCGAGCACTACGCCTTCCAGGACGGGCAGCCCGTGTTCAAGGCCGCCGTCAAGGGAATGACCGACACGGTGCAGACCGTGATGCGCCGCAACCACCTCACCGTGGACGATCTGAACTGGCTCATACCGCACCAGGCCAACCGACGCATCATCGAATCGGTGGCCTCCATGGCCGGCGTGCCCCTCGAAAAGGTGATCGTCAACATCCAAAAGTTCGGCAACACCACCAACGGAACCATCCCGCTCTGCCTGTGGGAATGGCAGGACCGTTTCAAAAAAGGAGACAACATCATTCTGACAGCCTTTGGCGGAGGATTTACTTGGGGTGCGATTTATTTGAAGTGGGCGGTTTGAAGGTGGGGCTTTTTTTCGAAAAAAATGATAGTTCAGCTTAGAGCTGCATAACCCGACAGATTGAATTTTCAGGTTCCATCTTTTTTACCCAAACACCAACGCCATGAAAAACAATAAAAAGCAGATTTCTCTTTTCGAAGAGCAGAATGTCGAGCCCAACAACTCAAAAAAAAATCCCAAGAGTTCATCCGCTTCCCATCCACCAAACAAACAGAAGGATAGTATTTTGATAAAATATGGCCCCGGAGTTCCTGCTTGGAAACATAAAGGAGTGTTAGATATCGAGGTTTTGGATAAGATCGAGTGGGAACAGCGGGAATTTTACGAAATTTTCAAAGAAAACTTCGACAAGGGAATCTTTTTGGAATTGGAAGGCAGCGATACCTATGCCTTGACTTTTCTATTGGAATTGGCCACGGAGTGCCTTAAAGGCTCTGACTTTGCGACATTACAGAATTCAACAGCGCAAATAGGAAAGCTTTATCCCAATACTGTTATGATGGGAAACATGATCTGTTCGGAAGTAATGGATGTTCTGAACGCCAGAGCCTCAAAAGAAGATCGGAACAGCCGCCGCCAAGGCGGATTCCGCGATTACGACTATGGCTATTCAAACTATGAATGGGGCACCCGATTCAAGAAAAAATTAAAGCTCAATCCACAGCAGGCAAGGCATTTGGACTACCTGGACTATCCGATCAACGCGTTTTTCGAGATCGAGGCCTGCGCTTTGGAAACTATCAGGCTGTACTTCACGGCGATGCAGGGCCTGAGCAGAACGACCTTTTACGAGAAATTTACTTACGAGGATGTTTTGGAAACGGTTCTGGGCGAACATCTGGAGGCAGTCCGGGAGGAGTTGGAGTGGGATTATTTCGATGAAAACTACGAATCGGAATTCGTTTTGAAGGAATTTTCCATCAATATCCTTCGATTTTGTGAAAATGCCGTGCGGGAGCACTACGGGCACAAGCGAAAATTGAATCTGGAGATGGTCTTTTCGCGAACCGATAGAGGCGCCCAATTCGAAGACGATGTCTATTTTGTCCTGCAAAAAATCGCGGAACGCTTGGTTCCCGAGATCAAGCCGCCCGACTTACAAACGGACACCAAACTGTACGAAATCAACCCGACGCGCTGGAAGGCCAAGTTGGAAAAGTTCATAGCGGATTACCAAGACGATCCGAATCTATTCCACGACCGGGTCTTGACGCTCGCGGCAATGAACAAAAAAAGCAGGACCCTCGAAAAAATCTATTTCGATGCCTCCAAATTCATGGCACGACAGAATTCTTTGGTTGCATTGGACCTCTATTTCAGAGGTTTCTATTTCGATCGGAGACCGATCAATTATCCTGACAAGTTTTTTGGAAAGGCTTTGCAAAAAAAATTGTTTCCGACGCCGGAGCATTTGTACATCGTTCTGAACCTGGTGTTGGATTTTGTCAGGGACAAAAATTTGGACAAGGCCTTGACAGTCCTTTCCGAACATTACACAAAGCCTCCCTCTCTTCCCAAAAAGAAAATCCGATTGGATTCCGAACAGATCCGGCAGGTGCAGGAAGAGCACTCCGGCACCGTCCGCCTGCTCAACGAATACCTCGCCGATGAGGAGGAAGCGGCCCCGCCGCCGATGCCGGCGGCCCGCAAACCCAAATCCCCCAAAGCGAAGCCGGCCCCAAAGGACGGTGCCACTCGGTCCATCTTTTCGGAGGCCATCGCGTTCACCCCAGTCCAGATCAAGGCGCTGGAACTCTTTTCGCAGCCAGATCTGTCCGTGGCGCAGAGCGACCTGCAGGCCTTCGCCAAGTCGGAGGGAGTATTCCTCAACCGACTGATCGACGGCATCAATGATCTCTGTTACGAAATCCTCGACGACATCCTGATCGAAGAAGAAGAAGCTTACACGATACTTCCCGACCATTATCAAAAAATCCTGGCCAAATGATCGACGGCATCAAACCCAAAGAAGCTACCTCCATCATCAATTCCCTGATCGGGGGCGTGGTGCCCAAAATTGGGGTACAGCACATCACCGTGGGCCGTTCGGAAGAGATCAAGGCCGTCGTGGCAGCCTTGGAGGACGTCAAAAACGGGCACAGCATGGTGAAGTTCTGGATCGGCGACTACGGCTCGGGCAAATCTTTCATGCTGCACTTGCTCAATACGGTCGCGCTGAAACAGAAATTCGTGGTGGCCAACGCCGATTTCACCCCCGACAACCGACTGTATTCCAACGACGGCAAAGCGGTAGCGCTCTACTCGGCCATCATGGACAACATCGCCATCCAGACCAAGCCCGAAGGCGGAGCCCTGCCAGTCCTGCTGGAAAAATGGATCGAACAGATCATCGAAAAAACCGCCGACGACCACGATATCCCCTTGGCCGACATCCGGGACGAACGGAATTGGAACCTCGTACAAAAACAGATCCTGAAAACCGTCAACGAGATCACCGAAGTGGGCGGTTTCGATTTCGCCGCCGTCGTCATGAAATACTACGAGGGCTACATGAAAGACGACGAACAGCTCCGCCGAAACGCCCTGCGGTGGCTGAAAGGCGAATACCGAACCAAGTCGGAGGCCCGCCAAGACCTCGGTGTCCGGGAAATCATCCACGACACCAACTATTACGACATGCTCAAGAACTTCTGCAAGTTGTTCGTGAGCATCGGCTACAGCGGTTTCATGATCAACTTGGACGAGGCCGTCAACCTGTACAAGATATCCACTTCGCCCATGCGGGAGAAGAATTACGAAAAGATCATGACGATCTACAACGATTGCTTCCAGGGCAAAGTGGCCAATCTGTACTTCAACATAGCGGGCACCAAAGAAGTGCTGGAAAACGAACGCAGGGGGCTTTTCAGTTACAAAGCACTGAAATCCAGATTGGAGACCAACCGTTTCGAAACGGCCGAGGCCCGGGACTACGCGCAGCCCGTCATCCGCCTGATGCCGCTCGACCACAACGAGATCTTCGTGCTGCTCAAAAAGCTCAAGGCCATCTTCGATTTCCACTACAAGTCCGAAACCAATATCTCCGACCGCGAGATCCAAGGGTTCATGGAAGAACTGTTCAACAAACCGGGAGCGGCCGAATTTTTGACCCCGCGAGAATTGATCCGGGATTTTTTGAACATCCTCAACATCGTCCGCCAAAATCCGATGGTTGACAAAGTCAAACTGTTCGGCGACCTCGTGGTTTCGGACGAACGCCCGAAAGAGACCTCGCTTGACAGCATCGAGGAGCTGTGATGCCGTTCGAACTTCTGTCGGAACCGATCCGCCGGTTCGTCCGCGAAAAGCGCTGGGAAGCGCTCCGGCCTATCCAAGCGGCCGCCATCTCCCGGATCCTGACCACGGACGACCACTATATCTTGGCCTCCAGAACTGCATCGGGCAAAACCGAGGCGGCCTTTCTGCCGATCCTGTCCAAACTCGATTTTCGGGAAAAAGGTGTCCAAGTGCTGTACGTCTCTCCGCTGATCGCGCTCATCAACGACCAGTTCGAACGCATTGAAGACCTTTGCCGATACTTGGACGTCACCGTGACCAAATGGCACGGGGAGGCGCAAAAATCGCTCAAAAACAGTCTTTTGCGCGAGCCCAACGGCGTGCTACTGATCACTCCGGAGTCGCTGGAAGCGATGTTCGTGAACAAGCCCCAGCAGGTAAAGCACTTGTTTTCCAATCTGAAATTCGCCGTGGTGGACGAACTCCACTCGTTCATCGGAACCGATCGGGGCACGCACTTGAAATCCCTGCTTTCGAGGCTCCAAGCCCTGAACACCCGACCTTTTCGCATCATCGGACTGTCGGCCACCATCGGCGATTACGAGGGGGCCAAAAAGTTCACCGGAAACGAATCGTCCACCAAGGTGCTGCTCGACAGGACGGCCAAAGAAACCAACGCGGTCTTCCGTTATTTCAAGAGCGAACACGAAGAACTGCCGCTGGAACTGCTCAAAGACCTATATGTCCACACTAAGGACAAAAAAGCGCTGATCTTTCCCAACAGCCGGGGAAGGGCGGAAGAAATCGCCGTCAAGCTGCGCAAGATCTCGGATTTGACGAGGGGGCATTCGAATTATTTTTCCCACCACTCTTCGATCGACAAAGCGGAGCGGGAATCGGTGGAGCATTTCGCCAAAAACAACAACCGGCAACCTTTCTGCATCTGCTGCACATCGACCCTTGAACTGGGCATGGACATCGGCGCGGTGGACGAGGTGGTGCAGTTGGATGCCACGCACAGCATCGCCTCGCTGATCCAACGGGTGGGCCGCAGCGGGCGTGGGGACGGTGAATGCGGCCACCTGACCCTGTATGCCACCCAAGAATGGAGCCTGCTGCAATCCATGGCCTGCTGGCTGCTTTACCAAGAAGGTTTCATAGAGCCTCCCGAGCCGGTGGAAAAACCCTACGATCTGCTGCTCCACCAGGCGCTTTCCATCGTCAAAGAGCGTTCGGGGATCGGCATCAAGGAACTGACGGTACTCCTTGCCGGCAATTTCGCTTTCGGACGGATCGGGGCCGAGGAAATCGGGGAAATCCTGGACCACTTGCAGACCATCGGTTTTTTGGAAAAATTGGGCCGCGAGGTCATCATTGGGCCGGAAGGCGAAAAATGGGTCAACGACCGGGAATTTTACAGCGTTTTCCAAACGGAGGACCGTTACAAGGTCGTCTGTGCGGGCAACACCATCGGGCAGATCCCCTTTTCGCCTCAGATCCAGTTGGGGGAGAACATTTTTTTGGCAGCCAAATCCTGGAAGATCGTTTCCATTGATTTCAAGACAAAAAAAATGGAAGTCGTGGCCGCTCCGGACGGCAAAAAGGTCGTTTTTGCGGGTGTTGGCCTCGAAGTGCACGCCGCTATACGCGAAAAAATGCTCGAAATCTTGTCCGGCAATGTCGAGTACGACTTCTTGGACCCGGCCGGCCGAGAAGAGATCGAAAAAATGCGCCGGGCGGTTGCCGGTTTCCATATCCTGGACATCAAAACCGATAGGCCGCTGGTCGTCAAATCCGATGTGCTGGAACTTTTCACGTTCACCGGCACAAAGGTGAACAGGACCCTGAAACTGCTGCTGGATCTCGCGGGAATCGAAAACCGCTTGGACGAATTCGGCGGTTCGTTCGAGATCCGGGCACCGAAAGAAGTGTTTTTGTCCATGTTGAAAACCCTTTCGGAGCCTTTGGATAATCCGGACGCGTGTCTCGCGGTTTTGGCGGAAAAAAATCCCTCTTGGTTGGATTTTTCCAAATGGGGGCGGCATCTGCCGAGAAAATTCCAGGTCGGATTGCTCCAAGAGCGGTTTTTCGATCTGCCCGGCACCCGTCTTTTCTTGGATTCCCTGCGCGCGGTGGAAAGGATTTGAAGCTCTGCCCGGTTTTCCGAAAGGGGGGCTTTTCGCCGGGTTGCTGCGATGAGACCTTGCGTCCCCACAGCTCCTTCCCCTTTCCGCCGAAATTGCTTATTTTTGCCCAAAATCCATTTTACCCTATGGCACTCGACAAAAACGGCATCGCCAAAAGAATAGCCCAAGAACTGCAGGACGGCTACTATGTCAACCTCGGCATCGGAATCCCCACGCTCGTGGCCAACTACATCCCCGCCGGGATGTCCGTTTTCTTCCAATCGGAAAACGGTCTGCTCGGCATGGGCCCTTTCCCCACCGAAGAGGAAGTGGACGCCGACCTGATCAACGCGGGCAAACAGACCGTGACGGCCCTGCCCGGCGCGTCGTTGTTTTCCTCCGCCGACAGTTTCGCGATGATCCGGGGCGGCCACATCGACCTGTCGATCCTTGGCGCGATGCAGGTGTCGCAGAATGGTGACCTCGCCAACTGGATGATCCCCGGCAAGATGGTCAAGGGCATGGGCGGTGCCATGGACCT
>JBEIJQ010000150.1:0-7437 GCA_040380145.1 Lewinellaceae bacterium | reverse complement strand
GCCGCGCTGTCGGGATTTTCTCGAAGGCCGGCTGGGCCGTAAGAAATCCTTACAGATCGATCTTTGATTTTCGAGGAACTGCACTGTACTTTATAGACTGTATTTCACATTTTTACAACCAGCAATTTCTAATGACCGCCATTAGAGATTTTTTCCAATGACAATTCTGGGTTCAATTCATCATGGGCCGGCAGAAAATCTCTTTTGCCAAAAAACAACCGTGTAAGAAACGAACGCGGCGCATCAAAGTCCTTAAAAATGCCTACAAAAACCAAGGCATTTTCGCCTTTTTCGATTCCCAAACGGCCAGCTCCGGCTTATTATTGGCTCTCCCCTCACCCGAAGAAGAAGAATAAAATCGATAGAAAAATTTTGTTATTTCGATGTGTTTTTTCGCCTGAGAAACGAAAAGCAGCCGGCGAGGTCACCAATAGAGAGGGCAAGGGGAGACACAGCCCCCATGGGCACTTTTGGTATCAGTCTTTGCAAAAGATGTCGCCGAACAGTGGAAGTTGCTTGGCCAATGAGTTGCTCCGCCGTACGCCCAAGGATCAGCGGACCGGGTGGAGCCACCCGTGCGTATCGGCCACGATACCCGCTTTGATGTCTTCGAAATACTCTTTCATCTGTTGGGCCACGTGACGGGTTTCCAGCGGAGGCAGGGCGAAAAGTTTATCCTGATAGGAAAATTCCGTGACGTGGGAGATCACCGCGGCAGTACCTGAGCCGAACATCTCGCGGAGGGAACCGTTGCCGTGCGCTTCCACGAGTTCGGCAATGGAAACGGGCCGGACCTCTACTCGTTTGCCCTGTTCGCGCCAAAGGGCGATCAAGCTGTCGCGGGTGACCCCGGCGAGAATGCTGTCGGATGTTTCGGGCGTGACGACGGTATCGCCGATAATGGCAAAAATGTTCATCGTGCCGCACTCTTGGATGTATTTGTATTCTACGCCGTCGAGCCAGAGGATCTGGTCGAATCCCTGACGGCGCGCCTCGGCGGCGGGCATGATCGAGGCTGCGTAGTTGCCGGCGGCTTTGGCGAAGCCGACGCCGCCGCGGGAGGCCCGCACATAGTGTTCCTCCACCAGCAGGCGGACCGGATGCGCGTAGTAGGGTCCGGTCGGACCGGTCATGATCACGAGACTGTACGTCTCGGAGGCCTTCACCCCGAGGAAACCATCTGTGGCAAACAGGATAGGGCGAATGTACAGCGCGCTTTTCGGGTCGCGCGGGATCCAGTCGGCATCCAAGCGGAGCAGGGTTTCGATGGCCTCGACGAACATCTCCGCGGGCACTTCCGGCATGGCCATTCGCTTGGCCGATTTGTTGAGGCGGTCCAAGTGTGCCTTGGGACGAAAGACGGCGGCGTGGCCGTTCACCGTCCAATGTGCTTTCATGCCCTCGAAGATCGACTGGCCGTAGTGCAGCGCCATGTTGGCGGGGCTGATCGGCATGTCGCCATAGGGCACGATGCGCAGATCCTGCCATTCGCCGTTCCGGAAGTCCGCGACGAACATGTGGTCGGAAAAAGTGTGCCCGAATGGCAAGTGGTCAAAATCCACTTCGGAAAGGCGCGATTGGGCCACTTGTTGTACGCGGATGGGAAGCATGTTCGAATGTTTTGGAAAACCGAAAAACAGGGACCTGTACCGTTGTCTCGCAGCGTTTTGTTCGGTGCCCAGCAGTTTAGGGTCTAGATCGGAAATCGGAGGCACCCGACCGCTTTCGCGCTGCAAAGTTAGGTTTTTTTTCTTTGCAAAAATTAAATTCCCATTTCCCCCTTTTTTTTGAGAAAAAATGAATAAAATTTTTTTTTTTAGAAAGAAAATAAAATAAAAAAACGGTATCGGATGAAATCGCAGTGTCTACCGAAAGGAAAGGCCTGCGGATCGAAAGGGGAAAAGCGGGCAAATCGGGTCGGCGGACTACCTTTGGGAAATGATTTCCGGTTGTCCGCCCCACTTTTCCCGGTTTCCCGTGTATGACGCACCGACCCCGTGCGGGCCTCTGCGCTTGTTGTGCGGAGAGGGCGCCCAACCGAATACCCTGTGCGTCGTCGCAGAATCGACCGAAGCCGAGCAAACGGAAAGTTCGGGGTTCCTGCAAAAAGTTTTTGCGGCGGCCAAACAAGAATGGATGTGCGATGTGGCGGTGCTGCCCTTGCCCGCCGATCGTTTCGGCAAGGTTCGTTTTGCGGATGTCCGCGTCCTGGGCGATTTCAGACGGGTGTTCGTTTTCGGAGTGCCGATCGGCCATTTGGGCCTGCGCCTGCGCCTGCCCCCGTACCGTCCGGTTCAATGGCAAGGAGCGGCCCTGATGCTCGCCGACGCGCCGTTGGCCATCATGGCCGACAAATCCCTGAAAGTCAAGCTCTGGGAGCCAATCCAACAATTGTACGGGCTGTCGCGGCCCTCTTGACCCGACCCGCGAGGTTTTTCAAAACGATTTTCCCCCACGAACCATGCGCGAACTGCTGCTTGCCTCTTCCAATCCGCACAAGATCGAAGAAATCCGCCAACTGCTCGATGGGCTTTGGCTGGTCAAGGGCCTGCGCGACATCGGTTTCGAGGAAGACATTCCCGAGACTGGTGCCACGCTCGAAGAAAACGCCCGGATCAAGGCCTTTTTCCTGCACGAAAGGACGGGAATGGACTGTTTTTCGGAGGATACGGGCCTCGAAGTGAAGATTTTGGGCGGGGCGCCGGGCGTGCACACGGCCAGATACGCGGGCGAGCAGAAATCACCGGACGCCAACATGGATCGCCTGCTGGCGGAGATGGAAGGCAAGACGGAGCGCGGCGCGCGCTTCCGCACCGTGATCGCGCTGATCCGGGACGGCCACGAGCATTATTTCGAGGGCATCGCCGAGGGTCGGATCGCGGAGGAACGGCTGGGCGAAGGTGGCTTCGGGTACGATCCCGTTTTCGTACCGGCGAGCGAAACGAGAAGTTTCGCCCAAATGTCGGCGCAAGAAAAAAACGCCATCAGCCACCGGGGCAAGGCCGTGCAGCAACTCATCGATTTTTTGCGGGAATAGGCCCGGCGGGCGATTTTTATACCGGGGGTTCGGCGGGACGGAGCCCTATACAATCGACGAATTGGGCTTACCTTTGCGCGGCCAAACCGATTTTTCACCCGGCTAACCATTTTCCCGTGCAGCGTTCCTGGCTACCTATTTCGTCCGACAGCGATTTTTCCCTCGAAAACATTCCCTTCGGCATTTTCCGTTCCGCCGCCGATCCTTCGCCGCGCACGGCCACGCGCATCGGCGACACCGTCGTGGACCTGGCGCGGTTGGCCGAACAAGGTCTTTTCGATTCCGTTCCCGGTTTTGACCGGAGCGCACTGTCCGGCCCCGTGCTCAATGCGTTCATCGCCTTGGGCAAGTCGGTGACCGGCGCCGTTCGCCGGCGCATCCAAGAACTTTTCCGCGAGGAATGTCCCGACCTGCGCGACGCGGCGGACCTGCGCGGACGGGCCTGTCTGCCCGCCGACCGGGCAGAAATGCTGCTGCCCATCGAGATCGGCGACTACACAGATTTCTATTCCAGCCGCGAGCACGCCACCAACGTGGGCACCATGTTCCGCGACCCGGCCAATGCACTGCTGCCCAACTGGCTGCACCTACCGGTAGGTTATCACGGCCGCGCTTCCTCGATCGTGGTTTCGGGCACGCCCCTGCACCGTCCGTACGGGCAAACGGAGCCCACTCCGGAAACCAACGGTCGGCCCGGCTTCGGCCCCAGCCGACAAGTGGATTTCGAATTGGAAATGGCTTTCGTGATCGGCCGTTCCACCGAGTTGGGCGGGCGCATCTCCGTTGACCGTGCCGAGGAGCACATTTTCGGGATGATGGTTTTCAACGACTGGTCGGCGCGCGACCTGCAAAAATGGGAGTATGTGCCGTTGGGGCCGTTTTTGGCCAAGAACTTCGGTTCCAGCGTCTCGCCGTGGATCGTAACGCTCGAGGCCCTCGAACCGTTCCGCACCGAGGGGCCCCGCCAAGCGGATCCCGAACCGCTGCCCTATCTGCAAGGCCCCGCCAAAAGCACGTTCGACATCGCGCTCGAAGTGGACATACGCCCCGAAAACGCTCCGGCCACGACCGTCTGCCGGTCGAATTTCCGGTATCTGTACTGGTCCATGGCCCAACAGTTGGCCCACCACACGATCAACGGCTGCAACGTCCGCGTGGGCGACCTGATGGCCTCCGGAACGATCAGCGGGCCCACGGCCGACAGTTACGGCTCCATGCTCGAACTGGCCTGGAAGGGCACGCGTCCCGTCCCGATGGCCGACGGCACCGAGCGCCGGTTCATCCTCGACCGCGACACCGTCACGATGCGGGCATTCGCCCAAAAAGACGGCCTCCGCGTGGGTTTCGGCGAGGTGACCTGCCAAATCCTGCCGGCCCTGCCGCAATAAATCCCTTGCGCCGCCGGATGTGCCGACAAAGGGTTCGCGCACGGCCGTGGGCGATTTTTCCGGAGCAAACTTTTCCCAAAAAAACACCCGTCCGATATGGTCCTGCGCTGTGCCATCCCGATCCTTGCCGTTTTTGCCGCACTGTTGTGGGCGGGCTGTCTCCAACGAGGCGGAAACACCTTTGACGGCTTGGCCCCTGGGCTTTGGCGCGGCGTGCTGGTGCTGCTCGACAAAGAATTGCCGTTCCATTTCCGGGTGTTCAACACCGATCGGCCCGGGCAGCCAGTGTACGCCGAATTTTACAACGGCGAGGAAGTGATCCGCGTGGATTCGGTGGAATTTCGGCGGGGCAGCTCCGACACGGTGCGGTTCTTTTTTCCGTTGTACGATGCCTGTCTCGAAGGCGTGTACGATTCCGACCAGATCGCCGATGGGCGGTTCACGGTGGCGACCAAGCCCGATTTTTCGTTGGTGTTCCGGGCCAAGCTCGACCAGCCCAAGCGTTTCGTGCCCGCGCCCAAGACCCCTTGGAAGGCGCGCCACGATCTGAGCGGGCGCTGGGCCGTGACTTTTTTTGCCGAAGATTCCACCGAATACCCGGCCGTGGGCGAATTCCGGCAGCAGCCCGACGGACGACTGCTCGGCACTTTTCTGACCACCACAGGCGATTATCGCTTCTTGGAAGGCGCGGTTTTCGACAACAAACTTTACCTGTCGTGCTTCGACGGCTCGCACGCGTTTTATTTCGAGGCCACCGCGGCCGACGCCGACCGATTGGTCAACGGCGGATTTTTGTACGGCAACGGTCCCGGCGAGACCTGGGAGGCGCGCCGGGACCCGAACGCCGTGCTGCCCGATGCGCACACGCTGACCAAACTGCGTCCCGGGGCCGAAAAAATGGAATTTTCCTTCCCCAACGAACTTGGACAGACCGTTTCACTGTCGGATGCCCGCTATGAGGACAAGGTGAAATTGGTACAGGTGCTCGGCACTTGGTGCCCCAACTGCGGCGACGAAGGCGCGTTTTTGGGCGCCTTCCACCAAAAATACCGCGCGCGCGGACTCGAGGTGATCGGGCTGGCCTTCGAAAAGCACCGCGACCCGGCGAAGGCCGCCGCCGCTATTGCCCGCTTCAAACAACGCTACGACATCCAGTACGAGATCCTGCACGCCGGCGCCAACCCCAAAAAAGAGGCCGCCCAGGCCCTTCCTTGGCTGGAATCGCTCAACGCTTACCCGACGCTTTTCTTCGTGGACAAAAACAACCGGATCCGCTCCGTGCACCAGGGATTCAGCGGACCGGCCACCGGCGAATACGCGGCCTGGGAAAAAGAGATGACGGACAAAGTGGAGGCGCTGCTCGCCGAATGAGACGGCCCCTCACCAATTCGAAAAGGCCTTGTTGAAGATATTGTCCAACAGGTTCTCGAACGCCTCGTTGACCAGTTGATCTTGCAGGGCGGCAAAGTCCTGCCCTGTTTGGTAAGTGGCCGGATAACTGAATGTCTGGGTCCACTCCTGCGCCTGTTGTTTGTTGGCATAACTCACCGATATCCCCACCATCAACTGTTGCAGGGCCGTGGTCTCGCCCGGCTTGGGTGCCACAGCGGTGATGGTGTATTGCGTGATGGCGCCCGAAAACTGCACATCGCCGCCCGAGGCGCGATAGCTCAGACGGGTGTTGTTGCGCACTTGGTCGCGCAAGCGTTCGGAAAAAACCTGCCCCAGCGCCGGGGGGGCATTGGGCGCTTGGGTCTCGAACTGTACTACGGTGAATGTCTTGATCTTGGCGTAATCGATGTCGGTTCCGCTGAACGAATAGCAGCCTGGGAGGCAAAAGCCGAGCGAGAACAGCAGACAACCGATCGAAAAAGTGCGCGCGGGAAGGTGTGCGGTCGGGAACATGGCTTACCAGTGTTTGATATGGTGCGGATAGCGCTCCACATAGCAACGCGAGATCATGTCGTACATTTTGGCGCGGAGCTGTTCGATGCCTTCCCGGTCGATCGCCGACAGGAACGCCACATGCCCCTCGAGTTTTGCCGTCCAGCCCGCCTTGATTTCCGCTTCCAGTTCGGTGCGCACTTCCTCGGGCAGGTAAGGGTCGAAGGTTTTTTCGCGCCAGCGGTCCATTTTGTTGAACACATACAGGACCGGTTTGTCGCCCGCTCCGATCTCGGACAGGGTGTGGCGCACGACGGCCATTTGGTCTTCGAACTGCGGGTGCGACACATCGACCACATGCAGCAGGATATCGCTTTCGCGGGTTTCGTCGAGCGTGGACTTGAAACTTTCCACCAAGTGGTGGGGCAGTTTGCGGATGAATCCGACCGTATCGGACAGCAAGAAGGGCATCCGTTCGAAAACGACCTTGCGCACGGTGGTGTCGAGGGTGGCGAAGAGTTTGTTTTCCGCCAGCACCTCGGACTTGCTGAGCAGGTTCATCAGGGTGGACTTGCCCACGTTCGTGTAGCCGACGAGGGCCACTCGCACCATGGCGTCGCGGCTTTTGCGCTGGGTGAACGACTGCCGGTCGATGGTCTCGAGGCGTTCTTTGAGCAGGGCGATCTTGTCTTTGACGATCCGTCGGTCGGTCTCGATCTCCTGTTCGCCCGGGCCGCGCATACCGATGCCGCCGCGTTGACGCTCGAGGTGCGTCCACATGCCGCGGAGGCGGGGAAACAGGTACTGCATCTGTGCCAGTTCGACCTGTGTTTTGGCCTGGGCCGTTTGGGCGCGGCTGGCGAAGATATCGAGGATGAGCATCGAACGGTCGAGGATCTTGACCTTGAGGGTTTCCTCGAGCGCCGTGGTCTGTTTGCCCGTGAGGTCGTCGTCGAAAATGGCCAGGTCGATGTTGTTTTCCTCTATGTACTGCTTGATTTCCTCCAACTTGCCCTTGCCCACGAACGTGCGGTGTTCGGGGTGGTCGAGTTTTTGGGTGAAGCGTTTGGCCGTGACGGCCCCGGCGGTGCTGGCCAAAAATTCCAGTTCGTCGAGGTATTCCTTGGC